>URVB01000034.1 GCA_900551075.1 uncultured Blautia sp. | reverse complement strand
GCTTTCCCTCACAATAAGCGCAGGTTTCTCAGATATCGCAGGATTCTGTGGAAAGTGTGAAGGTTTCATACCCTTCTCCTTTCAAAAACTTTGCCACCTGTGTTGTCAGTGCCTCATGCTCCATTCTGGTAGAAAGCATTTCTTCCATGTTCAATATATCAGACACTTCTGCAGCACTGGAGAAAAAGACAGCCGATGTATAGCTTTTGATTCGTTTTTCGCATTCTGCAAGCGGCCCGACCGCGGGAGGACAGGCCCAGGTACTCTTATAGCGTTCACATTCCTGCTCACAGATCTTACGTACCCTGTCCTCTACTTTCAGTTTCCGGGTATCCAGAATCCGATATTCATAAACCGGATATGCGGAAATAAACGCTTCAAATTTTTTGATATCCATCTGCGGTTCTCCTTTACGCATCTGCCTCATACTGTCAGCTCCTGTTCTGCAAACAGGCCGGAAATTGCAGCAGCATATTCCCTGCAATTCTGTGCCTTTTTGATCTTCTTTGCATATTTTTCATAATCAGTAAACAGCGGACACATATAATTCCACAGCTCTTTCATACGAAACAGCACATTCCGATCTCCGGAAAGGAGCTCCCTATAATCGCAATAGATTTTATCGTGAAATTTCCGTAGGGTACTCTTATCTGTCTTTTTTCCTTCCCTGATCTCACCGACAAGACCCGGATTGGCAATCAGCCCTCTTCCATACATAAAGGTATCTGTTTGGGGAAACTGTCCGGTAAATTTTTTGTAAGCCTCAGGCGTAAACAAATCTCCGTTATAGCACAGCGGCGCCCGATGCTTCTTCTGCGCAAGCTCATATGTCCCAAGCCGGGGTTTGTTTTTGTAGTAATCCTTCTGAATTCTGGGATGAACGATCAGCTCGCTCACCGGATATCTATTATAAATATCCAACAGCAGCTCCCAGTCCTCTTCATAATCTGTCCCCACCCGTGTTTTAATGGAAATTGCAGCATCCAATCCCGAAAATATCGTATCCAGAAAGCGATCCAGCTTTTCCGGCTCTGCCAGAAATCCAGCGCCTTTTCCTTTTGCGGTGACTGTTCCCGAGGGACAGCCCAGATTCAGATTCACCTCCTTATGGCCATAGTCCATAAGGATCCGGGCCGTCCGGATAAAATCTTCCGCATTGTTTGTCAAAATCTGCGGAACCACCTTTAAGCCCTGATTTGTCTCAGGAGAAACCTCGTTTATTTCTTTAAAGCTCAATTTTTTATTTGGTTTTGCAGATATAAACGGAGTAAAATACTTGTCCATGGGATAGAAATACGTATGATAGGCATTCCGGTAAACATAATTGGTGATGCCCTCCATGGGTGCCATATAATCCTTCATTGTACGATTCCAGTCTCAGTCAAGAATGATCAGAGCCATAAATACCAGGTCCTCATCCCCGGAATTTGTCAAAGCATGTCCCTGCCCATCCGGTGTGAAGGTGACATCCCCGGCTTTTACCATACGCAGTGCTCCATTATCACTGTAAATTCCGCTGCCGGATACAATATAATAAGTTTCACTCTCCCCATGATGCTCGTGGAAGCCTAAAGAACATCCAGGCTCAATCGTTACCTCCGCATATAAACGGCATTTCCCGTTTAATTCTTTTTCTCCTAAAATGTGTTTGATAATAACATGTCCTGTTCCTCCGCACATATTTTCCACTCGTTCTGTTCTCATGACATTTCCTCCTTACAAATTAAATTCTTATTTACACTCAACACAATACTGCACGATTTTACAGCAGCTTTGCTGCTTTTAATTTGTTAACCGTATCATACATAACAGACAGGCATTTTTCAAGCTCAGCTTTTGTGACCGTATAAAAATCATCCCCTGGATATCTCGCATCATAATAAAAATCAGTCAGATACGCTAAGCCAATCGTATCCAGCTTTAATTCAGGTTTTAATTCATTTAACCTGACGGCCATTTTCTTCATATTATGCTTTCTCAACAAATCGGACACATCTTCATCAATGCAGAGTTTATCCAGATACCCCTTGAGAAATTTTTCCGCAACCTGCTGACATTGTACTGCAAGCTGATTGTAAAACGTGCTTTTTATTTTAATCAGTGACTCTAAATACTGCAGATCATTTTCCGCAATATCCAAATAGGTATTTCCTATCATTCCAGCACCTCCAAAATCAATTTTTTATCGCGGTCGACCACATTCTCAAAAACAGTCTCAGTTTTCCCGGATTCTTCATTTTTATAGACAACATCAGTTCGGACACCATTGACCGGTTCATCCAGGCTCCAGCGGATATCTGCCGCAAGTCCCCTGTCACTTATCTTATGGGCTGTCAGTATCAATAGATCAACATCGCTGCTGCTTCTGACCTCTCCGCGTGCACAGCTTCCGAAAAGATATATTTTTTTCAAATCCGAAAGACCGGCACGCAGGATATATTCTATATCATGTTCAATTTTTTTCACAAATCTGGCTGGTAAATGCTCATAATTTTCTTTATATATTTTTATGTTTTCCTGCAAACCAAATCCCTCATTCTTTATTTGCATTCCTTTATTGTCAAATTCCTCTATCTATAATTCCTTAATAACGATCCCCAGTCTTTTTGCCAATTCTGCTGCCTGATACAGATCTACAACAGCACCCTGCAATTCACGGTTGTCATCCGATAAAGAAAGTCCGTGAATCACACTGTCAGAAAAGTCCATATTGCACAGAGCTGTATGGAAGAAGCTGGCGTTTACCAGACTGACTTCCCGCCATACCACTTGTTTTAACCTGCATTGCGTAAGATTGCTGCTTTCCAGCTTTGTCCGTTCAATCTTAACATTTTCAAATCTGGAGGAATCAAAGTTCGCATAATTCAAATTGCACTCCGTAATATGCAGATTCTTGATCACAGTGCCTGTGAATTTGCTTCCGATTCCCTTGCAGGAACGAAAAGAAGTACGGTTGATAAAACTGTCGCTGAAATTGCAGCCTGAAACATCGCTGGTCTGAAACACGATATCCGTAAATTCCGCCCGTTCAAATGAGCAGTTCCAGAAACGGCAGTTCTCAAATTTAACGCCCCGGAAAAGCGTATGTGAAAAGTCTTCCTCTTCACACAGCAGATTACGGAATACCTTTGCCTGTATTCTTTCTTCTTCTAATTGCTTCGCCCTAATAAGCCCAATGTCAGCTTCTACCAATTCAGAATCTTTTGGCAGCAGCGGTGTTAATAATTTTAAGATACCTTTCACCTCTCCTCTCATGTATGATTTGTTGGCTTCGCCGCTTTTATTTGTGATACGGCTCATGATTCAATATCCGATACCCCCGATAAATCTGTTCCAACAGAATCACCTGCATAAGCTGGTGAGGAAATGTCATCTTCGAAAAGCTCAGTTTAAAATCCGCCCGCTTAAGTACAGCGTCACTCAGCCCCAGTGAGCCTCCGATCACAAAGGCTATGGAGCTTTTTCCAGCTACTCCGAGCTGACCGAGCTTTTGGGACAGCTCTACAGAATCCAGCATCTTGCCATCAATGGCAAGGGCGATCACATAATCCTGTTCCCGAATATGCTTCATCAGCCGTTCGCCTTCTGTTTCCCTGATCTGATTATTCAGAGCATCCGAAGCCTTATCCGGCGTTTTTTCATCTGCAACCTGACAGAACGTAAGCTTACAATAACGCCCCAGACGTTTTGCATATTCCGAAATTCCATCTGCAAGATACTTTTCTTTGATTTTTCCTACCGATAAAATCCGAATTTCCATGATACTTCTGTTTTTCATTTCCTTTCCATAAATGAGATTTTCCTATTCCTCCAGATATTTCTGAAATTCTTCCATAGTCATGAGTACCTTTCTTGGCTTTGTTCCCTCCTCCGGACCAACCACTCCTGCATCAGAGAGCTGATCCATGATCCTTGCAGCACGGTTAAAGCCGATCTTAAACATACGCTGCAGCATTCCGATAGACGCCTTCTCCTTTTCAATGATGAACTTTCCGGCTTCCCCGAAGTAATTATCTCTTTCATCTCCCCCTGCGGCGCCGCCGGTAGCACTGACTGTATTTACCTGCTGTTCAATCTTTGTATTGTACTCGACTGCCGGATTTTTGTCCGATAAAAAGTCCACAATACTACTGACCTCTTCATCAGAAATAAATGCGCCCTGCAGTCGTGCTGGCTTCTGGTACCCCTGGGGATAAAAGAGCATATCACCCTTTCCGAGAAGCTTCTCTGCACCGTTCATATCCAGGATTGTCCTGGAGTCCACACCTGAGGAAACAGAAAAAGCAATTCTGGAAGGCATGTTTGCCTTGATCAGGCCAGTGATGACATTGACAGAGGGACGCTGGGTAGCAATGATCAGGTGAATGCCGGCAGCACGGGCAAGCTGTGCAAGACGGCAGATAGCGTCCTCCACCTCACCAGGCGCAACCATCATCAAATCTGCAAGCTCGTCTACAATAATAATGATCTGCGGCATTTTTTCCGGACGTTCCTCTCCCTCCGGAATACGCATGTTCTCTACCTTTTTGTTATATTCCCCCAAATTACGGACACCGTATTCCGCAAAAGCATTGTAACGGGAGGTCATTTCGGAAACGGCCCAGTTTAAAGCCCCCGCAGCCTTTTTCGGGTCCGTGACAACCGGAATAAACAGATGCGGAATCCCATTATAAACACTTAATTCCACAACCTTGGGGTCAATCATGATCATCTTGACCTCGTCCGGCGTTGCTTTATATAAAATACTTACGATCAGGGTGTTGATACACACGGATTTGCCGGAGCCTGTTGCCCCCGCGATCAGAAGATGCGGCATCTTTGCAATATCCGTAACTACCGGTTTGCCGGAAATGTCCTTACCTGCAGCAAAGGAAAGCCTGGATTTTGCTCCCTGAAATTCCTGAGACTGCAGCAGATCACGCAGCATAACCGCACTGTTCTCTTTATTTGGTACTTCTATGCCGACTGCAGCTTTGCCCGGGATCGGCGCCTCAATACGGATATCCGGAGTTGCCAGATTTAATTTAATATCATCGGCAAGTCCCACAATTCTGCTGACCTTCACACCCATTTCCGGCTGCAGTTCATACCGGGTGACCGTAGGACCGCAGCTTACGTTTGTCACGGTGACATTTACCCCGAAATTGTGGAGGGTATCCTGAAGCTTCTGCGCGGTTTTCCGAAGGTAGGCATCAGAATCTCCCTGAGACTTTCCGTTGCCGCGTTTCAGAAGCTTCAGCGGAGGAAACTGGTATTTCTTTTTCACAGCAGTTTCCTGCCGGCTGATTTCATGCTGAATATTGTCAATGCCGCTTTCGATTTCTACTGCAGAGGATTTCGGGTTTTTGGAAGGCTGGCGTTTTTGAGGTTCATTGACCGGAGTCTGCGCTGCTTCCGGCGCCGCCTCTTCTATCCCGGCTGCTTCCGGCTCTATTTCTTCCATAGCCATCGGCTGGGAGCGCTGAATCCTAAATTCCATTTGTCCCTGTCCGGATGCCCCGGTATCAGGAGCAGGCTGGTCTTCCATTGACATATTGCCGCCGGCCAATGGTTCCTGTGCAGCTTTCAATGGTTTTAATTCTGTTCCCTCAAGGAAAGACGGACGCCTCACCTTGGCAGCCAGGGCGGAATCCACGGGAGTTTTTGCCTTTTGTTTAGAGGATGCACTTTGGGAGGTTTTCTTTTCTTCTTCATCAGAGTCCTCCTCAAGGGCTGCTTCCAGCTCACGAAGCCGTTCCGCCTGCTTCTCTTCCCTTCGCTGGCGCCGTTCCTTGGCACGCAGCTCCTTTTTTAATTCACGCTCCGGCTGTCCCTCTCTGTATCGCTCCTGTCCGCCCTTGATCAGGCCGGCAATTCCCATGCCAATGCGGTTCATAAAACCAAAAAAAGACCTCTGGGTAATCAGAATCAGACAAACCAGCAATACAAGAATGATGATCACATATCCGCCTGCCACGCCGAATGCGGATGTGGTGGAAATGCAGATGGCGCCTCCTACGACACCGCCTCCTGTACGATAGCTGGAGCATAATGTAAAATAGTCCTGTAAGGTTGTGCTTCTCATATATCCCTCTGTCAGAAGCTGAACGAATCCGCACAAAAAAATAAAAAACACAACTCCTGCAAAAAACTTCTTATATGCAAGGCTGTTTTGTCTGTTGGAAAGAAGGAATGCAGACCCTAAAAACAGCAGAACCGGAAAAATATATGCCAGCAGGCCCACTGCCCCAAACGCAAAGGAACTGATCGCGTTTCCTGCAAAGCCTCCCATACCGAAATTGCTGAATAAAAGAATGACAGAAGCAGCCAGAATGATCAGCAGTATGATCTCTGTCTGAAAACCACTGGACACAGATTGCTTTGCCGCATTTTTTTTGTTAGTATTTCTTGTTGTCGTTTTTCTTTTGCCCTTCTGAGTCTTTGATGCTGCCATACGAAAGGTTCCCCTCCTAAAATCTAAGCTATATAATTCAGGGTCAATGTCAATGCTCCTGCCAGAAAGCAGTAATATGCAAAATAACGCAGTTTTCTCTTATGTACAAGCTTTAAAAGAAAACGGACCGTAAAATATCCCACAATTCCGGCCACGATCATTCCCAGAACGAAAATAAAGCCCTGGCCGGTACTCATCCCCGGAGAGGTAAATTCCCTTATCTCCAGAAGCATGGAACCAACGACTGCCGGAATCGATAAAAGATACGAATATTTTACCGCAAAAGCGCGGCTGAATCCACAGAACAGAGCCGCACTTATGGTAACGCCGCTTCTGGATATGCCGGGAAACACAGAAAGGCCCTGGCAAATACCAATCCACATGGCGTGACTGTAATTGGCCTCTCTGGAAGCTCTGATTCCGCCGGATTTGCTGAAATCCACGACCAACAAAACGATCCCGGTGAGCAAAAAGCCGATTCCGGACATCAACGGAGTAACCGCGCTCTTCACAACAAGGCGGCGCGCGGTATAACCAATGGCCGCAGTCGGAATCATAGATACCAGAAGAAGCACTGCAAATCTGCGGTAGCTGCCGTGGATGATTCTTGCATAATTCAAATGCTTTCCTGTTCTCCTGTTATGAATATAGAGGTTGATATTTCCGATAATATCCATAAGCATCCCGGCCACTTCTGCAAACACGTGAACCACATCCTTATGAAATGCCATAAAAACAGCAGCAAGCGTTCCCAAATGCAGCATTGTTTCAAATACAATTCCAGGCCCCCTCTGGATTTTTAACATATTTTGGATAACGCTGGTATGGCCGAAGCTGCTCACCGGGAGAAATTCTGTGATTCCCTGTATGATTCCTAATAAGATTGCATATAAAACAGACATATTTGCACCCTTTTCTTTTGTACCTGAGTCTCAGGTTTCTTCAATTGCCGTTTGCATCATGCCGCACAATCCGCAGGCCGGCAAAGCCCATTAACCATTTTAGTGTAGCACATTTTCCCAAAAGTTACAAGAAAAAAGGACTCCTGTACAAATGCCTGTACAGGAGTCCCTGAAAAACGATTCTTTATTTTGCCTTCGGCAGTCTTTCATCAATCATGTTCATGAGATGATCGGTGCATTTCAGAGGTGTTACAAAAGCCGCATCCTCTGCAGCAACCAGTGCAGCATCTGCACATTCCAGAACACCGCCGTAAATCTCACCCATTTCTGCATAACGGTAAACAGGAAGCTTATCGTTCATTTCATCAGAGATATCATCAATATCATCAAACGGCATCTCGATTTCATATACATGAGCCAGCTCAGCAGCTACTTCCCAGTTGCTGAATACAACATCTTCTTCCGCTGCCTGTTCTACTACCTGCAGTCTGCGCTCGGTATTGGTGTAAGTACCGTATGTAGCAGCAAATCCGGTTCCGGGAATGACTACGTCTGCTTTCCGGGCAGTCTCTGTCAAATGTGTATCGCAAACCATAAGGAATACAAGCTCTTTCAGTGCTTCTGCCGGAACATCTTCACCGAATGCAAGGAGTGCTTTCACACCTTCCATGGCTTCCGCACCTGCTGTTACACCCAGATCGTTCAGACCCTGGCTGTTGTTCTTCGCCTTCAGCATCAGGATACCGTCACGTGCTTTTCCGATATGACCGGATACCACTGCGATATCAGCAAGCAATGCGGCAGCTTCTGTCGTAACCACATTCTGCTGGAAGACGATCATTGCCTTCTTTGCATTTGCATAAGCTTCTGCAACAGCTTTGACCTCATCACAAACCACAGCACCCTCTACAGATGCCTTAAATGCTTCGTAGCCCTCTTTGCCCGTGCCTTTGCCCATTTCTGTCAGAGCTTTTGCAACGCCCCTGAAGAATGCAAGGCTGTTGTCGGTGGTAATGGTCTTATATGCAAAGCTCATGTGCGCCTGCTCATAGCCCTCCGGATTCACAAGGATAACCTTCGCGCCATTTGCTGCAGCCTGTTTCAGCTTCAGACGGATGACCTGATTTTCTTTTGCAATGAAGCCGGCACACAGAATCACTTCCGCAGAAAGCAGCTCATCGATGGTGTTCGGAGAAGCGTTTACGCCCAGGACCTTCTGAAGGCCGTTTTCCCTGTTGTTGAAGCACAGCGTCTTTGCGCCAATGGCGTCTGCAAATTTCTTGATCACATAGGCTTCCTCATTTGTATATCTGTCGGAAATAGAAACAGCAACTGCCTCTTTTCCGTATTTCGCAGCAAGTGCCTCCGCTTTCTTGGCTACCAGAACAAATGCTTCATGGTAATCAACCTCTGTCAGCTCGCCGTTCTTTCTTGCCAGAGGCTCAAGCAGCTTGCCTTCCATAACAGAGCAGTCAAAGCCGAATTTGCCGCGGCCGCAGAGCAGTCCCCTGTTCACAGCGCCCTCTTTATCCGGAACCGCTTTTACAAGCATATCTCCATAGGTCTCGAGATGTACGGAGCAGCCAACGGAACAATGAGAACAGGTTGTATCTGTCACTTCTGTTGCCAGAGGAACGGATTTTTCCAGGGAAAGTCTTTCCTGCAGTGCACCGGTGGGGCAGACACTTACACACTGACCGCAGGAAATACATCCTGTTTCAGCAAGCGGCTGCTCCAGAGCCGGTTTTACAACGGTATCAAATCCACGTTTTACAAGGCCAAGTGCGCCGACACCCATAACCTCATCACACGCACGTACACAAAGGCCGCAGAGGATACACTTATTCGGGTCTCTCAGGATGAACGGATGCTCATCTTCATACTCCACTTCGTTGATATCACCGGCAAAACGATCCGGTTTTACATCATACATGTTTGCATAGGAAATCAGCTTACATTCAAAGTAATCCTTACATCCGCATTCCAGACAGCGATGTGCTTCTTCCAAAGCCTGCTCTTCGTCATAGCCGAAGACTACTTCCGTAAAGTTATCCTTTCTTTCTTCTGCGTTAAGCTGTTCCATAGACGGACGGCACATTCTCTCACGGTCCTCAAAAGTCGCCGGAGTTACGTCCTTCCTGGTTACATAGTAGTTCGGCTCATAAGCGATTTCTTCCCCGCGCAGATAAGCATCCACCACCAGGCTGCCTTTCTTCGCATCACCGATAGACTCCACCGCGATGGAAATCTTGTCATTGCCGCAGTCACCGCCGGCAAATACGCCGGGAATTGCAGTCATAAAAGTATTCTTATCGTAAACAATGCCGCCTTTTCTGGTCAGCTCTATGCCCTCGATACCGGCTGCGTTTACTTTCTGTCCGATTGCCAGAATCACAGTATCTACATCGATGGTTTCTGTCTTTCCTTCTACCGGAACCGGTGCACGGCGTCCGGAAGCATCCGGCTCACCAAGCTCCATAACCTGAAGCACCATCTGACGGCAGTGGCCGTTTTCATCGGAGATGATTTCCAGCGGGTTGGTCAGATTCAGGAAGATTACACCTTCCTCCTCTGCCTCCTCGATCTCGATCATATCTGCAGGCATTTCGTCTTTTGTTCTTCTGTAGATATTATATACTCTGTCAGCGCCCAGACGTACAGCCGTACGGCAGGCATCCATAGCAGTATTCCCGCCTCCGACGATGGCAACATTCTTTCCAAGGTCGATCTGCTCGTTGCGGACAACCTTGCGAAGGAAATCGATGCCGCCGATGACACCTTCCGCATCTTCACCCTTACAGCGGACACCTGTGGATACCCATGCACCGATTCCTACACATACTGCATCAAAATCTCTCCTGATCGTTTCAAAGGAGATATCTTCACCGATTTTGGTATTGGTAACCATAGTTACTCCCATTTTTTCCAGGGTTGCAATCTCTTCGTCCAGAACCTCTTTCGGAAGACGATACTCCGGAATACCATAGCGGAGCATACCGCCCAGCTTCGGCATTGCTTCATATATGGTCACATCATGTCCCAACTGACGAAGGAAGTAGGCCATGGAAATACCATAAGGGCCACCGCCGATGACAGCTACGTTCTTTCCGGTATCCGGCTCGCATTCCGGAACAAACGGATCCTCACCGAATTCGTCTGTATCAGCGGCAAACCTCTTAAGGTTTGCAATTGCAACCGGCTCATCCACCAGACCGCGGCGGCAGGCAGTTTCGCACGGATGAGGGCAGACACGGCCTATGGAGCCCGGAAGCGGAATATTTTCTCTGATCAGTTTAATGGCCTCTTCGTACTGCCCGTTGGCGATCAGACCTACATATCCCTGACAATCCGTACCTGCCGGACATGCCAGCATACACGGAGGACGGCAGTCGCCCTTGTGGTTGGAAAGAAGAAGCTCCAGATTTGTTTTTCTGGATTCGATGACACGCGGTGTGTTGGTACGAATTACCATATCCGGTGCAATTTCTGTTGCGCAGGCCTTCCAAAGCTTCGGGCTTCCTTCCCACTCTACCATACAGAGTCCGCATGCACCGTAAATTTCTGTTCTTTCGTCATAGCAAAGAGTCGGAATAAAGATGTCGTTCTCCTTGCAGACTTCAAGAATTGTCTGTCCCGGAAGTCCGTAGACTTCTTTTCCGTCAATATTTAATCTGAATTTATTCACAGTCTACACCTCCTATTAAACTCTCTTTACTGCACCAAACGAACAATTGTCTTCACACTTGCCGCACTTGATACATACGTCAGGATTAATCTTATGAATCTGTTTCTTATCACCGCTGATCGCATCCACCGGGCAGTTTCTCTTACACTTGCCGCAGCCCTTGCAGTCTTCCGTGATTTCATAATGGATAAGAGCTTTACAGGATTTTGCTGTACATTTGTGGTTATAAATATGGTCTTCATATTCATTGCGGAAATAACGGATAGTGGTAAGCACCGGGTTCGGGGCCGTCTGTCCCAGACCGCACATAGCGCCGTCTTTGATCTTGCCGGCCAGCTCTTCCAGAAGCTCGATGTCTCCGTCCTTTCCTTCTCCTCTGGTGATTCTTTCCAGAATCTCCAGCATCCTCTTGGTACCGATACGGCAGTAGTTACATTTACCGCAGGACTCTTTCCTGGTGAAATCCAGGAAGAAGCGTGCCATATCAACCATACAGGTATCCTCGTCCATAACGATCATACCGCCGGAACCAACGATTGCACCTGTTTTATTGATATCTTCATATGTAACCGGGGTATCAATGAGCTGTGCCGGAATACATCCGCCGGATGGCCCGCCCATCTGTACAGCCTTGAATTCCTTGTCGTTTTTAATACCGCCGCCGATATTATAAATAACCTCTCTCAGGGTCATGCCCATTGGTACTTCCACCAGACCGCCCTTCTTAATCTTACCTGCCAGAGCAAATACCTTGGAGCCTTTGGATTTCTCAGCACCTCTGTCCGCAAAAGCCTGTCCGCCGTTGGAGATGATCCATGCAACGTTTGCGTAGGTCTCTACGTTATTGATGTTTGTCGGAAGCTTCCAGTAGCCCTTTGCTGCCGGGAACGGGGGTTTCAGACGAGGCATTCCGCGCTCACCTTCCAGGGATGCGATCAAGGCAGTCTCTTCACCGCATACGAATGCACCTGCACCTGCTTTGATACGAATATCAAAGTCAAAGCCTGTTCCAAACAGATTCCTGCCCAGACAGCCCTTTTCTCTTGCCTGTGCCATAGCAATCTCCAGACGCGCAATTGCCAGCGGATACTCAGCACGGCAGTAGATGATGCCTTCGGTAGCACCGGCAGCAAAACCGCCAATGATCATACCTTCCAGCAGAGAATGCGGATCGCCTTCCAGTACGGAACGGTCCATAAATGCACCCGGGTCACCCTCATCCGCATTACATACCATATATTTCTGTGCACCCTTGTTGGATTTGATAGCATTCCATTTGAACCAGGTCGGGAAACCTGCGCCGCCGCGTCCACGAAGACCGGCAATCTTGATCTCTTCAATTACCTCATCCGGTGTCATGGATGTGACAACCTTCTTTGCCGCTTCATATCCGCCTACGGCGATATATTCTTCAATCTTTTCCGGATTAATCCGGCCGCAGTTACGAAGAACGATTCTCTGCTGCTGGGACAAGAAAGCCTCATCCTCCCCGGGAATCACGAATTTTTCAACCGGCCTGCCGCCGATCAAATGTTCTTCTACAATCTCTGCAACCTTATCAGTGGTACATTTTACATATCTTGCTTCCAGAGCGCCTTCGTCATTATAAACGTCTACGATCGGCTCCAGATAACAGGTACCGATACATCCTGTTTTATCAATCACAACGTTTGATAAATTTTTCTCTGCAACGATTCTTTCGAACTCATTGGAGGTTTTTTTTGCGCCGGTAGCAATACCACAGCTGCCCTGTCCTACAACAACCTTCATATCTCTACCTCCTATGCATTCTGTGCTTTGTAATCATCAAGAATCTTCTTAACGGAAGATTTTGTCAGGTTACCAAAAGTTTCCTCACCGTCGGCCGTTTTCACCATCATAACCGGCGCCAGGGAACAGCAGCCAAGACAGGCAACATTGTTCAGGGTGAATAATCCATCCTCTGTCGTCTCTCCATCCTTAATTCCCAAATGCTCGCAGACAGCCTCCTCAATCATGTCAGAACCATTGACATGACAGGCCGTACCCTTGCAAAGCATGATCAGATATTTGCCGATAGGCTGTAAGCGGAACTGTGCATAGAAAGTTGCTACGCCATAGATCTTAGCAGGCATGATTCCCGTTCTCTCCGCGATATAGTTGATCGCATCCAGAGAAAGATAACCATAAATGTCCTGTGTCTGCTGAAGAATGGTAATCAGGCTGCCCGGCACTTTGGCATATTTTTCAAGCACCGGAGCCAATTCAGCGAAATCCGCGTTCCCGCTGTTCTGACATCCACACTTATTGCTCATATGATTGTCCCTCCTGTATAGATAATTTTAAACATAGATACTCATTCTTTTGCATTATACCACAAAAAATAGGACAATCAATGAAAAAAGTGTATTTTTTAACAGAAAATTACTGGAAAAGTGATCTTTTTAGGTCATTTGTTCTTTTCTGTTCTTCAATCAATTCATAGAGCTTTGCCAGAGCCTCCTTCATACCGCCCACCTCATTGATCAGGCCTTCCTTTACAGCCTCTTTTCCTTCCAGCATCGTACCCACATCCTTGACAAGCTGGGTCGTATCCAGCATCAGCTCCTCCAGACGCTTCTGGGTGGTATTGGAGTGATTGGAAATAAAAGTGGTAATACGATCCTGGATTTTTTCCATATTCCGATAGGTCTGCGCAACACCGATAAACATGCCGCTGGAACGTACCGGATGAATGACCATGGTCGCACTTGGCACCACAAAGGAATAATCCGCCGATACAGCCATAGGTACACCTATGGAATGACCGCCGCCCAGCACCAGAGATACGGTGGGAATGCTTAGAGACGCGATCATTTCTGCAATGGCAAGTCCGGCCTCCACGTCTCCTCCCACTGTATTCAGAAGAATCAGAAGTCCTTCCACGTCTTCGTCATCTTCAATCAGTGCAAGCTTCGGAAGAACGTGCTCATATTTCGTCGTCTTGCTCTGGGAAGGCGCGGATTCATGTCCCTCCACTTCACCGATGATCGTCAGAAGCTCCACTCTTCTTTTCCGGGGATTTTTATCCAGCGTAACCTGCCCCATCTCTTTAATCTGCTCGTTCTGGGCATTTTCCTGCTCCAGCCTCTTATTTTTCTCACTGTCCTGTGCTTCTTTGTTTTCCTGCTTCATTTCTTCAGACATAAAAATACCTCCATGCATTTTGTCATGGAGGTATTATACGCCAGTTAACGCCAAAAAATACGCCGGCCCAATCATTCATCCCAGTTATGCCATACATCTGTCACATCGTCATCTTCATCCAGCAAATCCAATGTCTTCTGAAGATTTTTGATGTCCTTCTCATCAGTCAGCTCTACATACGTCTGCGGAACCATAGCAATCTGTGCTTCCAGCATAGGTACGCCTGCCTCCTCCAGTGCCTCCCGGACTGCGCTGAAATCATCCGGTGCAGTGATCACCTCAAAGCTGTCGTCTTCTTCGCTAAAATCCTCGGCCCCTGCATCCAGCGCCACCATCATCAGCTCATCTGCATCCATTTCGCATGCTTCCCTGTCGATGATGATCTGTCCCTTCTGGTCGAACATAAAAGAAACGCAGCCCTGGGTTCCAATGCTTCCGTAGCCTTTGGTGAATGCATTTCTCACATTGCCCGCAGTACGGTTTTTGTTGTCTGTCAGTGTTTCTACAATGATCGCCACACCATTCGGGCCATAGCCCTCGTAGGTTGCTCTCTCGTATGAATCTGCGGAATCAGCCCCTGCAGCCTTTTTGATACCGCGCTCAATCGTATCGTTCGGCATATTGTTTGCCTTGGCCTTTGCAATGACATCACGCAGCTTGCTGTTATTGTTCGGATCCGGGCCGCCTGCTTTGACAGCCATTACGATCTCACGTCCGATAACTGTGAAAATCTTCCCCTTTTTTGCATCATTCTTTTCTTTCTTATGCTTTATGTTCGCAAATTTTGAATGTCCTGACATTTCTCACTTTCTCCTTTGGTTTCTTTTTCGTTTATTTTTTCGGCCCGCACCCTGTCAATGGTTTTGTTTCCCAATGCAAGGATTTTAAAGCGGTAGCCGTTTGCAACAATTTCTTTATCCAGATCCTTTTCTGTAGGGATATGCCCCAAAAGTGATGTCAAATAACCGTTCAGAGTCTCAAAATTCAACTTGCCGAAATCCACCTTCAGTTCCTCTGCCACATCCTCCAGATAAGCCAGTCCATCTATTAAAATGCTGTTATCGACCTGTGTGCGGATTGTAATCTCATCTTCATCATATTCGTCCAGTATATCCCCGACAATCTCCTCCAGAATATCCTCCATGGAAACAATCCCGGCCGTTTGTCCATATTCATCCACAACAATCGCCATATGGAGCTTTTTGGCCTGCATAGTGCGGAACAGGTCTCCGATATTTCTGGTTTCCGGGATAAATGCAGCGTCACGGATCAGTCCGGGCAGCTCCTTCAGGGGCTTGAACCTGGCCCATGGATTCTTTGTCATAAATTTAAGGGCATCCTTATAGTGAACGATTCCAAGAATGTCATCCAGGTCCTGACCGTATACAGGGTATCGGGAATTTCCCTCCTCCAGCATATCATCAATCATTTCCTTCAGAAGAATTTCCTGGGCAAATGCCACCACATTTTTCCGATGTGTCATGATGTCCTGTGCTTCCGTCTCGTTGAAGGAAATGATATTCTGGATCATTTCCGCTTCATTCTCTTCAATCACGCCCTGTTCATGGGCTTCATCCACGATGGAAATGATTTATTCTTCCGTCACTGCATCGGGTGTCTGATTTAATTCCACTCCAAAAGGAATGGCCGCCAATTTTGCAATCCAGGTAATAAACACAGTAAAAGGATACAGAATGCTCACAAAAAAATACACCGTTTTTACATAACGGTATGCAAATTTTTCCGGATAATAGGTACCGACCCTCCGAAAAGTCAAAATTCCAAAAGAAGCCAGCAAAATGATACAGACCGCCACAACCATCACAAGCGCCGGCAGATGATTTATGTATTGGCAAAACGCATACGCCACCCACTGAACAAGACTTGTACCAAGGCAGATACCGGACGCGGTTACGATCAGCGGGATTGCATTGACGTACTGAACCGGGTGATCCAGAAGCTTTTTCAGCAAAATCGCTTTTTTGTTTCCATCCAGTGCTTCTTTTAATACTTCATTTTGACTGATATTCCTGACTGCGGCTGCAAAGCCGTAAAAAATACCGTTCAGCCAAAGCAACAAAAACAAAGTCAACAGGCCCCATAAGGGCAAACTACTGCCATCTTCCATATGTTCCTATAATAACCCTCCAAACATCATATTCCGGATCATGATTCCGCAGCGATGCCGGGAATCTGCGTAGTTACTGCTAAAATATAGCACTTTCCTTATCGTTCGTCAAGAATCCAGGCTTAAAAAGTCAGCTCCAGGCTGATTTCCAGCGCGTGATTTACTTTATCCAGCATAACCTGATCCAGATGACATACTTTATCCTTCAATCTTCTTTTATCAATGGTACGAAGCTGCTCCAGCAGGATGACGGAATCCTTCTCAATTCCGTATGCTGACGCATCAATTTCAATATGTGTCGGCAGTTTTGCCTTGTTCATTTTGGATGTAATGGCTGCACAGATGACAGTTGGACTGTGCTTGTTCCCCACATCATTCTGAATGATCAGCACAGGACGGATACCGCCCTGCTCGCTGCCGACTACCGGCCTTAAATCCGCATAAAAAATATCCCCTCTTTTTATAACCACACAATTCACACTCCGATTCTATTTCCGGCCTTTGCCGAGTTCTAGTACAACATTTCCCGGTCAGCCCGATGGAAGATGCCGTTCTAGGAATAGTATTTCCACATTTTTCTTGTGTATTCATGCGTGGTGTATTTCTATTATTTTTGATCTCCGGTTGCTCGCTGTATGAATCTATATATCCTGTTTTTTGTCAATGAAAGAAGAAGCCCTGCACTCTTTTCCGTTTCTGATATAGACTCTCGGTACGCGTTTGCCGATTCCGCAGGCAAATTCGTAGGAAAAACGCCCGGACAGATCTCCCATTTCTTCAATGCTGATAAATTCCTTTCCATCTCTTCCAAGCAAGGTCACTTCATCGCCCGCATGTACGTCCGGTATTTCCGTCACATCCACCATAAACTGATCCATGCAGACACGTCCAAGAATGTTCGCGCGTTTCCCCCGGATCAGGACCCAGCCTTTGTTGGAAAGCTGACGGGGATATCCATCCGCATAGCCCACCGGAACCGTTGCAACCTTCATCTGCTTTTCCGTCACATAGGTTCCGCCGTAGCTGATTGCCTCTCCCGGCCCAAGCTCCTTTACATAGGATATATGACTTTTCAGCTCCATGGCAGGCCGGAGTCTTATAATATCCCGTTCCACCTCATTGGAAGGATAGATCCCATAGATCGTGATTCCTGCGCGGACAGCACTTAAATTCGCCTCCGGAACACGAATGATACCGGCACTGTTAGAGCAATGACGGATCGGAATTTCCACACCCGCCTTCTGAAGCTTCTCTGCAAAAACCAGATAGCGATTCAACTGTACCATAGCCGGACTTCTGTCATACTCGTCAGCTCTGGCAAAATGTGTAAACAGGCCTTCAATCGTTACGCCCGGAAGCCTTTGTATCTGCCGGATTTCTTTTATACTGTCCCCGGTATCCGCATAACCGATTCTGTTCATCCCGGTATCCAAAGCCAAATGGATATGTACGTTTTTACCCTGACGACATGCCTCCTTATCCAGCTTTTTGGCAGTTTCCAGATCGCAGACCGCCAGTCGGATATCCTGAGCGATCAATTCGCGGAAATATTCTTCAAAGACCAATCCGAGAATCAGAACCGGTTTTGTCACACCTTCCCGGCGAAGCGCAAGAGCTTCCTCTGCCGTAGCAGTTGCAAAGCCCCAGATATATGCATAATCGTGAATCATCTGTGCAATCGCCCAAGCCCCGTGGCCATAGCCGTCCGCCTTGATCACTGCGATTATTTTGGTTCCCTCTGCAATCTGCTTTTTCATTTCTTCGAAATTGTGTGCAATCGCATCCAGAGATACCACTGCTTTTACTCTGCTGTATTTTTTCATCATACCCTCCTCAAATAGTCTGCTCTTTCCGAAGCGTTTCCGCATTTTTTGCATACCTGCACAAGCATACGGACAATATCTCTCGCTGTCATACCCTGCACACCTGTTTTTTCCGCCGCCTCATCTCCTGCCGCAGCATGAAGATACACTCCAAGCGCTGCCTGCATTCCATAATCCGGCGCATCTTCCGGCGCCGCCAGAAACATGCAGCATACGGCAGCCAGAACGCCGGACAGGACATCCCCGCTCCCCGCTGTTGCCATTCCACAATTCCCATTCAGGTTCAAATATGCCCTGCCCTCAGAATCCGCAACAACCGTACATGCATCCTTTAATACGCATACAGCCCCGGTTTCTTTCGAAAAATCCAGTGCAGTTTCCAGAATACACTCCTGAATCTCGCCAATGCGTTTATTACACAAGCGGCCCATTTCACCCAGATGCGGTGTCAGGATCACCCGTTCATTGAGGTACGATTTCCATTCAGGATGCAAACTCATAAGGTTCAGAGCATCCGCATCCAAAATGATCCGTTTGCCGGCAGAGCTGGCATGGCACAGAAACCACTGTGCACGCTCCCGGCTTTCACCACAGACGCCGAGCCCCGGTCCGATAACCACAACATCGCACCAATCCAGCGACTTTTGGTTTTCCGCTTCCGAAAATACACAGGAAAGCATTGCTTCCGGAAGAAGTGTCTGAAGCGGAACCCTGTTCTCCTCCACAGTCTGTATCTTAACCATGCCGGCTCCGCCCGCAAAGGCAGCCGCCGCACTCAAAAAGGCAGCTCCGCACATTCCTGTGCTTCCGGCTACTACCAACACCTTCCCGAAGGTTCCCTTATTTCCGTAGGGAATCCTCTCAGGGAAAGACGATAAATCTGCAGTTTCCAGATGCCAGACCCTGCAGGCCTCCTCTTCATCCGCATAAATGCCGATATCTGCTACAACGATCCTCCCTGCATACATTCTGCCCGGATAAAAACAAAGCCCTCTTTTTCGATACGCAAAGGTTACCGTGACATCCGCCCAAAAGGCAATGCCGAGCTCCTTTCCCGTATCTCCGGCAACACCTGAAGGAATATCTACCGCAGCCTTCCATGCTTTAGCGCTGTTCATCTGCCGGATCAATTCCGCATATCTGCCTTCGATCGGTCTTGCAAGGCCAACGCCGAATATGGCATCTACTATAGTAGTATATTCATCCCATTCCGGGTTATTCACCATACGCACCTGATAATTCTCTGCAATTTGAAGCTGCCTCCTGGTTTCCTCAGTCATATGCTCTTGAGCGCCTGCCAGATAAATTTCCGCACAAAAGCCATGCAGGTGCAGGATCCGGGCAATTGCAATGCCGTCTCCGCCATTGTTTCCGCTCCCACAGACAACCAGAATTTTCTCCGACTGGTTTCTCTTATGAAATTCCTCCTCCAGGACCTCCGCCGTCTTCAGAGCCGCCCGCTCCATAAGCACACACGAAGGAATTCCCTTTTCTGATATTGTTCTGTTATCCAATGCCTTCATTTCACTGCAGGACACTATTCTCTTCATTAATTTATCACCTGATTTCCAGAGCCCTCCCTGATATTCTCATATAAGAACAAAACGGAGTACTCCCCTAATAAAATGAAAAAGCCGCTACACGGCACCCGTCAAAGCCCGGGAGCCTGGTAACAGCCCATTCTGTTATGTATCTTCCTGCTATTTATCGATATGTTCCTGACGGTATTTGCTCAAATTATAGGATAATGTCATTAAGCTTTCAGAAAGATGTACATTTTCTACAATTACATTTTCCGGTGCATCCAGATCAATATGCGCAAAATTCCAGATTGCACGGATTCCGTTCTCAATCAAAATATTTGCCATTTCCTTTGCTTTATTTTTCGGCAGTGTCAGGATCGCGATCTCGACCTGATTTTCTTTCAGGAAAAAAGGAAGTTCACTGAGCATCTGAATTTCAATTCCACGTACTGCAATCCCCTCCAGAACCGGATTGACATCAAATATTCCAACCAGCTTAAACCCCTGTTTCTCAAAATCCACGTAATTGGCAAGTGCCTGGCCAAGATTACCTGCACCGAGAATGATCATGGGATGCATGGTATCCAATCCAAGTATCTTGCCGATTTCCGTATAGAGATATCTTACATTATATCCGTATCCCTGCTGTCCGAAACCACCGAAATTATTTAAATCCTGACGAATCTGCGATGCGGTAACATGCATTTTCTTACTTAAATCATTGGATGAAATACGTTCTACGTTTTCTCCCAGCAATTCCCCTAAATAACGATAATAGCGCGGCAGACGTTTAATCACCGCTTTGGAAATTTCTTTTGCCTCCACCAAAAGTTCCCTCCTTATTATACTATGTCAATTATAACGAAATGACATTTTATTGTCAATTAAAGTTGTAGCATAACAACAAATTTTTCTGTTTTTTTCGATTTTTATGCTGGTTTTTTCCTTTACAAAGCCCCTATTTCCGCTATATAATTGCAAAAGACTACTTTTAGAAAAATCTGGAGGGATTTTTATGATTTTATCATGTCAGAATATTTGCAAATCCTTTGGCGAAAAAGTGATTCTGCATGACGCTTCCTTTCATATAGAAGAACGCGAAAAGGCCGCTTTGATCGGAAATAACGGAGCAGGAAAAACAACGCTTCTGCGCATCATCATGCAGGAGCTGTCCGCAGATTCCGGTTCCGTAGTACTTGCCAGAGATAAGAATATCGGCTATCTGGCACAGTATCAGGATATTCGGGGGCATCACAGCATTTATGAAGAGCTGCTTACTACCAGGCAGCATGTTCTGGATATGGAAGCACGCCTGCGCTCCATCGAACAGGAAATGCGGCATGCTTTGGGAGACACATTGGAAAGCCTGATGAATACTTATACCCGTCTGACTCACGAATTTGAGCTGGAAAACGGGTATGCATATAAAAGTGAATTAACCGGCGTATTAAAGGGGCTTGGATTTTCGGAGGAGGACTTTGACCAGCAGATCGAAACCCTCTCCGGAGGCCAGAAAACAAGAGTTGCCCTGGGCAAGCTGCTGGTTTCCAGGCCGGATATTCTGCTTCTGGATGAGCCGACCAACCACCTGGATATGGATAGCATTTCCTGGCTGGAAACTTATCTTCTGAACTATCCCGGTGCTGTCTTCATCGTTTCTCATGACCGTTATTTTCTGGACAGGGTGGTAACTAAGGTGGTGGAAATTGAAGCCGGAGAAATGCGTATGTACAGCGGAAATTACTCTGCATTTGCACAAAAAAAAGCACAGATACGTGATGCACAATATAAGGCTTACTTAAATCAGCAGCGGGAAATCAGGCATCAGGAGGCAGTTATTGCCAAGCTCAAATCCTTTAACCGCGAAAAATCTATCCGTCGTGCAGAGAGCCGGGAAAAAATGCTGAATAAAATCCAGCGTCTGGACAAGCCGGCAGAAATCCAGGAGCAGATGCGCCTGTCCCTGGAGCCCCGTTTTGTCAGCGGAAATGATGTATTAAGCGTGGAACAGCTTTCCAAAAGCTTTCCGGGGCAGACTCTGTTTACAGATATTTCTTTTGAGATCAAACGGGGGGAACGTGTGGCGCTTATCGGAAACAACGGTACAGGAAAAACCACCATGCTGAAAATCCTCAACGGTCTTCTTCCGGCAGATGCCGGAACGTTTGCACTGGGTTCTAAGGTACAAATCGGCTATTATGATCAGGAGCATCATGTCCTTCACACGGAAAAGACCATTTTCCAGGAGATTTCGGATACGTATCCGACTCTGACAGAAACGGAAATCCGCAATATGCTGGCTGCCTTTCTGTTCACCCGGGATGATGTTTTTAAAGAGATTTCCGCACTTTCCGGCGGAGAACGGGGCCGTGTATCCCTGGCAAAGCTGATGCTCTCAGAAGCTAATTTTCTAATTCTGGACGAGCCGACCAACCACCTGGACATTGCTTCTAAGGAAATTCTGGAGGAGGCACTGAACAGTTATACAGGTACTGTTCTGTATGTCTCCCATGACCGTTATTTTATAAATCAGACTGCAAGCCGCATTCTGGAGCTGACAAACCAGGCTGTTGTAAATTATATCGGTGATTATGATTATTATCTGGAAAAGAAGGAAGAGCTAACAGAAAAATATGCCCCGGCTTTGGAGGAAACGGCGCCGGCACAGGAACAGGCATCCGAAAGCAAGCTTTCCTGGCAGCAGCGCAAGGAAGAACAGGCGCACCAGAGAAAACGGGAAAACGAGCTGAAGAAAACAGAAAAGCGGATCGATGAGCTGGAAAACCGCGACAAAGAGATTGATGAAACACTGGTGCTTCCCGATATCTGCACAAATGTGGCAAAGTGTACGGAATTGAGCCTGGAAAAGGAAGCAATTGCCAGGGAACTTAAGGAGCTTTATGAGAAGTGGGAGGAGCTTGCCTGAATCATACGGCAAGGGGACCGGAGCCCCGGTCCCATCCGCTTCAATTATAATAAAGTGTCAAGCGTTTCCTTTACTGCAGAAATAAAATCGCGGCTGCTGAGGACCGTCGGATTTTCCAGGCTTGTAATCAGAGCCAGGTCTTTCGTCATCCTGCCGCTTTCAATGGTAGATAAGGTGGCCTGTTCCAGCTTATCTGCGAAGGAGGTAAGGGCTTCATTGCCGTCCAGCTCACCGCGCTTGCGGAGCGCACCTGTCCATGCAAAAATAGTTGCCACAGAGTTTGTGGATGTTTCTTTTCCTTCCAGATGACGGTAATAGTGACGCTGTACAGTTCCGTGTGCAGCCTCATATTCATAATATCCGTGAGGGGATACCAGAACGGAGGTCATCATGGCAAGAGACCCGAAGGCAGAAGAAACCATGTCACTCATAACGTCTCCATCGTAGTTCTTGCAGGCCCAGATAAAGCCGCCCTCTGCTTTCATTACACGTGCTACAACATCATCAATCAGGCTGTAGAAATAAGTTAATCCGGCAGCTTCAAATTTCTCTTTAAATTCCGTTTCAAATATTTCATTGAAAATTTCTTTGAATTTTCCATCGTAGGTTTTGGATATCGTATCCTTGGCCCCAAACCATACATCCTGCTTTGTATCTAAGGCATAATTGAAGCAGCTTCTTGCAAAGCTCTCTATAGACGCCTCCATATTGTGCATACCCATTGCCACTCCGGGAGACTCGAATTCCTGAACCAGGGCACGCTGCTCTTCCCCGTCCCTGCTGGTATAAACCAATTCAACCTTCCCTGGCTTATCAACATAAAACTCCGTATTCCTGTAAATATCCCCGTAAGCATGACGTGCCAGAGTAATCGGTTTTTTCCAGTTTCTTACGCATGGCTCGATGCCTTTTACAACAATCGGCGTGCGGAATACGGTTCCATCCAGAAGTGCACGAATCGTACCGTTTGGGCTTTTATACATGCTTTTCAGGTCATATTCCTTCATTCTGGCTTTGTTGGGCGTAATCGTCGCACACTTGACTGCTACGCCGTATTTTTTTGTAGCCTCCGCTGCGTCAATGGTTACCTGGTCGTCAGTTTCATTCCTGTAAACCAACCCCAAATCATAATACTCTGTATTCAGATCAATATAAGGAAGCAACAGCTCCTCCTTGATCATCTGCCAGAGGATTCTTGTCATTTCATCTCCGTCCATTTCTACCAGCGGAGTCGGCATTTGAATTTTCTTCATGATTTTCTCCTTATCTTCTTTTATTCTGAATTATTTCAGCTTTACATTCAGACGGCCGCAGGTATCTGCCGCAGCCTCTTCAAGTTCCGCATCGAATATCATTGTATCGGAAAATCCAATATTCGTCAACGCTTTTGCGCTTTACCAGTTCAGAGAGACAGGAACTTTTTGCAGTTAAATTTGCCCCACCCCTGCTGGTTTTTGGGCAGCCCCATATCATCCGCGCTTTCCTTCAGCATCATCTTGATATCCAGATTCGTCAAAAGCGGGTCTTTTTCCAACATCAGAGCAACTGCCCCGGAAATCATCGGCGTTGACATGGAAGTGCCGCTTTTGGTCCCATACGCGTTATCTGAGGCTGCCGAACAGGATATGATCTTATTTCCGGGTGCAACCAAATCCGGCTTGCAGACGCAGTCAAAGGTCGGTCCCCTGCCGGAAACAGCCCCTTTCCCTTCCAGCATATCACTGGAGCCTACGGTAATCACCTTCTTGCTGCAGCCGGGCGCTGTCACGCTGCCGGGACGCGGCCCCTGATTGCCTGCGGCCGTCACTACTACCAGACCTTCATCCCACAGCTTCTCCACGCCCTGAATCAGCGCATCATGGTCTGTAATGGATTTATAGGTCGTTCCAACGGAGATATTAACAATTCGGATCCGATACTGCGCTCTGTTTTCCAGAATCCAACGGAATGCACGCAGAACATCCGCTTTGTTTCCGTTCCCGAACCGGTCCAGCACCTTCAGTGCCGTAATCCCGCAGCCGGGCGCCATACCCTTATATTTCCCAAAGGAAGCCCTGCCATCGCCGCCCAGAATCCCCGCAACGTGAGTCCCGTGCCGCCGGCACGATTTTCAGTCAAAAATTCCAATAAATATTGATCTCCTGAATATTACTTTGGGGATTGCGTTCTCCGATTGTAATATAATCAATGAAATCTGCTACCATTTCATGTGTCAGGTGTGAATAATCACAGTACCTTTTAACCAATTCCTCTGCTCTGCCGGATTTGTCAACCGGTTTTTCTAAGGCGTCAAATTCTTCCCGGACATGCCTGCGTCTGCTTATCAACTGCCGCATCCTTCCCTCATGGTCTTCTTTTATCTGAAAGAATAATTCATCTGATATCTTTCCCGCTGCCCTGTCCTCATACAAAAGTTTTATCACGGAACTTATTTTGTCAATTTCAGTTTCGGTCTGAGAAAGACTCCCCGCATAATTGGCCTTTTTTTTCTCAGGGGATGCGGCTTTTAAAAGTGCCTCTTTAACTTCTGCAGCATCATTGTCCAATACGGGCCGGACAAGGCTCTGAATTTCCTTTCGTACATAATCTTCAATTATTTTGTAACGAATGTTATGGGATGTACATTTGGTTTTGCGGGATTTATTTGCCAGTTGGCATCGGAGGTACCAGTCATTTTTATCGTTCCTGACGCCACCGGATTTGATCATCGCAGACCCGCAGGAGCTGCAGCGAAGCTTTCCCGCAAATTTATGTACAACAGGATGATTTTGATCAATATATGTCACTCTTCTGCTTTGCCGCAGCTTCTGAACCTTATAAAAGACATCCTCATCCAGAACAGGCTCATGATGGTTATCAACAATAATCCACTCCTCTTTCGGAACAGCAACCGTTTTTTTGTCTTTGTAGCTTATTTTTTCCGCCTTGTGCTGCACCAGTTTTCCGATATAGGTCTGGTCCTGCAGAATCCTTTGCACTGTAGTGCCTGACCAGTAGTTATATTTACGGGCAAACAGACCGGAATTCGGAGTATACAGGTTCATTCCTCTCTTCGCTTTATGAGTCGAAGGATTGTCAATTCCCATATCCTCCAGAATGCTGCAGATGCTTTTAATACCATAGCCCTCCAAAAATAGCTGATATATTTTTTTTACTACTACTGCTGCATCAGAATCAATAATCATCTTATGTTTATCGTCAGGATCCTTTAAATATCCATATGGAGCAAATCCGCCCAGAAACTCCCCTGCTTTCATCTTTTCGATAAAAACAGACCGGATATTTTCACTTAAATCCTCACAATACCATTCGTTTGTCAGGCCATAAATCTGCCTTGCCTTTTTATTTCCCCGCACATTCGTATCTATGCCATCCACTACTCCAATAAATCGAATGCCCAGTAATGGCAAATCGTGATGAATGTATTTTTCCACATGTTCCATATTTCTTGTGAACCGTGACAGTGATTTCGCAACAATAATACGGAAGCGCCCCAGCTTTGCGTCTCGCATCAGCTCATTAAATCCGGGCCTGTTGTCGTATAACCCGGAATAATCATCATCTGAATAGACTTTTTTGATGGGAAAGCCTTTTTCCAGACAAAAATTTGTAAGTAATAAACGCTGGTTATTGATACTTTCGCTGTTCTCGCCTTCCTTTTGTATATCTTCTTTACTTAAACGCAAATAGATAGCTGCTTCATCCATGATAAATCCTCCCTAACCGGACAAAGCGGGTAAGCCTGATTACCTTGCATCACAGTGCATGCAGATTTTCCCGCTATATTTGTCATGATCAATATTTCATCAGAAGCTGACTGTCAACATCTTCATCCGCACTTTTTTTCATTGCCCTTTGGATAATAAGTTCTTTTACGAAATCACTTCTCCGCTTATCATCAGTTTCTTTAAAATGATTAGTAATAACAAATTCAGCAGTCATTTTCCCACCTGCCAATAGATATTCTTCCATATTATATGTTTCTTCCGAAAGAGTGACACATGCGGTAAAGGATCCGTCTTTCAATTTTAAAACACGAATGAATACAAATCTGTTATATTTCATATGTGATTATGGTAATGTGAAAAGGAATTGTACACGGGACAGCAGGCAAGAAAGAGCATGAGACGCAGCAGAATTGCCGCTCCTCATGCTCCTGACAGACTTTGCACAAAACGAAACCCTGCATTCAATCTTCCGATTGGGCTGCGGATAACCGTTTGTTCTTTGCTGCGCCCAAAATCAATTGAAGGGCAAGCAGCTTATATGGAACTGTTGAAAAAAAGATAACCTCATAGCTTAAGCTGTCTTGAAAAAGAATATTCATGCCCAGCAATAATAAAATCTCAACCAGAAGAATTTTTATTGCGGCTCTTCTGTGATGACGGGCCTCAGCATATTCCAAAGGTTTGTTTTTATCCTGTACCGGGGCCATGATGACAATCACAGCTACCGCTATATAAAATAAATAATCAGTCCAAATGGAAGAGGTCCCTTCAACCATTTGATATGTAAAAATCATCACTGCAAATATTATCACAGACAGGGTATAACAATTTCTTCTGTTGCTGCAGTGCAGCCCTCCGGCAAATATTCTCAGCGGCAGATACAGAAGCAAAAAGACCATACAGCCCCAGAAACAATTGAATATATAGCCCAGGATTAATAAGGTAGACCAGGTAATCGCACTGAACCCCATAGAGCATAGAGTGCAAACATATAGCTCCTGCTCCTCTCCGGATACGATTCCGCAGTCTATAGCCTCACAGACCAGGCGTGCAGCCAGCTTCATTTATAGTCGCGTTTATATTTGTCTGCCGCCTTCGGCAGCTTTGGCTGGAATCCGGGACCCGTACAGGTGGTGTTGACATTCAGCATGGCAAGGATGTCCGCCAGACTCATAAGACTTTGTAAGGCGTACTTTTTTGTGTTTTTTGTTTTCATATTCTCAATCCTTTCTTTTTTTATGATATGATTAGTATGACATAAAAAGTACAATTTTAGAATGGAGATTGCTCCAAATGCAGGTTTTTTTGTCTGAAATACACTTTTCGGCAGACGAGCCTGTCCATATAGCAAAAGGGTACTAAAGTAAATGCAAAGTAAAACTAAAATACCTTTAAACTTTTGTAAAATACTGATACTATTAAAATTAAAAGTTGCTTTATGATGCAGGGAGCTGAATTGAGGTTATGGAAGATGACAATCAAGAAAATTGCGGCGAAGCGGGTTCAGGAATTGCGGCTCGAAAAGGGAATGACGGTTTCCGAGCTGGCTGAAGCATGTGAGTTATCCATTGAAGCCATTAAAAAAATCGAGCGTGGAAAGTCCAATTTTCGCATTGATACATTGGCTTCACTGTGCTGCGCACTTGACGTGAGCAGCGACTATATTATTGGCAGGCAGGACGAAAAAGAAAAAAATAAGATCAGTGTACTTCTGACTGCTTTTAGCCATAAGGAATTGGAGTATTTATCATCTGTACTCGAAAGATATCGTACATTACTAAAACAGTTCGGAAAGGAATCAGACAATGATTAGAATTGCAGTCTGCGATGATGACAAATTCATTCATAAGCAGTTGGGCGAAATTATCACGTCTTATTCAATATTTACAAACGAAGATATACATCTCATATATTTTACGACTGCCGAAGCTCTCCTGGCATCAACAGAAAAATATGATATTTTATTTCTGGATATCCGATTTAACCGCAGGGATATCGGGATAGACGTAGCCAGAAAGATTCGGCAAAACGGAAGCGAATGTCTTCTTGTCCTTCTTACTTCTCTTGATACAAAGACTATAGAAGGCTATACGGTAGGCGCCTACCGCTATATTGTCAAGCCTACATGCAAAAAGGAGATATATGCCATACTCAATGAGGCTATAGAAAAGTTAAAGAACAGCTCTAAGGTATTGCTGGTTAAAGATAAGAACGGCACAGAGGTTATACATATAAATGAACTCATTTATATTCAATCCGTCAACCGCAAGCGGCTGGTGGTATTGGAAAACGCTTCTTTTGAAACATGGGAGGCACTTAAAAATCTTTATGCACAATTGCCGCATTATCAGTTTGGATATGCCCAAAAAGGATGCGTTGTAAATTTTGATAAGATATCGGAAGTAAAAAAGAATGAGGTCGCATTAATAAACGGAGAAAGGATTTCTTTGAGCAGACAATATAAAGTCCGGTTTTTCTCCGATTTTTTTGAGTATGTGGGAAGATGATATGATTGTATTTTTTCTTTCATTTTTTAAATGCGTTGTTGATTACTGCCTTTGCACCTGGGTATTTTCCTGGTTTTTTGAAAGACGAAAAAAATCAAATATGTTTATCATTCTGGCAACAGCCGGAATATCCCTTTTACTGGTGATTATAAATTCCTTTAACGTTGCATGGATTAACACTATTTTCAGCCTCTGCGGCGCTTTGCTTTTGAACCATGTTCTGTTTGAAGCACGTTGGCCAGAAAAGCTTGTGACTTCATTTGTTTCAATAATTTTATCTGCTATCTGTGAATTTTTGCCAATTATAGCCTTAGCTACCATGCTAAACGATAATATGTCCAACGTTTTACCAACAACCATAAATAATGCCGGATTTAATCTGATCGGTTCCGGACTTTTTTATATTGTTCTAAAAATCGGACACAACATACTTAGCAGAAGATATATAGGGAATACGCAAATCAATCTCAACAGTAACGGCTGGTCCATTTTATTCCCTGTTATTTCCATCGTATTTGTTTATTATACGCTGTATGCAGATGCGTACATATCCGTAACAAGGAAGGGCGGTTTTGTAAATTTTATCTTATACACTTTTATTATAGCGGCAAATGTGGGATTTTTCCTTGGAGAAACAAGCACAGAAAAAAAGTATATCGCTCAATCGCAGCTTAATGAGCTTCGAATGCAGCAAAGTAAAGTCAATGCAATTATGAAGCTCAAAGATGAGCATATAAAAGAGATGAAAGGCTTAATACATGATTATGACGCACAGCTTAACGGCCTGATCCGAATGTTTTCCGAAAGCTCCATTACGAAGGACACAGCATTAAATTACGTTGAACAAATAAAGGAAAATATCCAGGAAGCAAATCGGTTTATATTTGTAGAATCCAAGCCACTGCAATTGATATTAAACCAGACTAACGAGAAATGCATTTCATATGGGATTGATTTTATTGTTGATATACGTTATGCGGCATTTGATTTTATCTCTTTCCCGGATATATTTTCACTGTTTGAAAATGCCCTGGATAATGCAATCAATGCCTGTTTAAGTCTGGAGGATCGTAAGGAAGCTTACATTAAGGTGAAAATGCTCAGGAAATCCGACCAGGTATTTGTGGTGATTTCCAACACCTATAATAAGAAGCTCAGTCAGAAGAAGTTCTATGCAACAGTAAGAGCAACCGCCGAACATGGCTACGGTCTGCAGAACATTAAAAAAATAGTAAAAAAATACAATGGTACTTTGTACCTTGATGACACAACGGAATTCAAAATTATGATTTCATTTCCTCTTACCGTGTCGTCCTGAGATCAATATACTGTTAAGGCGTTTGCACAAAGTAAGCCCGGCAGTATCGAATCATTTACGGCTCCGTGGAGCCTGGTTCCGATATTACCGGGACAGCTTTCTATGTTGCCGGGTTATTCAGTTATACTCTACGACTATGATTTCTGTGGCCTTAAAGGTCCCGTCTGCTTGTGATTCGCCATAAACCAACACACTGGCTCTCTCCTTGAGATCACTTCGTTGTCCGTCGCTGACTGAGAAAGAATTGCTGTCTGCTTGTACTGTTGCAGTTTTAAACCGTACATTTTCCGCATCATAGACAACATTGACAACGCCTGAATCAGCGCCAGCATATGCCGGCTGTGTCGTAAAGCTTGAATCAGTCAAATTTGTAACCATTCCATCTACCGGCGCAGAGGTGAGAAATTCATTTGCGGTTTTTCCGTAATCAATATCTTCGGCAGAATTATCGGCAGCAGCGTCCGGGGTGTTTGCATCCGCAGTATTTTCCGGCGGCAGGCTTTCCGCTTCTTCGGCCTGGGTATTGTCGTTTTGGCTTTCTGTCATTTCGGCCTTAGCATTGTCCTTTTGGCTTTCCTCATTTTGATCGGCAGAGCATCCGGAACAAACAACCAGCATCATTAAGAAAACTGTCAATAATTTTTTCATTAATAACCTCCTATCATGTATACACTTCACATCCATATAAAATTCTGGGCATTATAACCCTCAACTCATAATGCCCAGTATCTGAAGACAGGCAGAGTATATTACGCTAAGCCGCATTTAGCTGAGCGGCTTTTCAGTCAAATTAGATTCTATAAGCTGTACTTGTGTTATAGGTATCAATTAAGCATTGCTTGCGCCAGTTCCGTTTGCAGTCCTATTAGCATAATCGCCGCTGATGCAGTTGCATCCGCAGCCGCTGACATGATTCGCTCCACTGGTCTTTGCGCTGGCGCTTCCTGAGTTACAAAGGCAATGGCATGCCATAACCATAGTTTCTTCAGTTTCAGGGGTTCTGTTTAATGGATTAATAATCTTCATATTGTGTTCTCCTTTTCTTTTATGTATTTCTCTGCCTGCTTTCATTCCTCATTCAGTGTCTTTCAATGGTTGAAATCTGCTTAATAATATCGGGATACCGTTCCATGACATCATGGTATACACAAAGCTTATTTAATGCTGATTCACGTGTAATCCTACACAACCTTCTTTTTTTATCCATATCTAGGCCATCCGCATTATAGCATTCCGCATAACAGATATCACACAGCGTAACAGCCCAACATTTTGAACAGTCCTTCATTGACCTGCTTTCATACTGTTTCAAATAATATTCCGTAATTGCCTCAAAGTCCAATCCTGTATCCACATCTCCAATATAGGGAGCGTCACCAATTTTTTCACAAACCTTATATGTGCCATCCGTACACACATACAGCCGTCTCTGTATTGGGATGCAGCAGGCGTTATAGGGATATCTGTCCATGGGTTCCTCTACCAAACGGCGCTGGTGTATGGATACCAGTATCTGCTGCAAATATACCGTAAACAAATTAGGCGCCTGAGGCAAATCATTTCGGGATTCCGCCTTCTTCACTGCCCAGTCAACCCAGCTTATGTCCCTGGAGCTGTCATACCCCTGCTCCTTCAGCTCTTCAAAAACGCTATCCGGAATAGAGCCGGGTACGGGATAGGTTGCCGACACGGTGGTCCCTTCGGGAAGAAAATCCAGGGACTCAAAGAAATCATTGATTTCATCAAATCGTTCAGCGGTATAGGGCGGCATAAAAACCGAGCTGAAAAGTATCTTTGTTTGACTATCAAACTTCTTAACCGCGTCACAAAGCAGTCTCAGGCCTCCGTATGCTGCATCAAAGGTGGGCCTGCCGTTTGCAAACACCCGGTTCTGGTTCTGTATATTTTCTGGTCCATCCAAACTGACAACAATATTCATATTCGGAATCTGCACTAAGTACTCTGCTATTTCCCGGGTCATTAACGTCAGATTTGTAGTGAAACTGAAGTCAATCTTTGTTTCGCCATATTCTGTGAGACAATAATCAATACATTGTTTCATGACTCCGAAGTTGATTAATGGTTCTCCGCCATAGAAGGTAACCGCAAACATTTCCTGATTACGGTGGCTGTAAGCATAATCGATAGCCTTCTTTGCAGTTGCAAAGCTGATATCCTCACTCGTAAACTCCCTTGTCCCATCGTAATGATCTCCATAGGTACAATATCTGCATCGCAGATTACACCTGCCGGTCAATTCAATAATGAGCTGCTCGCACGCCAATGCTTCTTCCGACACAAATGGTTTCCAATCAACAAAATGTGTTATTTCCGGGTTGCGAAGCAAATGCTCCTCCTCAAGAAATGCCGCTATTGAATTTGCCAGTTCTTCATTGCTTATAAGCTCCTTAAATTCATCCGGACCGATACTTTTATTGAATAATGCATCTATGATCGGAGCCGTGGCAGCATCCAGCCGGACAACCTTCCCTGTACCGGTATCATATAAATATGAATTCGACCTTGTATGGAAAGTAATCCCCTGCCTGGAAAAATCCTTTTGTCTTTTCAGGTTAAGCAACTGCTCCTGTCCGTTCAATTCATTCATAATGTATTTCCTCCATTTCTTTAGTATCTTTACCAGCAGCTCTATCTGCTTCACCTTTATTTAATCTTCTGAGCTGAGTAATGTATAACTCATAATATAAGTCCCGGTTTTTCATCAGCTCGTCATGTGTCCCAAACTCAACAGCACAGCCATCCTTCATGACGATAATTTGATCAGCCAGGGAAATACTTGAAAATCTATGTGTAACATAAACGGTCAGTTTCCCGTTGCGCTCATTACTGAGACGGTTAATAATCTGTGTCTCTGAAATTGCGTCAATAGAAGAAAAAGGTTCATCCAGGATGGAGATTGCGCAGTTGCCGTAGCAGCTTCTTGCTATCGCAACCTTCTGCCATTGGCCCTGGGATATATCTACTCCGCCTGACCAATCCTTCATAAGGAGCGTTTTCTCTCTTTCCGGAAGACGATCAATCAGGCTGCTCAAGTCTGCTATATCCGCAGCCTTTTTAAACTGCTCCATATCACCCAAAGCATCCCTTAACGCCACGTTTTCAAATATTGTGTATGGAAGCTTCAGAAAATCCTGGAATACGGCACTGATCTGTAAGTAATAGCTTTCAATATCAATATCATTGATATTGGTGCCGTCAATATAGATTTCCCCTTCCGTTGGCGTATATAATCTCAATAACAATTTGATAAAGGTTGTCTTTCCGGAGCCATTAAAACCCACAAGGGAATATGTCTTCCCATTTTCAATTTTGAGCGATATATCCCTCAGTGCGTAATGCTCACTTCCGGGATACTGGAATGATACACCTTTAAACTCAATGTATTTAAAATCTTTGTTAAAAGGTACCCTTTTCCCTTCCGACTCCTGAGTCTCCGTATAGGTTTTATCAATGACCTCGAGAGACCGGAAATACAACAGGCTGCTGTGTAAAAGTGAAATCTGACCCAATATCATAATGATTGACGCTTTAAGGTTATCCTGTGAATTAAAGTAAAGATTTATGGTACCTAAACTGCTCCCTCCTCTTATGCCAAGCACTACGATAATAATTTTGGTAAGCATAGAAACGATTTCGTCCAATGCCTCTGCCAGGCCTTTCTTTGCAAAAAATTTCTTTCGTGCTTTTTTGTCGCTTTTCAGGAAGCTGCCGAAAGTACTGCCTATAAAATTAATAATTTTGTCATTAATCTTATAAAGTTTTACTTCTTTAATATTCTCATTCTTCACCAGCAGCATCTTCAGATAATCTATTAACCGATTGGTCTCTGACCTCTGAGCAAATATCCTGTACCAGTACGAATTAATCCTCAAAGAAAGGTAGAGTAACGGAAAAGCCGAAATAATACATACAGGCACAATAAACCAGTTCAGCCTGATTACAATCACAATGAATGAAACAATCTGGATTGCAGAAGTTAATGCATCCGACATACAGTCAAGAAGGGTTAAGCAATTGGCCCCCGTTTCCGATATAGACATATTGATATGATTATATATTTCAGGATTGTCAAATGTACGCATCGGAAACGCGGAACTCTTCCGCAGTACGGAACGGGTGATATGCAGGTCAAGCGTGTCACTATATGTTTGCTTAATGTATTGAAGAAATTCAGTAAAAAGATACGTCTGCAAATGCAATCCGGAAAACGCCAGCAGAAAGCCAATGATCAGATTGGTCCATTGCCCCTCCTGAATGATCTTCGTAATCAAATCCAGTACATGCTGCCATAAGATAGCACTAAAAGGACTTACAAAACCATTTAATGCACTCACGGCAATAATCACCATAAAATAAAATGGAGAAGCCTCCCAAAGGATTTTACACCCCATGAAGAAAAGCCTGATGTTCTCAGTAAATGATGTTTTTGTTTCCATGTTATACCCTCTGCTTCATGATACTGAGGAGGTGACAACTACCTTTACACCCTCGTTTAGTATATATTTAACAGCCGCAGACATATCACTGTTAAAACTGCTTATCGCAGCTATATCCTCTGCGGAAAAAAACGGCTTTTGAAACAGCAGCCAATTTTGATATTTGTTAATGGAATCAACGGCTTTTTCCTGGGCTATTGCCCGGATAACGTTGTCAATAAATCCTGAATACAAAGACCGCATATCATCAAAACTCGATTTTTCTGCGATGCAGGTCCGCATATTGGATATCATAAGCTTCACCTTTTCTTCCGGAACTCCGTGAACGGTCATCAATACAAATTTTTCGGACTTACTGAAAAATTTTTCTTCAATAGAAACGTCTATTTGAAGATGCTTGCTGAAAAGTTTTTGCAGATAACATTCTATAAAAGCTTTCGCGACATAATCCTCTTTACCTGCCAGCGGAGGTATTTGGAAATAAATTTTAAGCGTACACTGATCAGACTGACTTAAAACCAGATACTCATCACAGGTCTTGTTCCTGACAAACTTATGGACGGTGTCATTTTCCTTTAACGGATAAGATTCAAGAATCTGCTGAAAAACAGATTCCACGTCCTGCCTGTCTCTAAATGGAATCTCATAAATATGATGCCTGCAATTTAGATATTCCCAGTAATCAAGCACATCCTGATATTGAATTTTTTCTATTTCAGACGGTATCCCCATAGCAAAATCAGTAATTCTATCCTCGGTAACAAAGCGGACCAGACCTTCTCTCAACTGTGTCTTTGCTTTTAGCAAACGGCTCTCTTCTATCACCTCAGTCTTTGCTATATCGACCTTTTGGGAAGAAATAATTGTATTATTACGCATTTGCTGCTTGATTTCGTTTATCCATTGAAAATCATGCCTGGTCTCATAATATAAAATCATATGGCTAAGGCAGGTGCAGCCCCAACGGAAGTGATCGGTCTGAAATCTCCCTTCTTCAGCTAAACAGGCATGCTCTGTCACATGAGCCAGTCCGCTGTAAAGCTCCTTCCCCGCTATACCATGGTCAATTAAATAGTAAAGATGGGTCCGGCCGGGAGTATTGACTCTGCTTAATCTGATTTTTCTCACCCCGCTTTCATAAAGATGTATCACATGCTTGGATAATACCATATTAAAAAATTTATTGAATTGAATTTGCAAAATAACCAACTTTTTTGTCTAAAATACATTTATTTACCTGAAAATTGTCTATTCCGCCGGTGATTGTCAGGCCGTGCCGCAGACATCACACGTGAGTCCCGTGCCCATTGTCATCGTAAGGCACTTTTTTATACGATAAAAAATCACAAAATCCCCATATCCTGTTACCGAAATCTCTGTGCGGATAGATCCCTGTATCCAGGATTGCCACACCGACATTTTTTCCGGTATATATGGATTGATTCATAGAAACCTCCGGAAACAAATAAGTCTCTATTCTAAATTATTCGGCTTCAGTAATTTTGACTATGCAAAAAAAGACAGGAAGATGTATTTCTTTACATCTTCCTGTCTGAAACCAACACCTGGGACAGCCGTAAGGAGAACGCTTCCGGCTACTCAGACTCGGCAGCATGAGCTGCAACATCCGCTTCTGACAGCATACTGCCTTCACGTACCTTTTGCATCAGAATCTTCGCTTTCTCCACGGTTGTGGTATCCGGAACCATAACATATGCTTTCTGGCTCATGGAATATGGTTTTTGTGTATCTCCTGTTCCATCAGCACTGTAAACCAAAACCTGCCAATTACCCCCTTCTGATAATTGACGGCGTACCACAGAAGCAATGACCTCATATGGAATATTCATCTCAAAGCAGCCCGACAGCTCATTCAGCACGGCCATATAATTTTTTAATAATTCCGGTGACATAACACGATTTACAACACCCTGAATGACAGACATCTGATTCCGGCCTCTCTGCCGGTCTCCTTCAGCAAACGAATAACGCTCCCGGCAAAAAGCAAGCGCCTGTTCTCCATTCACAAAATTCTCCCCTTTGTTGAAATGAAACCCTTTGACATTCTGAGAGTCGAAGTCATAATCTGAATTTATAGTGACTCCGCCCAAAGAATCTATAATTTGAATAAAGCCCGCAAAATTCAGCCTGAAATAATAATTGATATCAATACCGTAAAGCATCTCCAACGTATCCATACAAACATTGACACCGTAAATTCCTGCATGTGTCAGCTTATCAGGCACACCGTTTGAAATGGAAAGCGGTACATAATAGTCCCGCGGAGTAGAAACCAGCAGAATTTGTTTTGTCTTTAAATTCACCGTAGCGATAATATTCACATCGCTCAGGCTGGAGGAGGTCATTGCACCTCGAGTATCAATTCCGCTGATATAAATCGTATATACCTCATCAGGCTTAACTGCAGCGGGATTTTCAGCCGTATTGGGTTCTGTTTTCACCTGCGGCTCCTTGCGCTCCACGACTGTTTCCACTTTTTTTGAAGAAATTTCGCGCACCTGTGCGGAAAAAGAGGAGTAATGCTCCATCTGATCCAGCACATCCAAATATGCCCGATTTAAAATAACCGCACCTGAAGCGCTGTTCAATAAGCTGTCTGCCAGCTCAGTCAGGCTGTCGTATTCCGTAACGGCTATTTCACTGCCGATTTCCAAATATATCTGCTCCAGAGCCCTGTCTGTATTCCCTCTGTCCAGGTCTCTTAAAATACCGAAGGTATAGCCGGAAACATCCGGCATTGTCTCAGCCAAATCCTCCTGCCTGACATAGACATTGACCTCTGCTATCTCGGTATTTATACCGGTAATCGTATCCAGGGCCGATACCGTCCTGTGAATATACAGGCTTCCTGCTCCCAGGACTGCAATTATGAGTACTGCAAGTGCCGTACCGCTCCAAAAGCGAACCTGCTTTCTGAAGCGCAGCACAAGAAGCCTTACAACCAGCAGGAATATCAGCAGGGACAGGAATATAATTGCAATATATTTTGTTGGAAGAAGCCTGGTATAAATCAGCAATACGGCGAATGCTGCAATAACCATTAAAAGTATCAGTGATATAATCGTTCCGGGTAAACGGTCTTTTCTCCTGCTTATTCTCATTTACATACACTTCCTATATTGTTTCTATCAAATAACGACATCAGAATTTCTACTCTACAATTACTGTAAGTACAGCCTGATTAGAGACATTTTCCTGAGAATCCACCACATAATAGGTGCACTCGTAGGTCCCGGCAGCGGCCGTATTCACTTCACCCACAATCTGTATCTTGCGCCATAGGGCGTAGATGTCATCTATATCATCTGTAATTTCCCTTACATAGGAAAGAAGGTCAACTGAAGCGCCTACAGGTACATTTACCACATATTCCGTAAGGTAAAGCCTTGGATTTTGTGCCGGCATGGCATTGGCCGCTGCTTCCTGCTCTTCACGTATCTGTTCTGCTTCGTTTTCAGCCTCTTTTTTATCATTCTCTTCCGATAATTCCGACTGCTCCGGGGACTTCTCCTGAGAGGCGTCCTCTTCTTTGGAACCGGACTTCTCCTGAGAGGCGGCCTCTTCTTTGGAGCCGGACTTTTCCTGGGAAGCGGCCGCTTCTTTGGAGCCGGACTCCTCCTGAGAGGCGGCTTCTTTTTCACTGCCTTCTGCTTTTTCAGTCTCCGGGAGCATTTCCAAAGTACACTTTAATTTTGTAATATTATTCCTGCTGTCTTTTGCTGCATAGACAACGGCAACGCTGGATGCATCAATCTCATAGACAGCTTCTACCGTCAATGAATCCGAAACATCTCCCTCTTTCTCATCCACAGCAGTAACTCCCTTCAGAAGTTCAACGTCCCTCATGCCAGGCCGATATACCGGAAGTGCATCCGCATCATAGGTTATTCCCGGCCCCTTCCCATCCGCCTGCATCCGTGTATATCCAATCACGCCTGCAAATCCCGCACAGACAAAAAGCATGAATACTATCCACTTTTTTGACATAAGTATTGTTACTCCTTATCGCGTTTTCCATACTGACCGTATTTTCCGTAATATTTCCCGTAATATTTGCCGTAATAGCCCTGCTTGCTCATATCCACCTTATTTAAGATCACACCCAGAATCGGACAGTCGCATTTTTCCAGTTGATCCTTGACCTCCTGTGCAAACCGGTAGCTTATGGCCCCTGATTCCAGCACAATAATAGAGCCATCGCACTCATCCGCAATCACCGCACTGTCAATTACACTGCCGAGCGGCGGTGTATCAATAATCACATAATCATATTCATTTTGTACCTGTTCAATAATCTTTTTCAATCGATTATGTTGTGGCATTTTCTTTTGTGTACATAATCCTAATTCTGTTTCTGCTAAATCAATACTTGATGGGAGCAAATCTAAATTTTCTTCAATA
>URVB01000033.1 GCA_900551075.1 uncultured Blautia sp. | reverse complement strand
CATGGAAAGAAAAGGAGTTAATTTTATGCCCAAATTAGGGTTTTCAGACGGTCTGGGGGGGTAAAAATGACGGAGGAGAAATTAAGAAGAATGCTTTTGGCAGCAAAGAATTTGGAAATTGATGAAAAAAGAAAAGAAGCGGATATCCGTACGGTGATTCAGGGGGCACAAAATACCAGAGGCCTGCCGGGACTGAGCTATTGGGAAAGAGTGTGTGCTATGGCAGGATATTTATCCCTGTGGGTATGGCTTGTACAGGCATCAGTGGTATTGGCCTTAGGGTATTTTGTCTGCATGTCCGGAGGGAGAGAAAGTCAGGCGCTGTTTACCATGGCGGCGCCGCTGGTCGGATGTATCGGATGCATAGAAATACAGCGGGGCTATGCCTGTGGTATGTGGGAAATGGAAAAAGCCTGCCGTTATGACCTGCGACAGGTGATTCTTCTGAAGATGCAGATCATGAGCGGCATAGATTTGGCAGTGGTCCTGTGTATGGTAGGCTTCAGCAGAGGATTTGGCACAACCCTTACGGGAGCTGTATTGACCATTCTGGTGCCGTATCTGCTGTCATCCTTTGTTTACTTTATGCTGCTGTGCCGGATGGACCGGAGGATATCCAATTATCTGCTGGCAGGAACCGGATTGATGATGTCGTTCGGTTCCGGTATGTTTGTGAACTGCATTGATGCGGTAAGCTGGGAACGCATCAATGCACACGGAGAATGGACTGCTGTACTCACGTTGGCAGCCCTGGATCTTATGGTGATCGCTATGAGACGATTTTTGAAAAGCTGTGACAGGGAGGAAAACGGAAGATGGAGCTTCGATTAGACAGACTGACTAAGGAGTATGGAAGCAAAATTGCAGTAGATGACTTTTCCTATTCCATGCACGAGGGAGTGTACGGGCTGCTTGGCGCTAATGGGGCAGGCAAAACTACGCTGATGCGCATGATCTGTGATATACAGACTCCCACCAGAGGAGAGGTGATCTGTGATAACTATAATATCCGTGAAATGGGTGAGGAATATCGGAATCTGCTGGGTTATCTGCCGCAGGATTTCGGGTATTATCCGAATTTTACGGCAGAAAAATTCCTGCTGTATATGTCGTCCTTAAAGGGGCTGGATAAACGCTTTGCAAAAGACCGGGCGGAAGAGCTTTTGGAGCTGGTAGGCCTGTATCCCGTCCGGAGGAAAAAAATCAAGACATTCTCCGGCGGCATGAAGCAGAGGCTGGGGATTGCCCAGGCGCTTTTGAATAATCCGAAAATCCTGATTCTGGATGAGCCGACGGCGGGGCTGGATCCCAAGGAACGGGTGAGGTTCCGGAATCTGATCAGTTCTATTTCCAAAGACAAGATCGTCCTTTTGTCGACGCATATTGTATCGGATGTAGAGTATATTGCCGGACACATTCTGGTGATGAAGGATGGAAAAATCATATGCCAGGGAGCACCGGAAGAAATTGAACGGAAAGTAGCCGGCTTCGTGTGGGAGGTTTATGTTCCTTCCGGAGAGGCGGACCGTTATGCAGCGCAGTACAATGTGGGGAATTTGAGAAATGAAGGCGGTATGACCGTATTGCGCATCATTTCGGAGACGAGTCCGGGAGAGGGTGCTTATACGGTCACTCCGAATCTTGAGGATCTGTATTTGTATTATTTTGCGGAACAGGAAAGCAGTCCCCGGCAGGACAGACCGGCCGATACGCGGGACATGCTTGGAAGGGGGCTTTGATATGGCACAGATTATAAAATTTGAGCTGGAAAAGCTGTGCAGCCGCAGAATTGTATGGGTCGGGCTTTTGTGTCTGCTTTTTTTTAACATAGCAGCCGTCTGGAATTCGCAGGCCTGCCAATATGAGGTGATTACTTTGGATGGACAAATGCTCAGCGGCGGAGCGGGAAAGCAGTATATCAAGGAGCGGACGGAACAGTATGCAGGCCTTCTGAATGATACAAAAAGGGATCAGATACTAAAGACGGAACGGGCAGCAGATATTATGGATTATGCATATCTTGACAGTCTGCCGCTTTATACGGCTATGGAAGAAAATTTTGCTTCCCAATACGGGCCGTTTTACGGAAAGAGCATTGATGAGGTCTATACGCAGAACGGAATTACCGTAGAGGTTGGAAATACAGATCGATGGACTAGAATTTTTTATTACTTTCAGCAGATGGTGATGGTGCTTGGAATTATTATTGTGATTGCTGTGTCCGGGTGCTTTTCTGAGGAATATACAAGAGGCACGGATGCCCTTCTGCTTACTTCCAGGCATGGGAAAAGAAAATGTGCACAGGCAAAGGTTGCCGCCTCTCTTTTATTTACGGCTGCGTGCTATTTGGGGCTTTTGGCCTTAAATGTCATACCGTTTTTGCTGGAGGACGGACTGTACGGCTGGGATGCGGGAATCCAGTTGGATATCATAAACGGGCTGTATAATGTTCCCTATACATTAAACTGCGGAGAGGCTGCATTGATTTTTCTTGCGTGCGGATTTCTGGCTCTTTTGACGATGACGGCTATGACGCTTCTGGTCTCTGTATGGAGCAGGAGTTCATTTATCGCAATTATTGTATCATCTCTATTGTATTTTATGCCTATGTTTTTGGGGAATGTTCTGCCGAACGATATTCTCTGCCTGACGCCGATTGGAGCATCTACAACGCTTGCCTTAAGCCTTCCGAAGTTTCATCTGGTCGGTCTGGAGCTTTTTTACCAGGCTAAGATTTTATTTGCGGCAGCCGCAGCCCTGCTTTTGGCGTGGGTTTTGGCAGGAAGAGTATTTGCGAAGCATCAGGTTGCATAAACCGGGGGTTCGTGCTAAGATAGCACTATGGCTGATCAGAAAAATAAGAGAATCGTGATCATGGATTTTTCCGGAATTTATGGTTGGGAGCAGTTTTATGAGAAAGAAGAAGCGGACTGGGTGGAGGTACAGGGGCTTTTGGGAAGCAACTGCTATTGTGACGATGAGGCTTATAAGCAGCTTCGGGAGAAAATCCGGGAATTTCCTGCAGAGGGAATTCATTTCATTGATTCAGGGAATTATCATTATATGAGCCGGATATGGCTTGAAAAAATTCAAGAGCCATTCCGGCTCCTTGTATTTGACAATCATACGGATATGCAGCCGCCTGCGTTCGGCGGCATTTTGTCATGCGGCGGCTGGATCGCAGCGGCTTTGGAGGAGCTTCCGTTTCTGAAGGAGGTACTTCTTGTGGGACCGGATGAGGAAGCTTTCGGACAGACAGATGCAGAATTGATGAAAAAAGTACGTTTTTTGAGCAGGGAAGCCTTAACCGGACAGCCAGCAGAAGAAAGCAGGAGGTTTTTTGAGGGAATTCCGTCGGATCTGCCGCTTTATGTATCCGTGGATAAGGACGTTCTCCGTTGGGGAGATGCGGCTACTTCCTGGAGCCAGGGAGACATGAGGCTTTCGGAACTTTTGGATTACCTGGAAATTACGGCCGGGGTATTGGCAGGAGAGGGACAGAGGCTTTTGGGTATGGACATCTGCGGAGAATGTAATCCTGCACAGGCGGAGCAAAGTCCGGCGAATGACTGTGCAAACCGTGCACTGCTGGAATGGTATCGGGGAGATCACTCCCAAGGGAAACCAGATAATAACTAAAAAGGAAATATCATGATATGAAAGAAGAATTGCTGACAATCGGACCTCTTACAATCTATGGATATGGTGTGATGATTGCCCTTGGGGTTCTGGCTGCTTATGGGACGGCAGAGTACAGGGCAAGAAAACTGAAAATGGAGTATGACCATGTGTTTTATCTGATCATCTGGTGTTTGATCGGCGGATTTGCCTGTTCCAAGCTCTTGTACTGGCTTACAGAATGGAAAAGCATTGTGCAGGATCCGGCGTTTTTGTTACGGACTATGGGAGACGGCTTTGTGGTATACGGAGGAATCATTGGCGGGATTTTGGCCGGATATCTGTATTGCCGTTTAAAGAAGCTGCATTTTTTAAAATTCTTTGACCTGGTGGCACCCTCCGTTGCATTGGCGCAGGGGTTCGGACGTATCGGCTGCCTGCTGGCAGGCTGCTGCTATGGCAGGGAAACGGAAGGGGCGCTGGCTATTACGTTTCAGAACTCCAGCTTTGCCCCGAACCATGTGGCTCTGATACCGACGCAGGTTTATTCAAGCCTTTCAGATTTTCTGCATTTTGGAATTTTGATATGGATTGCCCGGCACAAAAAGGCGGATGGGCAGGTAGCTGCCTGCTATCTGATTTTTTACAGTGTCGGGCGGTTTGTCCTGGAATTTTTTCGTGGAGATTTGGAGAGGGGGAGCGTGGGGGGGCTTTCCACCTCCCAGTTTATCGGGATTTTCACGGGGCTTGCAGGGCTTTGGCTGTTTTTTGCATGCAGGAAAAGAAAGGCTGAACAGTAATAAAAAAGGAGAACATGCATAGGCTGTAACAAGTACGCGAAAGGATACAGGGCATGTTCGGACCGGATGATTTTGAAGTGGAAGAATTGCTGCGTGCGCAGCAGGAAGAGCAGGGAGAAACACCGCCGGTGGTCCCGGCACAGAGTGAGTTTTACAAAAATTTTATTATAAGATACAATCAGAACATTTTGGGTCCCATCGATTACATTTCCGATGGGGCATTACAGATTATCAATGATCATTATGGAGTGCTTTATGTTCCGGAAGCACAGGTGCCGGAACTGGAAATCAACAGCTATACGTATAATTCTATTCCCAATTGTTATACCTATATGGATGTGGAAAGCCTGAATGCCTCCGGGGTAACAAGGCTGCACAACCATCCGTATCTTAAGCTTCGGGGAGCAGGCACGGTGATAGCTGTGATTGATTCCGGAATTGATTATCAGAACCCGCTGTTCCGGAATGGAAACCAAAGTAAAATCCTGTGTATCTGGGATCAGACGCTTCCGGGGGGGGCCTCAGAAATGGCCCCCTTTGGCAGGGTATTTAAGCAGGAGGAAATTAATCGCGCCCTGGAGTCGGAAAATCCGTTGGAAGTGGTTCCGGTCACGGATATGAATGGACATGGAACCCGCCTTGCAGCTATCGCCGCAGGGAGAACCATAGAAGAGGAGGGGTTTTCCGGTGCTGCCCCGGATGCTTCTCTGATTATTGTGAAATTAAAGCCCGCAAAGGCTTATCTGCGGAATTTTTATCTGTATCCGCCGGATGCGGAGGTCTTTCAGGAGGATGATATTATGCTGGCATTTGTCTTTGCAGCGAAATGTGCCATAGAATATCAGATGCCTTTGTCTATATGCCTGGGCCTTGGCAGCAGTCAGGGGTCACATCGGGGCTATGGCCCGCTGAGCCAGTTCGTGGATGATGTGATGGGTTTCAGTCAGAATGCAGTATCCATTGCTGCGGGTAATGAAGGGGCAGCCAGGCATCATTACCAGGGAGAATTAGGAAAGAACAGGTCTGAGGACGCGGTGGAGCTGCGCGTTGGTGAGGATACGGATGCCTTTACCCTGGAATTTTGGGGAAGCTCTCCGGAGTCCTTCAATATTTCCGTACAGTCCCCTACAGGGGAAACACTGCCGGTAAGTACTGCATTAAAGGGCAGGACACAGGAGCTTTCGTTTGTATTTGTAGAAAGCAGGGTGCTGGTGAATTATGTACCTCTGGAACGGCAGTCCGGAAATACGCTGGTATATTTTCGCTTTCTGCATCCTGCTGCGGGGGTATGGAGATTTTTGATAAGCGGAAGAGACAATATAGATTCCCTGTTTCATATGTGGCTGCCTGTACAGGGGCTGATCCCGGAGGGTACATATTTTCTGCAGTCCTCGCCGTATTATACGATCACCTCTCCCGGAGATTCCCTTGAGGGGATGACTGTGACGGCATATCAGTATCGGGACGGCAGTCTCTACCAGCAGGCAAGCCGCGGCTATACACCGGGAGAGATTGTGAAACCCAATTTTGCGGCCCCGGGTGTAGACATTAAGGTGCCTCTTCGCAGCGGAGGCTTTGGGAGCGCTTCCGGCTCCAGCCTGGCAGCAGCGCAGACGGCAGGTGTTGCGGCATTGTTGTTTGAATGGGCAATTATCAGAGAAAACGAGCCCTTTTTTACCGGAAACAGTGTCAGGAATTATCTGTCGAGGGGCGCGCGCAGGGATAACGGCCGTCAGTATCCCAATCCGGAATGGGGATATGGAAAGGTGGATCTGTATCACACCTTTGAGCTGTTGACGTAGAAAGGGGATATGGAACCTTCGTGCGCAGATAAAATTAGACAAAATAGAAACAAAAAAATTGTGATGTATTACAACAATTTTTTTTAGAATACCTAATTGTTTTTGCATTCCCAATCTGATATACTGGTACCAATAAATATAGCTGAGCAGCAGCCCGGAAGCTCATTCGCGCTGCCCGCGGCTGGAAATATCAGTAAATTGGGAGGTAATCATGAAAAGAGGAAGCATTTTTGAACTGGATGGAATTCCGCGGCTGGGCGAAGCATTTCCGCTGGCTCTGCAGCACGTGGTTGCCATGATTGTCGGCTGTGTAACACCGGCGATTATTGTGGCGGGAGCAGTAGGCGGTGGCGGACTGAGTAATGGGGATCAGGTGATCCTGATTCAGGCGGCGCTGGTTGTTGCAGCCCTGTCCACATTGATTCAACTGTTTCCCATTGGAAGGAAGTGGAAGCTGTCGGTCGGTTCCGGTCTGCCGATGATCGTGGGGGTCAGCTTTGCTTATGTTCCGAGTATGCAGGCAATTGCAGAGGGATACGGAGTTGCCACCATTTTGGGGGCTCAGATTGTGGGCGGCATTATAGCCATTGTTATGGGGCTTCTGGTGCGTCAGATCCGCGTGTTTTTTCCGCCTTTGATCACGGGAACGGTAGTGTTTACGATTGGACTTTCCCTGTATCCTACGGCCATCAATTATATGGCAGGCGGTGTTGGCAGTGAAAGCTACGGGTCCTGGAAGAATTGGCTCATTGCTTTTTTTACGCTGGCGGTTGTAACGGCGCTGAATCACTTCGGAAAAGGAATCTGGAAGCTTGCTTCTATTTTGATCGGAATCATAGCAGGATACATTGTCTCCATACCCTTTGGGCTGGTGGACTTTTCCGCAGTAGGGAGTGCAGGTGTATTTCAGCTTCCGAAGTTTATGTATTTCGGGGTGCATTTTGAAATTTCGTCCTGCGTAGCCATAGGAATTTTGTTTGCAATCAACTCTATACAGGCAATTGGTGATTATTCGGCGACAACGATCGGAGCCATGGACAGAACTCCTAAGGACGAGGAGCTGCAGAGCGGTATTGTGGCGTCTGGTATCACGAATATTCTGGGCGCCCTGTTGGGCGGCCTTCCGACTGCTACATACAGCCAGAATGTAGGTATCGTTACCACAACCAAGGTCATTAACCGTTATGTACTTGGTCTGGCAGCCGTGATTTTGGGAATTGCAGGGATTGTACCGAAATTTTCGGCAGTTCTGACAACAATTCCTCAATGCGTTTTGGGCGGTGCAACGGTTTCGGTATTTGCATCGATTGCAATGACCGGTATGAAGCTGGTGGCTTCTGCGGAAATGGATTACCGGAATTCTTCGATTGTCGGATTGGCGGCAGCTCTTGGCATGGGAGTGTCTCAGGCAACAGCAGCACTTGCAACCTTTCCGGCATGGGTAACTACCATATTCGGAAAATCTCCGGTAGTGCTGGCAACGCTTATTGCAGTTCTTCTGAATGTGATTTTACCGAAGGGAAGAGAGGAACGAAGGGAAGAGGAAGAAAAAAAGGAAGAAGTAAGGGTCAGGCTGGAGCAGGATCATAAGGATTTCCGGCAGTAAATAAAAGAATGAGCAGACACACTACATTTTCGTTCCGGTACGGTTTGTACCTAAAGTACTACTTGATTTCCCGGAATACGGTTTTGTCTTTTGGCCGAATAAGGATGGAGAACTGCTGCCAATTCATGTAGGTGATGTTGGAGAAGACAGATTTTACAGACATTTTTCCAGTGTATAGCATCACTTGACAAGGCTGCTAAACTACTTTATTATATTTATAAATGTTAATTTAATCTATGATATAAGATATATAAATGGAGAACAAGATGGCAAAGGCAAAAAATGTGACGCTTGCTGATATAGCAGCAGAGGTTGGAGTAAGTAATGTGGCTGTTTCGAAAGCATTGTCGGATAAACCTGGAGTGAGTGATGAACTGAGAAACAAGATTAAACAAATTGCAGAACAGAGAGGGTATGTCCCCAGTATATCAAAAAGAACGATGGGAAATTCTACAGGAAATATCGGGGTTATCATTCTGAACCGTTATTATAGTCAGGCAATTTCATTTTATGGGAAGCTGCTTGAACTGGTGATAAAGGCTTTGTATGAAAACCAATATTATGGCATTTTGGAATTGCTCTCGGATGAGAATGAAAAATTAGGGGTTATTCCGAGGGTTGTGCAGGATAAAAAGGTTGACGGGCTTATTTTTCTGGGACAGATAGATGAAAATTATGTTTTGAGTTTGATAAAACAGATGGAATTGCCGATTTTTTTCCTTGATACCTATATACCTTCTGTATTTGTAGATGTGGTAATTTCCGACGGTTATTATGGAACTTACGCTTTGACTAATTATCTGATTACACAGGGGCATAGGAAAATAGGCTTTGTTGGAAGTGTTGATGCGACGTGCAGTATCGCAGACCGCTTTTGGGGATATAGGAGGGCTCTGCGTGAGAATGATATTGTGTTTGAAGAAAGATGGGAGATACCGGATCGTGATGAGCATGGTAAAACCTTTGATATGATTTTGGATTCCCCGAATGGCATGGATGCTTTTGTGTGTAATTGCGATTATACTGCATACTGTTTGATCCAAAATCTGGAAGAAGCGGGATATTCTGTGCCGGACGATGTATCTGTTGTTGGCTTTGATAATTACCTACCTGAAGTCATGGGTACTAATCTGATTACAACATATGAGGTGAACATGGAGCATATGGCGGAAATGTGTGTGAAATCTCTAATCAGGAAAATTGAACATAAAAATTATACACAGGGTATTCAGACGGTGACGGGAAGGATTGTATATAGAAAGACGGTAATACAGAAAAATCAGAAGAAATAGATTATTAACTGACAATAGTAAAGAGCGGCAATGACCGCTCTTTTTTTGTTATGATTAGAAATTAAAATTCTCATATGACAAAAATCTTTGGTTAATCAGGAAACACATGAGTTGGTGATAATAATCAAAGATAAATAAATGTAATAAAAAAGTTTACAAACATGGCAAAAACTGCATCTGGTGTAATAAAAGTTCGGAACAGTATAAATTATGCACAAAATCAAGATGCAAGAAATGGACATAATAACAAAAATAACGAAGGATAGCAAATAGTTCTTGATTAATATATTATCATGATATATAGTTAAATTAACTAAATCAAGCTTGATTAGAAAACAAATAAATAAAATTAAAGTTAACTGCACTAAAACAAAAAGTAAAGGAGAAGAAACATGAAAAAAAGAAATTTAGCAGTAGTAATGATTGCAGTCATGGCTGCGATGGCATCTCAGACAGTGTATGCTGAGGAACCTGGAGTATCTGTCACTCGGATTAAACTGGGAGAGGATTATACTGATATTTCAGCCGATCTGAAATTCCTGACACACAAGACAGACATTGTGGACACAACATTTCAGTCATATGTGGAAGAGTTCCAGAAGCTGTACCCGAATGTAAATATTGAATATGAAGGAATCACAGATTATGCAAATGATGTTACCATGCGTCTTTCTACCGGTGACTGGGGAGACATCTGTATGGTTCCTACCTCAGTTGATAAGGATGAGCTGGAAAACTTTTTCGAAAGCTTTGGCGATAAAGAATCACTTTCTGCAATTTATGAAGGAAATATGCTGAACAACTATGCATATCAGGATCAGATATACGGTATTCCTTCCATGGCAAATGTGCAGGGGATTGTGTACAACAAGACAGTACTTGAGGCAGCCGGCGTTACGGAGCTTCCGAAGACTCCGGATGAATTTCTGGATGCGCTTCAGAAAATTAAAGATAATACAGATGCCATTCCGATGTATACAAATTTTGCAGCCGGCTGGACAATGACTGCATGGGATGCTTATATCGATGGTGGAGCAACAGGTGATCCTGATTTTGTAAATGATGTATTATGTAAGGGAGAAAATCCATTTTCTGACAGAGGAGACGGAACAGGTCCTTATGCTGTTTACAACACTCTTTATGAAGCAGTGAGCAGAGGCCTCACAGAGGAGGATCCTACTACAACAGACTGGGAAGGAAGCAAAGGTATGCTGAACAGCGGTGCAATCGGATTTATGGCCCTTGGTTCATGGTCTGTAACACAGATACAGGAGGCTGGAGAAAACAGTGATGATATCGGATATATGACATTTCCGATTACCGTAGATGGCAAGCAGTATGCAGCAGCAGGACCTGACTATTGCTACGGCATTAACCGAAATAGTTCCGAAGATGAGAAAATCGCAGCTATGTGTTATATCAAATGGCTTGTAGAAGAATCTGGATTTGCCCAGGATCAGGGAGGTCTTTCTATCGTAATCGGAAGTGAATATCCGGAAGCGCTGCAGTCGCTTGAAGGCGTAGAGCTTGTAGTAAACAATCCGGCAGCCGCGGGAGAAGAAAACCTGTGGAATGATATCAATAATGATTCGGAACTGGGAATTAATGTATCCGGTGCTGTTCCGACAGAAATTGTAGAGGCAGCAGTGACAGGAAGTGCGACAATGGACGATTTGGTTGCTGAGTGGAACGAAAAATGGACCGATGCACAGGAAAATAATGGGATTACTCACTCATAAAAACTTGTAGGCTGCTGATCTCTGCGGAGACTCAGGAATGACCATAAAGGGGCTGTTCTTCCCGACAGCCCCTTTGCTTAGAGGGAGCCAGCCATTGTGAAGTGATTCACAGTGGTGGTGGGCAGGTTCACCACAAGGTGAGCGTACTGCTATAATGAAAGGAGAGAAAAGAATTTCATGAAGCAGAAGAATGGATTTATCCGTTGGATTCAATCAGGAAAAGTAAATCGTAATCTTTGCATCTTTACATTCATGTTAGTACCGATGACTCTGCTTATCGTCTTTACCTATATACCTTTTGGAAAAATGGTACAGTTTAGCTTTTATGATATGAAATATATCGGGGAGCGCGAGTTTGTGGGACTGGAGAATTTTTTTGAAGTGTTTACTAGAAAAGACTGTTTTCAAGCATTAAAACTAAGCCTTTACTATATTGTGGCATCTTTTATTCAGCTTGGAATTGCTCTTTATTTTGCATCCGTACTGAGCTTCAGGACAAAATGTGGAGGTGTGTTTAAAGGTCTTATGTTTTTCCCCTATCTGGTATGCGGTATCGCGGTAGGTTTTGTCTTTAAATTCTTTTATACCAGAGGCTTTGTTTTGGATACGGTACTGCATTGGTGTGGATTTGAATTGGAAAACCTTCCCTACTGGCTGAAAGATACAAGGATAAACAATATTTCGGTAGCGGCCACTTCCATTTGGAGATATATGGGACAGAGTATGGTAATGTATATAGGGGCTATCATGTCAGTAGACTCTGTACTCTATGAAGCGGCAGCGATTGACGGCGCAAGCGGCTGGGCAAAATTCCGTTATGTGATTCTTCCGGGCATTAAGACGATTATCGTATTGAATATGATTCTTTCGATTACCGGTTCACTCAGCGTATTTGAACCGCCATATGTTATCACTGGCGGTAATTTTGGCACAGGAAGCTATTTTGTCATTATGCATAAGCTGGCCCATGAGAGCCAGAAGGTTGGTCTGGCATCTGCCATGGCAATTGTTCTTTTGGTGTTGATTATGATTGCAACGATGATCCAGAAATGGGTGGAAAGGTACTTCTTTGGCGTGGGAGATCAGGAGGCGATCCGGACGGTGAAGAAGCGTAAGAAACTGGAGAAAGGAGGCGTTCGCTGATGCCTACTGCAAAGCTTAAACAAACAGTATGGGCCGTTTTTAAATATTTTACACTTGTTTTGGGTGGATTTATATCTGTGCTTCCACTGGTAGTATGCGTGATCACTGCGTTTAAAACACCTGAGGAATATGCATCCACCAATGTTATGACATTGCCGCAGAACTGGGGATACATAGAGAATTTCATCCAGGCATGGAAACAGGCCAACATGGGCGTGGCATTTCGCAATTCGATTATCATACTGGTATTTGTGTTGTGTGGTTCTGTGCTGACAGGTTCTATGATTGCCTATGTACTCAGCCGTTTTAAATTCAAAGGTAACGGCTTAATCAGAGCTATGTTTCTGATGGCATCGCTGCTTCCGGGAATTGCAATGCAGGTTTCTGTCTATCAGATTATGTATACGATTGGCTGGATTAATTTCATGCCGGGTTACATCATTATGATGTGCGGCACGGATATTATTTCTATTTACATATTTATTCAGTTTTTTGAAAATATTTCAACAGCACTGGACGAATCAGCAATTATGGACGGTTGTACTTATTTTGGTGTTTTTTTCCGTATCCTATTCCCACTTCTGAAGCCGGCAATTGTAACGGTCATGATTCTGAAGGGGGTGGGTGTGTATAACGAATACTACAATGCGAATCTGTATCTTCAGGATAAAAACCATCTCGTTACGGTGGCGACATCTCTGTTTAAATTTACGGGACCGCTTGGAAATCAGTACAACTATATCTGTGCAGGCGTAATTATCACCATGATACCTGCGCTGCTTATTTTCATCCTTTGCCAGAAGCAGATTTATAGCGGACTGACACAGGGTGCTGTAAAAGGATAAAACATATACTTGGAGGAATAACTGACTATGAGCGAAGTGAAAATTATTGGGGCTGTAGTGCAAAATGTTCCGTGGCAAGATAGACCGGAAGACGCTGGGAGCAGCCTGCCAGTGTGGAGATATAACGAGAATCCGATTATTGGACGTAATCCGGCAGACGGAGTTGCCCGTATTTTTAACAGTGCAGTAATGCCGTATAAAGGAGAATTCATCGGCGTATTCCGGGGAGAGAAGACAAACGGAATTCCTTATATTTATTTGGGAAGAAGCAAGGATGCGATCCACTGGGAGTTCGACAAAGAAAAAATTCCTTTCAAGGATGCAGAGGGCAATGATTTCATGCCGAAATATGCATATGACCCGAGACTTGTGAAGGTGGAGGACACTTATTATATTATCTGGTGCCAGGATTTCTACGGAGCAGCTATCGGTGTGGCTAAGACACAGGATTTTAAAACCTTTACAAGAATTGAAAATCCGTTTCTTCCGTTTAACCGGAATGCGGTATTGTTTCCGAGAAAGGTGCATGGTAAGTTTCTGATGTTGTCTCGCCCGAGTGACAGCGGACATACGCCGTTTGGTGATATCTTCCTTTCTGAAAGCCCGGATATGGAACATTGGGGCAGACATCGCCATGTGATGGGAAAAGGAAAAGAATGGTGGGAGAATGTAAAGATTGGCGGAGGTGCGGCGCCAATCGAGACAACGGAAGGCTGGCTTTTATTCTACCATGGTGTAACGGGCACCTGTAACGGATACGTATACAGCATAGGCGGCGCAATTTTGGATATCGACAATCCGTCCATCGTGAAATACCGTTGTGAAACGTTCCTGCTGACACCAGAAGAATGGTACGAGGAACGTGGATTTGTGCCAAATGTAACATTCCCATGTGCGACTATTCATGACTCGGACAGCGGAAAGATTGCAATTTACTATGGATGTTCCGATACCTATGTGGGGCTTGCATTCACAAAGGTGGATGATGTGGTCTCCTACATCAAAGAACACCGTGCCCTTACAGAAGAAGATTCTGAAATTGGAAAAAGATAAAGGTTGCTGGAGGAATAATCATGCTGAATGAAGTCAAAGAACATTTAGAGAAAGATATTATACCGTTTTGGCAGGGCATGAAGGATGAAACCTATGGAGGATTCTACGGTTACCTTGGTTATGACCTGGTACTGGACCGTCAGGCCGTAAAGGGATGTATTTTAAACAGCAGAATCCTTTGGTTTTTCTCTAATGCATATATGGTTTTAGGAGAGGAGGAACTTTTGAAGTATGCCCGTCATGCATTTTGTTTTTTAAAAAAGTATTGCGTGGATCAGGAATACGGAGGTGTTTACTGGTCACTTACTTATCAGGGAGAGCCGGAAGATACGACAAAGCATACATATAATCAGGCGTTTGCAATTTATGCACTTTCTTCATACTATGATGCTTCCAAAGATGCAGAAGCGCTTGATATTGCGCATAGCCTTTACCAGTTGGTAGAAACTAAATTCAAGGATGAGTATGGATATCTGGAAGCGTTCAACAGAAGTTTTGAACCGATGGAAAATGACAAGCTTTCAGAAAACGGAGTCATAGCAGAAAAGACAATGAATACTCTTCTCCACGTTTTTGAAGCTTATACGGAGCTGTACCGTGTGGCCCATGAAGAGTGTGTGGGAAACCAGCTAAGGTTTATGTTGGATGTTATCGCAGACAATGTTTATAATCCGGAACTTGGGCGTCAGGAGGTCTTCTTTGATAAAGTATGGAATTCTCTGATTGACCTGAATTCTTATGGGCACGATATCGAGGCGGCATGGCTTGTGGATCGTGGGCTGGATGTTTTGGGTGATGTATCTTATACAGAAAAGCTTTCCCCGATTACCCGGGCCATTACAGAAAATATTTACAACAGAGCCTATATTGATCATTCTCTTGTAAATGAGGCGGAAAACGGTGTTGTGGATACGACCCGAATCTGGTGGGTACAGGCAGAGGCTGTTGTTGGATTCCTCAACGGATATCAGAAATCGCGGGAACAAATAAAATACCTGAATGCGGCCAAGAATATTTGGTCGTATATCAGGGAGTATTTGGTGGATAAACGGAGTGGCTCCGAATGGTACTGGGCCCTTGACGAGGACAGAACCCCTCTTGAAAAGCCAATTGTAGAGCCGTGGAAATGTCCCTACCATAATGGAAGAATGTGTTTTGAGGTGATAAGGAGGATGAAAGATGCTTCATAAACAGTACTATGTGGAGCAGGCAAAGGTGGACAAGCTTGTAGCCAGAAAGAATCAGAAAACAGATTTTTATAATGGGATTTATGACAGATATGAATTCCCGGTGCTTAGCAGAGAATTCGCCCCGATTCACTGGAGATATGATCTGAATGAGGAGATGAATCCTTACTTTATGGAACGGCTTGGAATCAATGCTGTCATGAATTCCGGAGCAATTAAATTGAATGGAAAGTTTTATCTTGTGGTTCGGGTAGAGGGAAATGACAGAAAATCTTTCTTCGCGGTGGCAGAAAGTGATACGGGCATCGATGGATTCCATTTCTGGAATTATCCGGTGGAACTACCGGATACCTGTCCGGAGGAGACGAATGTATATGATATGCGCCTGACACAGCATGAGGATGGCTGGATTTACGGCGTGTTCTGCTCAGAAAGAAAGGATAAGGAGAATACGGATCTTTCGGCAGCGGTGGCAGAAGCAGGAATAGTGAGGACGAGGGATCTGAAAAGCTGGGAACGTCTCAAGAATCTGAAGACGCTGCACTCTCCGCAGCAGAGAAATGTGGTGCTCCATCCGGAATACGTAGATGGGAAGTATGCATTTTATACAAGACCGATGGACGGATTTATTGAGACGGGGAGCGGCGGCGGTATAGGATTCGGCCTTTGTGAGGATATTGAACATGCGGTAATCGATGAGGAGAAGATCATCAGCAGGAGAATTTACCATACCCTTACCGAGTCGAAGAATGGGGCGGGAGCGCCTCCAATTCGGGGAAAGAAGTGTTGGATTCATGTGGCGCATGGTGTAAGAAATACAGCAGCCGGGCTGCGGTATGTACTGTATGTGTTCGGAAGCGATTTGAATGACCCGTCTAAAGTAATCGCAGTACCAGCCGGTGTATTCTTGGTTCCCCTTGGAAAAGAGCGGGTGGGTGACGTATCCAATGTAGTGTTTACCAACGGAGCTGTTGCAACGGAGAAAGGCGATGTCTATATCTACTACGCTTCTTGCGACACAAGGATGCACGTGGCTACCACGACGATTGACAAGTTAGAGGATTATCTATTCTCAACCCCGCAGGATCCTTACCGTTCTTCAGACTGTGTAAAACAGAGATGTGAACTGATTCGCAAAAATCTGGAGCTTCTGGAAGAAAAGTAAATAAATGCGGGCTTAAAAGAAGCAGGTGCTTACATAGCGGCTTATTACTGGCCTCATATTCCTGGAGGTATTTTGATTATTGCTCTGTTTCTTTTATTTGGAGGACATTATCTGTTTGGGAATCTCAGACCGGCGTTCACCTGCGTAATGGTGAATCAGAAGGCGGATATGGAACGGGATGGACAGGTTCGGCTGACAGGAGTAAATGAGAGTTCATACGAGAGGTTCTTCTTTCAATGGGAGGATGGAGATGAAAAAGGATGAGGAGTAAATGAAGATATGAGGATAGAAGCAGACAATGATAAGCTACAGTACTGTGGGAGAATAGACTGGAATAATCCCAAAGAACCGATGTTTGTTTTCCCCTGTACTTCTGTAGGAATGAAATTTACAGGAGCTGTTCTGAGGGTTCATATCAGAAACTGCAACGCTTACTGGAATAATTATCTGGGCTGTATACTTGACGGCATACAGTCGGCTATCCGGCTTCCGAAGGAAGGAACTGCAGTATTAGAAATTCCTGTAGAAACTACGGAAAACAATATACATGAGGTTCTGCTTTTTAAGAGACAGGATTCCTGCCATGAGCTTGGTTTTCTGGGATTTGAAATCGCCGATGGTGCAGAGCTTTTGGAATTGCCCGGCAGTTTAAAGCGAAGAATTGAGGTTTATGGAGATTCCGTATCTGCAGGTGAGGTCTCAGAAGCAGTGGATTATGTAGGGAAAGAAGATCCGGAGCATAATGGGGAATACTCTAACAGTTGGTACTCTTATGCATGGATGACAGCTAGAAAATTAAATGCGCAAATTCATAATATTGCTCAGGGCGGAATTGCCATGATGGACAATACAGGCTGGTTTTATGAGCCTGAGGCTGTTGGAATGGAGACTGCCTGGAATAGAATACATTATAACCCGGCGTTTGGAAAAGCAACGGAATGGGATTTTTCTCAGTATATACCACAAGTAGTGATTGTTGCAATCGGCCAGAACGATAGTCATCCTCAGGATTATATGAAAGAGGATTATGACAGCGGGAAGTCTGTCAAGTGGAGAAACCATTATAAAGCTTTTCTTACAAAACTCCGTAAGCAATACCCGGATGCAAAAATTATCTGCTGTACCACTTTGCTATGTCACGATGAGTCATGGGATAAATCCATTGGTCAGGTGGTACGCGAAATGGAAGATGAGGAAATCACCCAACATCTCTTCAAGCGCAACGGCAGAGGCACACCGGGGCATTTGCGGATTTCCGAGGCGAAGGAAATGGCAGAGGAACTGGCTGCTTATATAGAAAATCTTAATGTGAAAGGGTGGGAGTAATTGATGCCGCAGAGTAATCTGGCAAGACTGAAGGAATGTATGGCAAGAGCCGAAAGAGGAGAGGAGCTGACAATCGGATTTCTGGGAGGTTCCATCACCCAGGGAAGTCTGGCTTCCACAGAGGAAAACTGCTATGCTTACCGGGTATTTGCCTGGTGGAAGAAGACATTTCCACAGGCTCATTTCTATTATGTGAATGGAGGAGTTGGCGGTACTACTTCCCACTATGGAGTTTCCCGGGCGGTAACAGACGTATTGATGTACCAGCCGGATTTTGTAGTGGTGGATTTTAGTGTAAATGATGAGGCGGATGAATTTTTCCGGGAAACCTATGAAGGAGTTATCCGGAAACTTCTCACATGGGCATCCAGACCGGCAGTGCTGCTCCTTAATAACGTTTATTACGATACGGGGGAAAATGCACAGGAATATCACAATGAAATCGGTTCATGGTACCAACTGCCTCATGTCAGTATTAAGGATACCCTGTATCAGGAAATGAGGCAGGGGATGTATACAAGAGATGAACTGACACCGGATGGTCTTCATCCAAATGATAAAGGACACAGACTGGTTGCAGAAAAAGTTACGTCATTTCTGGACGAAGTAAAAAGTCACATGGAGGAGCAGGAAGAAGAGAATAGCCTGCCCGCGCCATTCACTGCAAACGCATATGAAAATGCCAGAAGGCTGACAATTAGAGAAATTTCTCCAAAGCTATTGGGATTCCGTGCGGATGCAAAAGAAAAAACAGGACATCTGGATCATTTTAAAAATGGCTGGATTGGAAGGAAACCGGGAGAGAAAATCATATTTGAGATAGCGGCATCCTGTATTGCTGTGCAGTATCGGAAAACGATACGTAAACCGGCTTTTGGGGCAAAGCTGGTTCTGGACGGAAAGGAAAAAGAGGCGGTTTTGCTTGAGGGAAATTTTGAGGAAGACTGGGGCGATTGCCTGTATCTGCAGCCTATACTGCACCATGGGAAAATGAAACATCACACAGTGGAGATAGAAATACTTCAGGATGAAAACGAAAGTGCCACACCATTTTATCTGATGTCGTTAATTATTGCATAAATTAAAAATTAGAAGAATTCAGGAGGAGAATCATGAATGCTAAAGAGACATATGATTTTTGGATGGCAGATTCATATTTTGATGAAAAGACAAAAAATGAGCTGCAGGGAATTGCGGATGATGCCAAGGAAATCGAAGAACGTTTTTACCGTAATCTGGAGTTTGGAACAGGCGGTCTGAGAGGAATTATCGGCGCTGGAACAAACAGAATGAATATCTATACAGTGAGAAAAGCCACACAGGGACTTGCTAATTTTATCCTGAGAGAAAAGAAGGAAAAGCAGGGTGTTGCGATTGCGTATGATTCAAGAAATATGTCTCCGGAGTTTGCTGAGGAAGCAGCGCTCTGCCTGGCGGCCAACGGGATCAAAGCTTATGTTTTTCCGTCTGTGCGTCCTACTCCAATGCTGTCTTTTGCCCTTCGTGAGCTTGGATGTACAGCGGGAATTGTGGTAACGGCAAGCCATAATCCGCCGGAATACAACGGATATAAGGTTTACTGGGAAGATGGTGCACAGATTACATATCCTAAGGATGAAGAAATCATCAATGAAGTAAATGCGATCGCGGATTTTGCACAGGTAAAAACCATTTCAATAGAATGTGCGGAAGAAAAGGGGCTCTATGAGGTAATTGGTTCTGAAATTGATGATAGATACATGGAAGCACTGAAAAAATTGGCACTCCAGCCTGAAATCATCAAAGAGGAAGCATCACGCCTGAAAATTGTATATACACCGCTTCATGGAACAGGAAATCTTCCTGTGAGAAGAGTATTGAAGGAACTTGGCTTTGAGCAGGTATATGTAGTGAAGGAGCAGGAGCTTCCTGACGGCAATTTCCCTACTGTTTCCTATCCGAATCCTGAAGATAAAAATGCATTTAAACTGGCACTTGAACTTGCAAAAGAAGTGGATGCAGACATTGTTCTGGCAACTGATCCGGATGCAGACCGGCTGGGCGTTTATGCAAAAGATACTGACACAGGTGAATACATGAGCTTTACCGGAAACATGTCCGGTATGTTGATTCTGGAATATATTCTTTCCCAGAAAGAAACTATGGGAATACTTCCGAAAAATGGTGCGGTAGTTACCACAATCGTGTCAGGAAAAATGGCGCGGGAAATCACAAAGGCATATCATGTGGATCTGATTGAGACACTGACAGGCTTTAAATATATCGGTGAGCAGATTAAATTCTTTGAGCAGAATCATGCACATGAATATCTGTTTGGATATGAAGAAAGCTATGGCTGTCTTGTTGGAACTCATGCACGTGACAAAGATGCGGTGGTTGCCGTGATGGCTTTATGTGAAGTTGCGGCATGGTGTAAACATGAGGGAATTACTCTGTGTGATCAGATGAAGAATCTGTTTGAAACCTATGGCTATTATAAAGAACGTCTTTCCACAGTTACGCTGAAAGGTCAGGACGGGGCAAAAAAAATTGCAGAAATGATGGAAAAAATAAGAACAGAGATTCCGGAACAGATTGGCGGGCTTGTTGTTACGCAGTTCAGAGACTACCGTGAAGATGTGCTTCTTGACTGCATTACAAAAGAAAGAACAACAACGGGTCTTCCAAAGTCAAATGTATTATATTTTGAACTGGAGGGCGGCACTTGGTGCTGTATCCGTCCTTCTGGAACGGAGCCGAAGATTAAGTTCTACATTGGCGTCAGAGGAACCGATGCGGCAGATGCAGCGGGAAAAATGGAGCAAATGATGAAAGCGGTGGAAACACTTGCTGACTGATCAAACAGGAGAACAGGCATGGCTATTTTAAAATTGAAACCAAGCTGCAAAGACTACCTGTGGGGCGGTCACAGACTGGTGGAAGAATATGGGAAAGAATATGACGGAAATGTGCTTGCAGAGACATGGGAACTGTCCTGCCATCCGGATGGACCGTCTTATATAACAAACGGGAAATACGCAGGAAAAACACTCAATCAGTATATTGAGGAAGAGGGAAAAGAAGTTTTGGGAACTCATTGCAGAAGATTTCGTGATTTTCCTATTCTGACGAAGTTTATTGATGCCAAGGATAATCTGTCGATTCAGGTGCATCCTGATAACCGTTTTGCACTAAAGAATGAAGGGCAGTACGGAAAGACAGAGATGTGGTATGTCATGGATGCGGAAAAGGACGCATTCCTTTACTACGGATTTAAAAAAGAGATTAGCAAAGAAGAGTTTGCAAAAAGAATCCGGGAGGATACGCTTCTGGAGGTGCTTAATGCGGTACCTGTACACAAAGGAGACGTACTGTTTATTGAATCAGGAACCATTCATGCAATAGGAAAAGATATTCTGATTGCAGAGATTCAGCAAAATTCTAATGTTACTTATCGGGTATATGATTACGGAAGAGTGGGAAAAGATGGAAAGAAACGGGATCTTCATATTGAGAAGGCTCTTGCTGTTACGAACAGGGTGCCTATTGTGAGAGACGGCAGCAGTTATCCCCATGTGGCTGACTGTGATTATTTTACTGTGGACAAGCTGAACCTTGATGGAAATATCATGAAAAAACTGGAAGGAAATGTTTCGGAGGCGTCTTTTGCCAGCATTTTGCTGCTGGATGGGAAGGGAACAATATCCAGCCAGGGTAAAACACTGGAGTTCGAAAGAGGAGACAGCTTCTTTCTGTCAGCAGGAAGCGGAGCTTATACCATGGAAGGCTCCTGCGATGCGCTTATTACTACGATCCGGGAAAAGGCAGCGCCTGTCCGCATAGGAATTGCTATCGGAGGAGCCTCTATAAAAATCGGCCTTGTGGATGTCCATAAGAAAGTAATAACTTCCGATACCTTGAAGATGGATGCCCTGTGTCCTGCAGAAGAGATGATTCAGAAAATTGCACAGAAGGCGCTGGCGCTGCTTGAAAGCCAGGGAATTGCAATGGATCAGTGCGTTGGTGTCGGAATCGGAGTTCCGGGAACTGTTGACAGTAAACGCGGGATCGTACGGTATTCAAACAATATTAAGTGGGAAAACGTAGAGCTTGCGAAAGAGGTGTCCCAATATATGCCGATACCGGTTCGTATTGCAAATGATGCAGACTGTGCTATACTTGGAGAAGTGATTGCAGGAGCCGGAAAAGACTGCCGGGATGCTATTATGCTCACCCTTGGAACAGGGGTTGGAGGCGGTATTATTCTGGATGGTAAGATTTATGAAGGTAAGGGTGTCGGTGGAAGTGAGTTGGGTCACATGGTTATTGTGGAAGACGGCGAACCTTGTACATGTGGACGGAGAGGCTGCATGGAGGCATATGCGTCTGCGACTGCTCTTATCAGAGAAGGAAAACGTGCGGTCGGAAAGACTCTGACACCTGAAGAAATATTTGAAGGTGCAGAAAAAGGAGATGCCGTTTTAAAAGAAGTAGTGGATTTGTATATACGCAGACTTGGAACAGGAATTGTGAATATAATAAATATCTTCCGTCCGCAGCTTGTACTGCTTAGCGGCGGCGTTTCGGCCCAGGGAGAAAATCTTCTGAAGCCTCTTCGTGAAATTGTTGCGAAAAGCTGTTTCGGCGGTGACAAAGGTGAATTGCCGGAAATTGAACAGGCAACACTTGGTAATGAAGCAGGCATGATCGGTGCAGCAAGCCTGATATAGTGCATGCGATGTGACTATTCACAACACAACTGTGAAGGTACTGAACAGCTACCATGTGATAATAAATAAACGGGACCGCCTACGGCGCTCTCTTGAATTGAAAAGGACCCGCATGGAGGCGGGCACAACGGACTATCGACTATCAAGTTCATCATCGTTTAGGAAATAATCCATGTCCGGAAGTTCATCTTCGCTCATGTGGCGAATGTCCTTAGATGTCGTCCCTTCCGGTGGATTTTTTATGCATATTTTACGCAGTTCCCCGATATCTGGTTTCATAGATAGATATCCTTCTTTTAGAGGCTTATGGCACAGGCTAAAGAAAAACAAATCACGCAGAAGAACGCTTTCCACGAGATCTGGACATTGCTTTCTCGTATAATTTTCGAGGGATATGCGTTTATGATTGTAATAGAGTTCTATAAACTCCATTTTGTGTTTACAGTCAGGGCATTTCAATGGGTCGTAGCCGAAGGAACTGAGAATGGCAGTTCGCTATTGATTAAAACTACGGAGGATAGAATGCTTGCTTTGGGATACAACCCGATGGAGCTTGGAACCAATCTCACCGGCTTGCGGAAGAACACGGATACACTGGCAGTTACAGACTGGTGACATTGAAATGGTGGAATACGGCCATCCAAAAGTTGATTGGGGGCTGTCGGGACTGGTAAATGAGCTTGTTTTGGGAGCACAAAGGTACATTTGAGAATAAAAGGGTTAATAATATATTCGTGTATGGTGTGTATGGAATTAACACTAGGAGAAACCTATATGCAGCCGATGAAAAAGATCGCTATTTTCATCTTTATCATAGCGGATTGAAAGAAAGTTCAGAACGGCGTGTAATTGTTGGCACAATTTCCTTGCTCTAAGCGTGATGGGGCAGGGATTGAATTTGTTTGACCTTTTATGATTACGAAATACAGAGTGAATCCGGTTCACGAAAATTTCAGATATTATTTGAAAGGAAATTTGAAAAATGAAAATTCGAGAGAACTATACATGCCCTTTAGAGCTAGTACATGACATTGTAAAGGGAAAATGGAAAACAATTATTATTTTTCAACTTAGAAATGGAATACGTTCTTTCTCTGAATTACATCATAGTATTGCTGGGATTAGTCAGAAAATGCTTTTAGAGCAACTACGTGAACTAAAGGAGTTTGGACTGGTTGACAAGCATTCTTATGATGGCTTCCCTTTAAAGGTAGAATACTATTTAACAGTACGGGGAGAAAAAATGTTATCTGCTATCAGAATTATGCAGGATATTGGAATTGAATATATGGTTGAGCATGGCATGACAAGTTTTTTGGATAAGAAGGGAATCTGCTATTAGTTTTCTCTTATTATACGAAAAAGTAAGTAATTTACATGATGCTGATTTTCTTATATCATTTTTTCAGAACTTAATGAAAGGACTGTAAAAATGAAGAAGGCATTATTAATTATTGATGTTCAAAACGATTATTTTCCGAACGGAAAATGTGAACTGTATCAATCAGAAATTGCAGTGAATGCGATAAAGCAGTTGTTAAAATATTTCAGAGAAAATAATCATCCGGTCTATTATGTACAGCATATATCGGAAGAAAATGCTGCTTTTTTTGTACCTAATACGGACGGTGTATGCATTTATAAGGAGATTAAGCCGCTGGATTCTGAAAAAATCATAGAAAAGCATTACCCGAATAGTTTCTATGAGACGAATTTACAGGAAGCGTTAAAAAGAACTTCCGTAACGGAATTAGTGGTATGCGGGATGATGACACATATGTGTGTTGATACAACGGTTAGAGCCGCCAAAGATTTAGGATATCAGGTTACTTTGATATCAAATGCCTGTGCTACAAAAAACTTAGAATGGAACGGAAACAGCGTTTCTGCTGATATTGTTCAATCCGTGTATATGGCATCTATAAATGGTAAATTTGCGAATGTTATGACAGATGCAGAGTTTTTATCTAAGGATTAAATTGACGAGGAGGAAATAAAGCTGGGATTTGCGAAGGGTTTCGCATGAGGAGCAGCTACAAGCGCATATCAGATTGAAGGTGCAGTACAGGGCAGTGGAAAGGGTCCTCACATTACGCTCTTCGATATCCAGCCCCCCAAAATATCCAAACCTTTTTTACAATTTCTGAGTTTACGGGCTTTACTGGATAGAAAAGGTTTGGATATTTTGGGCATGATTTACCTATCAACCCAAGACAGGAGGATCATATTTGTGGGTTTTGAGAATCTAAAAAGTAATCACAGGCAGCTCTTGCAGTTCCTGGAAAATAAAGCTGTTCTGCCACAGTCATCAGGAGCGTTTCAAAAGAAATAAGGAACATATTTGAAAATGCCCGGCCCAATAACCGGGAAACTTACAAGAATATCTGCCATGTATACGAAAATCAGGGGCTGTCAAAGGATATGCTGCGCGTCAAAAGGCAGTGCCTACGGATGATTGAGCGTTTTGACACCAAAGGGAATTTTCCCTGACAGGCTCCGAAGGAGCTATGCCTTTGAAAGCGATGCATACGAGGTCCTGCCGAAAAAGTTTAAAGACCTCATTAAATTTTGCCGCAATTATAAGCAGCAGCGTGGAAAAAAAGAGACAACCCTCTGTCATGAAGTGAGCTGCAGCCGGGAATTCTTATTATTTACGATATACAAATACCGGCAGTCCGTCCTCGCCAAGAGGTACGTCTACTTTTCCCTGTACCAATGGGGCTGCATAACGGACAAAATCTTCACTGACATCGGAGCCGTTGTTGATGATCCATTCTGCCGGAACGGGTTTTTCGGCATTGCAGATAGCGTTTACATCTTCTAAGCCGCAGGCCATATGGTAAGTGCCATCTTCCGAGGTCTGGCGGATGAAGGAAACCATTTTGCCTGTTTCTCCGTTCAGAGCCGCCTGTACACCGTAGATTCCGGCAGCAACCGCTTCCTGCTGATCGGTTGCAGAGAGCATGGAAGCGGAGCAGCGCTGGCTGACATTCAGCTCTATGGAACGTGCCTTTACACCGAGGCGGCCGCGTACCAGATTTTCCAGGTATTTGCCGCAGCCGGCGAGCATCTTGTGTCCAAAGGAGTCAGTGCCTACGGAATTATCGTATTCGCAGATAAAGGTGCCTTTTGCATCGTGGATACCTTCGGACACACATACGATGACATTGCAGCTTCTCTCAAAGGCTTTTTCAATATTGGAAAGAAAAGCTTCCGTATCAAAGGAAACCTCCGGAAGGTAAATGAAAAAGGGATTATCACCCTCATATTTACGTGCAAGAGCGCCGGCAGCGGTGAGCCATCCTGCATGGCGCCCCATGATTTCTACGATTGTAACAGATTTCTTTTCGTAAACGTTAGCGTCCAGAATGATCTCGCGAACAGTGGAAGCTACGTATTTGGCTGCGCTTCCGAAGCCGGGAGTATGGTCGGTATGTACCAGGTCATTGTCAATGGTTTTCGGTTCTCCGATCACGCGGATGTCGCTGCCTGTCTGTGCGGCATAGCGGGAAAGCTTGCTGACCGTATCCATGGAATCATTGCCGCCGATATAGAAAAACCAGCCGATGTTCATTTCCTCGAATTTTTTGAATAATTCCGGATAGACCGGATCTTCCAGGGATTCCGGAAGCTTGTAGCGGCAGGAGCCGAGATAAGCACCCGGTGTGTGTTTTAGATATTCCAGCTTTTTGCCGGGAAGCGCTTCCTGGAAATCCAGAACTGTGCCGTTTAAAAACCCTTCAATACCATTTACCATACCGTAAACGTGCTCAATTTCTTCCGGGTGAGCAAGGCCTTCAGAAACGACGCCGTAAAGACTGCTGTTGATGACTGCGGTAGGTCCTCCGGACTGTCCCACGATCAGGTTCTTTTTTGCCATAAGAAAATACCTCCTAATTTTGATGCAGGCCCCAACGCCTGCTTGCCGTTCTCCGGCTATTATATCATAGAATGACAGGTTTTTCTATATGATTGTAGCAAATGAAGACAGCCAGAAATATGCATGAATATGCATAAAAATAAAAACAATGTAAAAAAAGATTGCATCCTGTATAAAAATGGTGTATGATAATAAAACATTAGTAAAACTGCTCACTGCACCGGTTACGAGGATGTATCGTAATGGGTGTTTTTTGATTTTGGGGAGGTAAAGATATGACTGATGATGAAATGATGAAATCAGGAGCTTTTGGTGATTTGAAGGAAGAAATGAAGGCACTGGAAGAAGAGCTGATGAAAAACCAGCGCATTGATCCGAATTTATATGTGGAATATGATGTAAAGAGGGGCCTTCGTGATTCGGCAGGCAAGGGTGTATTGACCGGTCTGACCGAGGTCTCAGATGTCTGCGCCTATCATCTGATCAATGGAAGGCAGATTCCTGCGGAAGGTGAGCTGTATTATCAGGGGGTGAATGTCAGTGACCTTGTAAATGGATTGAACGGACGGAAATATGGATTTGAGGAAACCATATACCTGCTTTTGTTCGGAAAGCTTCCGGGCGAAAAAGAGCTGGATACATTTCTCAGTGTTATGTTTGAGCTGCAGGGGCTGAGCGGACGTTTTGTCCGTGATGTGGTTATGAAGGCATCCAACAACAATATTATGAACTCTATGCAGCGCTGTATTCTGACCTTATACACCTATGATGACAATGCGGAGGATATTTCCGCAGGAAACGTGCTGCGTCAGTGCCTGGAGCTGATTGCCAAGATGCCGCTGATTGCAGTTTATTCCTATCATGCATACCGTCACTTCCGCAGGGATGAGACTCTGCTGATCCGTAATCCGCAGAAGGGACTGTCTCTTGCGGAGAATATTCTTCTGATGCTTCGCCCGAACGGAGAATATACGGAATTGGAGGCAAAGGTTCTGGACATTGCCCTGATTCTTCATGCAGAGCACGGCGGCGGCAATAACTCCACCTTTACAACGCATGTAGTAAGCTCCTCCGGGACAGATACCTATTCTTCTGTGGCAGCATCCATTGGTTCCCTCAAGGGACCGCGTCATGGTGGTGCGAACCTGAAGGTGCAGAACATGTTCAGCGATATCAAGGCACATATTCAGGACTGGACAAATGAAGAAGAGGTTACCGCTTATCTGCAGAAAATTCTAAATAAACAGGCCTTTGACCGTTCCGGCCTGATCTATGGTATGGGACATGCTGTTTATACCTTATCTGATCCGCGTGAAGTGATCCTGAAAAAATTTGCAAAGGCACTGGCTGAAGAAAAAGGCATGATGGCAGAGTTTGCTCTTTATGAGCTTGTGGAGCGTTTGGCAGGACGTCTGATTATGGAACACCGCAAGCTGTTTAAGAATGTCTGTGCCAATGTGGATTTCTACAGTGGATTTGTTTATACAATGCTGGGAATACCGGAGGAATTATTTACTCCGATCTTTGCGATTGCCAGAATTCCCGGATGGAGTGCACATCGTTTGGAGGAACTGATGAATACGAGTAAGATCATTCGTCCGGCTTATAAATATGTAGGGCATCATACGGATTTTTTGCCGATGGAGGAGCGAGTGGTTACAGAGCAGCGTTCTGAGTGATACGTACTGCCCGTTTGGGAAACGGAAGCTCCCGGACGGGCAGAAAACTGCAGATGATTGGAATATTTTCTGGAAATACGCATATAATAGAATCGAAAATTATTTAGCGCGGGATAGAGCAGTCTGGAAGCTCGTCGGGCTCATAACCCGAAGGCCGCAGGTTCAAATCCTGCTCCCGCTACTACTGTTAAAGGCTTAGAGACGGTATCCCGCATTCATGGCATTGCTCTGGTACGCAATGAAAGATATCGAGGCCAACTAAGGTTCGAAGACAAATATGTCTCCGAACCTTTTTTACATTTTACACAGGTGAGTAATCCATACTGTTCTGAATACAATCCGGCCATCTGTGAAACAAAAAATTCCATAGGAGAGTACTCCGTTTACAAATCCGGAGGGAAAAGAGGTTGCAAGAAGCCCCGAGGGTCATTATAATGGAGGAAAGGAGTGTGACTATGACGGATAAAAAAACAGAAAAGCAAAAAAAGAAAAGCAAGGCAGGCGATATTCTTCTGACCTTGATCCTGTTTCTGGCAATCGGCGTTTTCTGCTATGCGGGATATAATCTTTACCATATATATACGGAGTATAAGAAGGGTACGGATGAATACAACCATATTAAACAGATGGCAGTGACGAACCGGGAGCCGGATAGGGAGGAAGCTGCAGGACCTTCTGCAACGCTCAAAGCTCCTATGGAAGTGGATTTTGCCGCCCTAAAGGAAGTCAATGAGGAGGTTGTGGGCTGGATCTATGTGGAAGCTCTGGACGGAGTCAGCTACCCGGTGGTAAAGGGGAAGGACAATTCCACCTATCTCCACACGACCTATGAGAAGAATTATAATTTTGCAGGTACGATTTTTGTGGATTTTGAAAATGCGGGAGACTTCAGCGACTGTAATACGCTGGTTTATGGACATAACATGAAGAATGGCTCCATGTTCGGGCAGTTGAAAAACTTCACCAAGGATGAGGAAACCTATAAAAAGAGCAAATATTTCTGGATTCTGACTCCGGATAAGAACTATCGCTATGAAATTGTATCCGCATATACGACGGCGGTGAACAGCGATGCCTATACTTTATTTAAGGGACCCGGAAAGGAGTTTCAGGAATATTTGGATAAGATTCAGGAATACTCGGAAATCAAAACCGAGGCAGAGAAGCTTACGATCAAGGACAAAATCGTTACGCTTTCCACGTGTACGGGAAATGAGGCCACCAGATTTGTGGTGCAGGGCAGGCGTGCGGACACCCTGGAGGTGGAGTAAGAAGGAGGAAGTTACATGGGAAAAGAAATAGAAATGCTGCAGGAAATTATTGATACGCATGACAACCTTGTATTTTTCGGCGGCGCAGGGGTTTCAACAGAGAGTGGAATTCCGGATTTCCGCTCCCAGGATGGGCTTTACCATCAGAAATATGATTTTCCGCCGGAAACAATATTGAGCCATACGTTTTTTATGAGTCAGCCGGAGGAATTCTACAAGTTTTATCAGGACAAAATGCTCTGTGATACGGCAAGGCCCAATGCAGCACATCTGAAATTGGCAGAGCTGGAACGTGCCGGTAAGCTGAAGGCAGTTATTACCCAGAATATCGACAATCTGCATCAGATGGCGGGAAGCCGAAGGGTTTTGGAGCTGCATGGAAGCGTGTACAGGAATTACTGTATGAGATGCGGGAAATTTTACGGATTTCATCATATGAAGAATGCGCAGGGTGTTCCGCACTGCCAGTGCGGCGGAATTATTAAGCCGGATGTGGTTCTCTATGAGGAAGGACTGGACAATGACACCATAAGCGAATCTGTGCGTGCCATTGCCAATGCACAGGTATTGATGGTCGGAGGAACTTCACTTGCCGTGTATCCGGCCGCCGGTCTGATCGATTATTTCCGTGGAGAGTATTTGGTGGTGATCAACAAATCCCCGACGCCGAGGGACCGGCAGGCAAATCTTCTGATTCAGGAGCCGATCGGGCAGGTATTTTCTCAGATTGCGGTAAGACAGAGGTGCAGCAGATAATTTCATTATGCAAAGGAGTGGCATGGGCATGGGCTTTCCCTACGAAATCGGAGATATTGTGACATTAAAAAAAGGCCATCCCTGCGGAAGCAGAGATTGGGAAATCCTGCGGGTAGGGGCTGACTTTCGGCTGAAGTGTACAGGCTGCGGGCACCAGATTATGGTATCGCGGAAGATGGTGGAGAAAAATACAAAAAATTTAAAAAAAGCAAATGAAAGTTCGTAAACATTACTGAAAGGATTGCGGTTTACGAAAAACCTGACGATAAAATATAATGTGAACAGGAAATATTTCAGGAAATTATAAATTTCGGCTTTACATTCAAAAAAAACTATGCTAAAATCAACCATCGTGATATATTTTCATATCCTTGCTCTTTGTACAGGCAAAGGGCCATAAAGACCATAAGGAGGTAGAAAGGCATGAACAAGTACGAGTTAGCATTAGTTGTGAGCGCCAAAGTTGAAGACGAAGTACGTGACGCAGTCGTAGAGAAAGCAAAAGGCTACATCACCCGTTACAACGGCAGCATCACAGAAGTTGAAGAATGGGGTAAGAAGAAATTAGCTTACGAAATTCAGAAAATGCATGAGGGCTTCTATTACTTTATTCAGTTTGAAGCAGACGCAGAATGTCCGGCGGAAGTGGAAAGACATGTACGTATCATGGACAATGTATTAAGATATTTAGTCGTTCGTAAAGACGCATAATCTTTTTACGAAGTGGATTGTAGAGAGCACCATTAAGAACCCGTTCACTCAGACAGAAAAAGAGGTGTAAAAATGAACAAAGTAATTTTAATGGGACGCTTAACAAGAGATCCTGAGGTTAGATATTCCGCAGGAGAAAATGCGCTGGCAATTGCCAGGTATACATTGGCGGTAGACAGAAGATTTCGCCGCGACGGCGATGCAAGTGCTGATTTTATCAGTTGCGTGGTATTCGGACGCGGTGCGGAATTTGCTGAGAAGTATTTCCGCCAGGGCTTAAAGATCGCAGTAACCGGACGTATTCAGACCGGAAGCTATACGAACAGGGAAGGACAGAAGGTGTATACCACAGAGGTAGTTGTTGAGGAGCAGGAATTTGCCGAGAGCAAGGCCGCAAGCGACAGCTATGCCGCATCTCATCCGCAGCAGAATGCAGCGCCGTCCATGCCGAGCCCCAGTGCGGCAAGTGCGGATGGCTTCATGAATATTCCGGATGGAATTGATGAAGAACTGCCATTCAACTAGAGCACTAATAAGCTTGAGCGAAGCGAAAAGCGAATTTAGTGCGAAGTTGGTCCGAAGGAACTTAACGAGGACAAGCCGGAGGCGCAGACCGAATTTAGTGAATCGGACTTCCTTGAACCTTAGCAGGCAGGAGCGTAAGTGAGTGCGGGGCTGGCTGAGGGAAGAGCACGAATTGAAACTGAATAAAGCAGAACAGGAGGAAACCATCATGGCTTACAATAGAGGCGAAAGACCGGACTCTCCGATGAAGAGAAGAGGCGGACGCAGAAGAAAAAAAGTTTGTGTATTCTGCGGTAAAGAAAACAACGAAATTGATTACAAGGATGTAGCAAAATTAAGGAAGTATGTTTCCGAAAGAGGAAAAATCCTTCCGAGAAGAATTACCGGAAACTGTGCAAAACATCAGAGAGCTTTGACTGTTGCTATCAAGAGAGCACGTCATCTGTCCCTGATGCCATACGTTCAGGACTAAGCAGAACAAAACCAACATCGACCGTCATCCCCTGGGATGGCGGTTTTTTATCACAGGTGAGTGTTCCGTTTTGTTCCAAATGCAATCCGGTTACTTATAAAACAAAAGTCCTCCGGGCAGGAACGCAATCTGTTCTGAACTTTTATAGGATGCATTTTTGGAAATTCCCTGAGTTTTCTCTGAGCGATATATGTTTTTTTGAGGTTGCATATGGTAAAACCATAGTAAATCTGTTATAATAAAAAACAGGTTCTTGTCAACTCAGGGAAAGAATGGAAAAAATATGAGTGATAAATTAAAATTGAAAGGGCAAATACGCCGTTTTATCCGGTGGCCGCTGTATTTGTCTGTTTTGTTGATTCTATTGAATGTTCTGGTGTATACGCTGAACATTAAGGCCGGCATTTTGGTGAGTCTCGGTGTGGTGATTTATATTGCCTTTTCCTTAAGCCTCTATTTCTATCACAAACCGTTGATTCTCAATGATTTAATTACGTTTGCCAATCAATATGATATTTTAGAAAACCGGATTTTGGATGAGCTGGCACTGCCTTATGCACTGATTGATATGGAGGGCAGGATGCTTTGGTCCAATAAACTGTTTTCCCAGCTTACAGGCAGGGAACAGTTTTATAGAAAAAATATTAATACGATTTTTCCGGATATTACCGCGGACAAGCTTCCGGTGCCGGAGGAACGGGAAATTACGGAAATAAGCACACAATTTGGAGAGCAGACTTATAGAATTTCCATGCAGCGTGTATCTCTTTCGGAAGTGCTCAGCCATACGGAGATTCTGGAGGATGTGCAGGGGAGTACAAGTCTGATTGCAATGTATCTGTATGATGAAACAGAACTGAAGGAATACATTCAGAAGAATGAAGATAATAAATTAGTTCTGGCATTGGCTTACCTGGATAATTACGAGGAAGCTCTGGAAAGTGTGGAGGATGTACGTCGGTCTCTTCTGACCGCATTGATAGACCGTAAGATCACGAAATATTTTTCGAATTTTGATGGACTTGTGCGTAAACTTGAGAAAGATAAATATTTGCTCATTATGCGTCAGAGTTCGCTGGAATCCCTGAAGGAGCAGCGGTTCCATATTCTGGACGAAGTGAAGACGGTAAACATCGGAAATGAGATGGCTGTAACTCTGAGTATCGGTATTGGCTTAAATGCTGCTACTTATCTGCAGAATTATGAGTATTCCAGAATTGCAATTGAAATGGCGCTCGGCCGGGGCGGAGATCAGGTAGTTATCAAAAATGGAAATAACATTACCTATTTCGGCGGCAAGGCGCAGCAGGTAGAAAAAACCACCCGAGTGAAAGCCCGGGTAAAAGCGCAGGCCCTGAAGGAGTTTATGAGCACCAAGGACCGCGTGGTTGTTATGGGGCATAAGATTACGGATGTGGATGCACTTGGTGCAGCAATCGGTATTTACCGTGCGGGTAAGACCCTGGGTAAGCCGGTGCACATCGTTGTAAATGATCCTTCCACCTCTATCAGACCGCTTATGGCGGGCTATTTGGGCAATCCGGATTATGAGCCGTCCATGTTTATTGATAAGAGTCAGGCAATGGACCTTGTGGATAATAATACGGTTGTCGTTGTTGTAGATACGAATAAGCCAAGCTATACGGAATGTCAGGAGCTTCTTTATCTGACCAAGACGATTGTTGTATTGGATCACCACAGAAGAGGCAACGAAGTAATCCAAAATGCCGTATTGTCTTATGTAGAGCCGTATGCCTCCTCTACCTGTGAAATGGTTGCGGAAATTCTGCAGTATTTTTCGGATGACCTGCGTCTGCGGAATATTGAAGCGGACTGTATTTATGCAGGGATTATGATTGATACCAATAACTTTATTACAAGAGCGGGTGTCAGAACCTTTGAGGCGGCGGCATTTTTGCGGCGCTGCGGTGCGGATATGACAAGAGTCCGCAAGATGCTGCGGGATAATATTGATTCCTACAAAGCGCGTGCGGAAGCGGTACGTACGGCGGAAATTTACAGGGATTATTTTGCAATTGCCAAGTGTCCGAGCGAGGGGCTGGAAAGTCCGACAGTCGTGGGTGCGCAGGCGGCCAATGAGCTTCTGAATATTGCCGGTGTAAAAGCCTCATTTGTTTTGACTGCGTATAATCAAGAGGTGTTTATCAGCGCCCGTGCAATTGACGAAGTGAATGTACAGGTACTAATGGAAAAAATGGGCGGCGGCGGACATATTAACATCGCGGGGGCCCAGGTAAAGGCAGCAATAGAGGAAACAGAGAGGATGCTCAAAGACATCATCGATGAATTATGCCAGGAAGGAGAGCTTATCAAATGAAAGTAATTTTGTTAGAGGATGTAAAGTCCCTTGGGAAGAAGGGCGATATAGTAAAGGTCAGCGATGGTTATGCCCGTAATATGATTCTGCCTAAAAAGTTAGGGCTTGAGGCAACGCCCAAGAATTTGAATGACCTGAAGCTGCAAAAGGCAAATGCTGAAAAGGTGGCACAGGAAAATTTGGAAGCAGCACAGGCTTTTGCAAAGGATTTGGAGACAAAAGAGATTATTTTGACTTTGAAGGTTGGAGAAGGTGGAAGAACCTTTGGCTCCATTTCCACTAAGGAAATTTCTGAGGCAGCAAAGGCACAGTTAAATTTAGATATCGATAAGAAAAAACTGCAGCTTCCAAGCCCGATCAGGAATCTGGGTGTGACTCAGGTTCCGGTCCGTCTGCATCCTAAGGTGACGGGAAGTCTGAAGGTATGGGTGAAGGAAGCATAATCCGTTGGAGGTAAAGTCATGGAAGAAGCGCTGATTAAAAGAATCCTGCCCCATAGTATAGAAGCAGAGCAATCGGTGATTGGTTCTATGATCTTAGACCGTGATGCGATTCTGGTGGCATCGGAGATTCTGACCAGCGATGATTTTTATCAGAACCAGTACGGTATCATTTTTGATGCTATGGTGGAACTCTGTAATGAAGGCAAGCCAGTGGATCTGGTAACGCTTCAGAACCGTTTGAAGGAGAAAGACCTTCCGCCGGATATCAGCAGCATGGAATACGTAAGAGAATTGCTTGCGGCAGTTCCTACTTCTGCGAATGTGAAATATTATGCCAATATTGTCAGCGAAAAAGCCCTTCTGCGCCGCCTGATCAAGGTAAACGAAGAGGTGGCAAATTCCTGCTATCTGGAAAAAGAGAGCACAGAGGTGATTCTTGAGGAAGCGGAGAAAAAGCTTTTCAATATTCTGCAGAGAAATATTGGCGGGGAATTTGTTCCGATTCAGCAGGTGGTTTTAAATGCCATAAACAATATTGAAAAAGCCTCCAAGATGAAGGGAAGCGTCACGGGAATTCCAACGGGCTTTATGGATCTGGACTACAAGACATCAGGTATGCATCCCTCCGATCTCGTATTGATCGCTGCACGTCCCTCCATGGGAAAGACTGCATTTGTGCTGAACATTGCACAGTACATGGCATTCCGCAAGGATGTGACAGTTGCGATTTTCAGCCTGGAAATGTCAAAGGAGCAGCTGGTCAACCGTCTGCTTGCCATGGAGTCCCATGTGGATTCCCAGAATATGCGTACCGGTAATCTGAAGGATGAGGACTGGACAAAGCTGGTAGAGGGAGCAGATATTATCGGCCGTTCGAATTTGATCATTGACGATACGCCTGGTATTTCTATTGCGGAAATGCGCTCCAAATGCCGTAAATATAAGCTGGAATATAATTTGGGTGTGATTATGATCGATTATCTGCAGCTTATGAGCGGAAGTGGGAAGAGCGATTCCCGCCAACAGGAAATTTCCGACATTTCCCGTTCTTTGAAGGCTTTGGCTCGTGAACTGGGAGTGCCCGTAATTGCCCTGTCGCAGCTAAGCCGTGCTGTGGAACAGCGTCCTGATCACAGACCAATGCTCTCGGATCTTCGTGAGTCCGGAGCGATTGAGCAGGATGCGGATGTGGTTATGTTTATTTACCGTGATGACTATTATCACAAGGATACGGAGAAGAAGGACATTGCGGAAATCATTATCGCAAAACAAAGAAACGGCCCTATTGGCACCGTGGAGCTTGTTTGGCTGCCAAGATATACCCAGTTTGTAAACATGAAAAAGTAGAGCCGTGCACAATTATAAATAAGAAGTCCCGCTTTATGCTTGCATAAAAGCGGGACTTCTTATTTATAATTGTATAGGGCGAAGCCCGTCACCGAGTGAGCGGAACGGTCACGAGGTGAGAGCACGGCGCACAGAGCCGCATAATTTGTCGACCGTTTTTCGTTGAAATCTCCGTACACTCTGTTATAATTAAAGTCAGTGAATTTCATAAGGAGGGGTAGCATGGAGACAAGGTATACCGTCAGACAGGCTGCGGATATGACAGGCGTGAAAGCCTACGTTCTGCGTTACTGGGAGGACGAGCTGGAGCTTAGAATCCAAAGAAATGAACTGGGTCACCGCTACTACACCGGATATGATATTCAATTATTTATGAATATTAAGGAACTGAAGAAACGAGGATTACAGCTTCGGGCAATTAAGGATCTGGTTCCTCAAATTGCGCAGACAGTACCTGGCTCAGCAGAGAGCAAGATTAAGCTTTTGAATGAAGTGCCGGAAGAGAAAGAGGCAGAGGCAGAGAATCTTATTCCGGAGGAAACAGAAAATGAAAAAATTCTGGAATTCCAGGCGATTTTGGAGCGCCTGATCGCTCAGGAACTTCAGTACAAAAACGAAGAGGAGGAGCGGTGCCGGTCTCTGGACCTGGCGATCCGGAGACAGCAGATGGCAAGACGGGAGGCGGCTGCCGCTGCAAATGATAAGAAAGCCAGAAGGAAAAATAAGAATACATAAGCAGCAAAGACTCTATGCAGGTGGGATAAGCATCTTCATAGAGTTTTTTGTATCTGAAATTATACAGAAGTTTTCAGAAGCAGAGCAATTTCCATTGAGAAAGGGTGGGCAGTAAGATAGAAAAACCGGCGTGACTTCTGCCACGCCGGAACCCGGTAAATTATTCGCCTGGTTTGATTGCTTCTGTTGGACATGCATCTGCACAGGTACCGCAGTCCACACATGCATCAGCATCGATTACGTAATGCTCGTCGCCCTGGGAAATAGCCTCGGATGGGCATTCGCCTTCACAAGTTCCACAGCTTACACATTCGTCTGTAATTACATATGCCATAGTTATATCCTCCTTTTAATCTCTTTTGTGCCCCTAACGGGTTCTAACGTTATTCTAATATATCTGGTTATGGATTACAAGTACAAAATTATAAACTTAATTTTAGAATCTGCCGGTTGATTCTGGAGCAATTCCGTATTATAATGTGACTTATCAGCAGGAAAATGAGCAGGAGCGAAGCGAGTATTCATTTTTAACTGATAAGTCAATGACAGACCGAAGGTCTGGAATATGTCCTGCGAAGCAGGATGGAAGAAAAAGGAGGAAACGACAATGGCAAAGGTTACCAAAAGCATGCTGATTGGTCAGTTGATTAATTTAGATCCGAATATTGCACCAATTCTTATGAGAGCAGGAATGCATTGCCTGGGCTGCCCATCTGCACAGATGGAATCCTTAGAGGAAGCAGCAATGGTTCATGGGTTGGATGTTGATATCCTTGTTCAGCAGATTAATGATTTTTTAGGTGAATAAGTAATCTTATCGCTGCTATTTGCAGCAGGACGGTGAATTACACCATAATCTTATCATATAAAAAGACTGGCGGGCTGCCAGTCTTTTTATCATTTAAAGAAAAGTCTTTATAAAAGCGGAAATAAGTCATATTAAAGCTGCGTTAAAAAAATATCGGTAAAAGGAAAACGCCAAAAACATATAAAACCGGGAAAACCCTTTATTTTACTGGCATTGTGGAAGCTGTGATATCTTGTATTATAAACTTCTATAAAACAATTTTATGGTTCTATTAGTCACAATTAGTCACAACCGGCACTTGTATCTTCTGAATTTCCGGACGCAAATCATCCACAGAGCGATGGCCATATACGGCGTTTGTGATATCATCCTGGAAAGCATGCCCTAACATCCTCTTTCTGTCATTTTCTCGTACAGAATATCTTTCACACAGCATGGAAAAAGTATGCCTTGCATCATGGGGCGTGTGCTTTGGCGTACTGGTTATGCCAAGCCGCTCCAAAGTAGGGGCAAAATGATGAGTGCGGAAATAAGAAACACTGCAGGGCAAAAGGCAGCCATATCTGTCCATACGATCCTGAACAAATCCAAATACGGAATCATGAATCGGCACAATACGGTTTTTGCCAGATTCTGTTTTCATACCGCCTTTAAAATATTTTTCTTTCAGATTTACAGATAAAGTCTTGTATTCGGAAATACGGAAACCGCTGTAACACATAATGAGAATCATGGCTGCATTATCATCATTTCTGTTTTTCCAAAGAATCTCCAGTTCTTTATCGGAAAAAGGCCTACCGTTTTCATCATCCTCAATACGATTGACAGTTACATATTTAGATTTGTCATCCTCACATATTTCATGGATGATGGCGTATTTATAAAGTTGCTTGAAAAGAACAACAATCAACTCCAAACTAGCGTGCTTAAGTTCACATGAGTTTACTACGCCTTGCAGATCGTTGTAGCACAGAGAATTAAATTTGCGGTCATGGAGAGTAAAACAATTTTTATAAGCGGCATTATAACTGGTCTTGGTGGCTTTCGAATAAGTCCGGGATTTGTCGTCCTCAAATTTCCATTTGTAAAACCGTTCATATACTTCCGCAAAAGTCAGCTCTTTGATCTCCGGATGCTTTTCCTCAACTCCTTTAATGGTAGAATAGTCTGCAATTATCCGTTGCGCAAGTATGTCCAGATCGCCCGTATTTGATACTTCCATGGACTTTTCCATACCAGGGGTATAAGTGCCCGCCTTATAAGCTGTAAGCACCGTGAAACCCTTAATCCAGTCGTCTACATAGCAGATAGCAGCAGGACGGTTTACATGACCTAAAGCGTCAATTGTTGCCGGTGGATGTACAGCATAGCAGTTCCTGCGGCCGGAACCAAGATAGCGGATGCTGCCAAATCCGGCTGGGAGTCTGGGGTATTTCTTTCTTTTCTTCTTCGGCATTTTTATCATCCTCCTTAAAATAGGGTACAAAAATAACAGCCAGCGAACCTGTAAGGATTTCTAACAAGTTCCGCTTGCATGGCTGCCCCGAAGATGATACAATATTTTGGGAGCGTACTATATCAACCTTCGGGTATATAGTCTATTGCAGACCGTCCTCTGTTGGCGCAGGGGGCGGTTTTTCTATGTTATGATGATTGCAGAAACTTCATTGTACGATACAAGCGCGGCTGAGCGTAAGATACTGACCATCTGATAAGGTAATATAAGAATCACCAGTAAAATTGTCATTGCTTACAATACTTTCAAAAGTCTGCGAACTGTCTGAAGATACCTGAACATAACCGCTGTCATCGGAATGGATTTTGTATTCGCCAGCAGGAATATGCTTGCCGATTTTGAACATTCCCTCCTTAGAAGTGTCAAGTTCAGGAGAGGAATCGATTGCGTAAGCATCCGCACGGGTAAATTCAAGGTACATACCATCGGAAACGGTGATAATCGAATTGGTATCAAAATTACCGTTTGCAACAATGGAATCAAAGGATCCGGAAGAATCTGTGCATATTTCAAAATAGCCGCCGCCAGAGGAAATAAGAACATATTCGCCGGCAGGAATGTCAGCTCCTACTTTGTACATTCCTTCTTTCCAGGACTGCATATCGGCAGTGGGGACGGATGTTGCATCATCATTGTTTTCTACGCCAGCCAGGGAGTTGTATTTAGCTTCTAGCTCCCTGTAAGCATCCTTCAATTCTTCGACAGACATGCTGTCAATATCGGCGGCTGATGCAGGAATTGAAGAAAAACACAGCATTCCGGTTGCAATTGTAATTAATAGTTTCTTTTTCATAAGAATTACCTCCTTAGTATTATAGTAACAGTATTATACAACAGAAACATATTAATATCATTAATACAAAATATGGTAGTAATTTCCATTGATATTGTTATGCCAATTGGATTAAAATAAAT
>URVB01000032.1 GCA_900551075.1 uncultured Blautia sp. | reverse complement strand
AAAAAATCTTCTCCCCGCGTTTGACGGGAGGAAAACCGCATTTTTCTTCCCCCCGCCCGCCTCTGCTGCATATACGGCGGATACGGCGCCGATGAGCATACTCATGCTCACGGCTGCACATAATAAGGTGCTTAATACTTTTTTCTTCATTCCAATTTCCTCCTTAAGATTGATGTAAACGCTCTTTACGTTATATCTATTTAATCTTTCACTCGTAAAGGCGGCCACTCTTTAAGAGAAAAGAATAAATATCAGTCTGTGGTTTCCCGAAGCACCAGCTCGCCGTCATAGGTCACTCTGTCAGCCACTTGTTCACCGTTGATTTTTGCAATAATAATCTCCGCCGCTGTCTGTCCCAGCTTCCGAATGGGCTGCCGGATTGTGGTGAGCGGCGGCTCCATAAGCTCACTCAGAGAAATATTATCATAACCGATCACATTAATCTCCTCCGGCACCTTTACCTTGCGGCGGCGGAGCTGCTGTACGCAGCCGATAGCAAGCATGTCGATTGCCGCAAGAACTGCGTCCGGTCTGTCAGCCTGGCCTGCATAATAATCCGCAGCGTCATGACCCCGTTTGATATAGTCAATCTCCTCCGTCGGGAACAGGCGGCAGATATATTTTTCCTGAAATTCCAGTCCGCAGTCGGAAAGACCTGCAAGATATCCTTCATAGCGCTCCTCCGTAACGTGGATTCCCTCTATATTGCGAATATAACCAATTCTTCGTTTCCCCCGCTCATAAAGGTAATGTACCGCGTTTCTGGTGCTGGAAAAACCATCTGTCACTACATATGAGGCTTCCTTTTCCTTTTCAAAATCAAAAACCTTGTCCATAAACACAAAGGGCAGCTTTCTTGACAGCTTCCTTAAGTAGGACAGCATTTGTTTATCCATGGAATAGGTATTATAGATAATTCCGTCGATGTTCCGGCGAAGCAGCTCCTCTATGTACTCCTGTTCGGAATTGCTGTGTCGCTCCGTGTTGCACACGAACACCATATATCCGTGCTTCAGGGCCACATCCTCCACACCCCTGAACAGTTCATTATAAAAAACATTGGTGTATTCCGGAACCAGCATGGCAATGGTTCTGGTCCTGCCGGTGCGGATACCCCGGGCAAAATAACTGGGCGAATAATTCAGCTTCCGGATGGCGGCCTCCACTGCCTTCCGGGTATTCTCCCTCACCCCTGCTTCATGATTCAAAACACGGGAAACCGTTGATTTGGAAACTCCCGCCTCTTTTGCAACATCAAATATAGTACTCATGCTACACCCTCTTCTCTTCCTGGAATTTCTGCCGCAGCTAACGCCCTGCGAACCGTAAACTGTATCTATTATATAGGAAAAGCAGGCGATTTACCATACGTATTATCGCTGTATTTTCTGTCTTGGGAATGTTCCCATTTAAGGCAAAAAATAATTCCGGCTCTTTGCCGGGAGAGAAATGGTCAGGGTATTTTGTAAGTATGGGAACGTTCCCGTTGCTCTTTAAATTGAGAATACATCAACCGAAAGAATTTGTCAATCAGTAACTTTTTTTTCAGCAATTTAACAAAATATCCCATTCTATTTTTATGAAAACTGACCAGACTGCCTCCGGAGGGTTGGTTTTTAACAGAGGTGCGGACTATTTGTCCGCACCCCTGCCTTAAACCCTCCTGATATAATCATGCCGTACATAGCCTTTATCTCTCCTGGCAATCCATACTTCATACCACAATATACCATCCTCCGCCTTTTTTTCCCCGATAACATCCACAAGATTCCCCTTATTCAAAAAGGGATACCCTTCAATCGGTGTATACTCCAATCCGGGACCTCTCCGTACATTCACGCCGTTTCCGGTACACTCTCCAACCCACAGCCTGTTTTCTTCCGCATTTCCTACGCCGCTACAATCTTTGTAGAACACATCCAGGTCCACATAACCCTCAATTCCCGGCACCCGGCCCTTGGAGCTGTACTGCCAGCCGATTCCCACCGGCGGCCTTAAAGATTCAACGATCACACCTCTGTCATTATAGGGATAGGAGGCAAGCCAGTAGTCATAGGGCAGACTTGCCGTATCCAGCACATGATAATACCAGTCCGTATTACAATATATCCCAAACAAATATCCGCCCTCTACGATCACCTTTCGAAAAGCCTTCACAATTTTGGTTAGCTCTGTTCTCGGAAGATTTCTCTGCCGGGACCACTCCATGTCATAAAAAACAGGGAATTCCAGCTCTCTTCCCCTCATCACTTCCAGAACCTTCTCTGCCTCTTCCTCTGCCTGCTCCGTATTCAGCGCATAACTGTATTTATAGACCCCCACTTTAATTCCATGATCCCGGAATCCCTTATAATTCCTCTCAAAGGCAGAATCAACCACGTTTCCCTGTTCCGTAATCCTTAGAATTGCAATCTTGATTTTATCGCCTGCCACCTCCGCATAATTATTTACAGGGTTATATGCACTGACATCTATTCCTCTGATATCCATAATTTCCTCAATTCAAATATCATATTATTTATAAAATATGCGCTTGAAGAAATACTGTTCCTGTTCAGAAATTTAAATTTTCCATGCGTTCTGTGATTGACCTCTCAAATTCCTCATCAGAAAGCTGCGGATCTCTGGTTGCCTTCCAAACGGCACATGGAATCTGCGCACAGGCCGCACAGGTAGAGAAATGCATTTTTTTGACAGAACATTCATAAATGGGACACGCTTTTCCTTCAGGCGCATGAAACACCTTCCCCTGGCATTCATTACAGCCCGTGCATAATGTCCCATAGTATGTACATTTTTTACATTCTGTACCGCAGCAGCTCAATCCTGTGATTTCCCTCTGTCTTTTTTTGCTGAAGCCGCACAGTACAAGCCGATAAGATTTATCCAGCATATCTTTTAACAGATCATCAGGCACCTTCCCATCCGGTTTTACCGAATTCCAATGAACCTTATTCGAATAATATCCGGGAATAATATCCTCATAATGATCTCTTAAAACTTCACCTTCCATAGGCTCGAGCTTTAAATTTATGTAATACGGCTTGTTTCGTTCGTCAAGACAGACTGCCGCAAACATCTTGCCCCCCACATGATAACGAATCCAGTTCCAGCTTGGCTGCAAATCCTTCGTTACCCCTCTTTTGCTTAATAAATATTCATCCAGCCAAAGATATCTCATACTATAAACCTCCCACAGATTTTCTTTAAGCATACCATATATAACACGCCAGCTATATGTCACGTTATACTGAAAAAAGGAAGCAGAATCATCCTTATGATCCCACTCCCTTTTATCCATTCATCTAATCGCAATTTTCCTGCTGCGAGGGCATTCCCTTTGCATGATTATTTGATAATAACCTTATCCAGATGCCAAATATCATCCACATATTCCTGAATGGTTCTGTCAGAAGTAAATTTACCGCTGCAAGCCGTATTCAGCATCGCCATTCTGGCCCAGCCCTTTTCATCGCGGTAAGCCTCTTCCACCCGCCTCTGTGCATCTGCATAGGAACGGAAATCAGCCAGGATGAAGTATCTGTCTGCACGGTCCGTATACCTGGTGCTGAGCAGAGAATCATACAGGTCACGGAACAGCTCTGTATCATGAGAGAAGGTTCCGTTGATCAACTGCATCAGTACCTGACGGATATCGCCATCTGTATTGTAGATCACATTCGGATCATAACCGCCGTTGTTCTCGTAATTAATAACCTCATCAGAGCTCAGACCAAAGATAAATGCATTTTCTGCGCCAACCTCTTCTACAATCTCTACGTTTGCGCCGTCCATGGTTCCCAGTGTCGGCGCGCCGTTCAGCATGAATTTCATATTACCTGTACCGGAAGCCTCCTTACTTGCAGTAGAAATCTGCTCGGAAACATCTGCCGCTGCAAAAATCATCTCCGCATTGGATACACGGTAGTTCTCAATGAAGACAACCTTCAGTTTGCCGTTGATAGAGGCATCATTATTCACAACATCTCCTACGGCATTGATCAGCTTAATGATCTTCTTAGCAGTATGGTATCCTGCGGAAGCCTTCGCACCAAAAATAAAGGTTCTTGGATAGAAATCCATTTCCGGATGCATTTTAATCTGGTTGTACAGATAGATCACATGCAGAATATTCAGAAGCTGGCGTTTGTACTCATGAAGTCTCTTAACCTGTACATCGAAGATAGAACGCGGATCTACCTCCACACCATTGTGCTCCAGGATATATTTTGCCAGACGTACCTTGTTCTGGTATTTGATGTTCATGAATTCCTGCTGCGCCTTCTCATCGTCTGCATAGATAGCCAGCTTCCTCAGTTGAGAAAGGTCGGTAATCCAGTCTGCACCGATGTGATCGGTAATCCAGTCTGCCAGAAGCTGGTTTCCGTGAAGCAGGAAACGTCTCTGCGTAATGCCGTTTGTCTTATTGTTGAACTTCTCCGGCATCATTTCGTAGAAATCTCTCAGCTCCTGATTTTTCAGGATTTCTGTATGAAGTCTTGCAACACCATTTACGGAGAAGCCTGCAACAATTGCCAGATGGGCCATTTTTACCTGGCCGTCATAGATGATTGCCATCTTTTTGATCTTCTCATAGTTTCCGGGATATTTAGCCTGTACCTCAATGATGAAACGACGGTTGATTTCTTCGATAATCTGGTATACACGCGGAAGCAGTCTGGAGAACAGCTCAATCGGCCATTTTTCCAATGCCTCGGACATAATCGTATGGTTGGTGTATGCTACGCATTTTGTTGTAACGTCCCATGCCTGATCCCAGCCAAGACCTTCCTGATCCATAAGAATACGCATCAGCTCCGCAACTGCAACCGTCGGATGCGTATCATTCATCTGGAATACCACCTTTTCGTGCAGCTTTGTGATGTCCTCATGGCTCTTCTTATATTTTTCGATTGCTGCCTGTAAGCTTGCAGAAACAAAGAAGTACTGCTGTTTCAGACGAAGCTCTTTGCCTGCCATATGGTTATCGTTCGGATAAAGAACCTCTACGATATTGCGGGCAAGATTTTCCTGCTCTACAGCCTTCTTATAATCACCCTTATCAAAAGAATCCAGACCAAAGTCTACGATCGGCTCGGCATCCCAGATACGCAGAGTATTGACGATTTTATTGTTATAGCCCACAATCGGCATATCATAGGGAACAGCATTTACTGCCTGATATCCCTCATGAATGAACTTATTGCTGCCTGTTGCCGGGTCATATTCTACTCTGACATATCCGCCGAAATGAACCTCTTTTGCGTATTCCGGACGATGCAGTTCGAACGGATATCCATCCTTCAGCCAGTTATCCGGTACCTCCAACTGGAAGCCATCCTTAATTTCCTGCTTAAACATACCGTAACGGTAACGGATACCGCAGCCATATGCACAGTAATTCAAAGTAGCGAGGGAATCCAGGAAGCACGCCGCAAGACGTCCCAGACCGCCGTTTCCAAGTGCCGGATCCGGTTCCTGGTCTTCAATTGTATTCAGATCGAGTCCCAGTTCCTCCAAGGCTTCTTTTACTTCGCTGTATGCAGTTAAGTTGATCAGGTTGTTGCCCAGAGCACGCCCCATCAGAAATTCCATGGACATATAATAAACGATCTTAGGGTCCTGTTTTTCATACGCTTTCTGTGTTTCCAGCCAGTTATCAATGATAACATCTTTTACAGTGTAGCTGACAGCCTGGAAAAGCTGCTGCTGTGTTGCTTCCTCTAAGGTTTTGCGGTAAAGGAATTTTACATTCTCTTCAACGCTTTTCTTAAATGTCTCTTTCTTAAACTGCTTATCAATCATTCTTTGACCTCCTATAATCTGGTTACACCAAGAGTTACTTTTTCTTTATTGATATTCCAATCCTTTACATAACCTTCAGCTTCGTCCAGAATCACTTCTTCTGCAAGTACCTCAGACATAATTTCATCCTGATGGGCTTTCATGATATCCAAAATCTTCTCGTTATCTTTAGCATAGACGCGGATTTTGTCCATAACCTCAAATCCGGCTTCCTTTCTCATCGTCTGTATCTTGCTGATGATCTCGCGGACAAAACCTTCTTCGATCAGTTCCGGAGTCAGGCTTGTATCCAGAACAACAGATGTTTCACCGTCTGCCTCTGTTACATAGCCTTCTGTCTGTGATGTCTCGATCAATAGGTCTTCCTCCGTCAAATCTACTTTATTACCATTGATGTCCAAACTCAGGACACCTGTAGATTTCAGTTCCTTCATAGCCTTGCTTCCATCGAGCCCGGAAAGAGTCTGACGAATTCCGTTGAGCAGCTTGCCGTATTTCGGACCTACGGTGCGAAGCTGAGGCTTAAAGCTGTAAGAAATGAAAGCTTCCACATCACCTGCGAACTTCACTTCCTTAATGTTCAGCTCATCTGCAATAATATCCGTAAAGAATGCATCCATTTCCTTTTCTGCTTTTACATACATCGTGCCAATGGGCTGACGGTTCTTGATATTGGCAGTATTTCTTGCCGCACGTCCGAGAACAACGATTTTCAGAAGCTCTTCCATATTAGCTTCCAGCTCCCTGTCAATCCAGTCCCCGTTTGCCACCGGGAAGCCGCAGAGATGAATGCTTTCCGGTTCATCCTTGTCAATGCTTCTGACAAGATTCTGATAAATATCCTCCGTCATGAAGGGAATCATAGGCGCCGCAGCCTTGGAAACAGTTACCAGAGCAGTATACAGAGTCATATATGCATTGATCTTATCCTGCTCCATACCCTTTGCCCAAAAACGCTCACGGCTTCTTCTGACATACCAGTTGCTCATCTCATCCACAAATTCCTGCAGTGCTCTTGCACTTTCCGGAATACGGTAATTATCCAGATTGTCATCCACAGTCTTAATCAATGTATTCAGCCTGCTGAGCAGCCATTTGTCCATAACCGGAAGCTTATCATATACAAGAGTATATTTTGTCGCGTCAAAATTGTCAATATTCGCATACAGCACAAAAAACGCATACGTATTCCAGAGAGTACTCATAAACTTACGCTGTCCCTCTCCCACCGCCTTGCCATGGAAGCGGTTCGGAAGCCACGGTGCACTGTTGATATAGAAATACCAACGGATTGCATCCGCGCCGTACTGCGCAAGCGCATCAAACGGATCTACTGCATTTCCTTTGGATTTGCTCATCTTCTGACCATTCTCATCCTGAACATGACCCAGAACAATAACATTTTTATACGGGGCCTTGTTAAAGATCAGAGTGGAAATTGCCAGCAGGGAATAGAACCATCCCCGCGTCTGGTCCACAGCCTCAGAAATAAAATCTGCCGGGAACTGCTGCTCAAACAGGTCTTTATTTTCAAACGGATAGTGATGCTGCGCAAAAGGCATGGCGCCGGAGTCAAACCAGCAGTCGATCACCTCAGGCACACGGTGCATCTCTTTGCCGCATTTCGGACATTTAATCGTCACTGCGTCAATATATGGACGATGCAGCTCAATATCATCCGGACAGTTGTCAGACATGGATTTCAGTTCTTCTCTGCTGCCGATGGAATGCATATGCCCGCATTCGCAGGTCCACACATTCAGAGGTGTTCCCCAGTAACGGTTACGGCTGATCCCCCAGTCCTGAACGTTTTCCAGCCAGTCTCCGAAGCGTCCCTTGCCGATGCTTTCCGGTATCCAGTTGATCGTATTATTATTGCGGATCAAATCATCCTTCACCTCTGTCATCCTGATGAACCAGGATTCTCTCGCATAATAGATCAGAGGAGTATCGCAGCGCCAGCAATGCGGGTAGCTGTGTTCGAATTTCGGTGCGTCAAACAAAAGGCCCCTGTTCTCCAGATCCCGGAGAATCGGCATATCCGCCTTTTTGCAGAAGGTGCCTGCCCAGTCTGTTTCGGCAGTCATTTCACCCTTTTCATCCACAAGCTGTACGAAAGGCAGGCCATAACGCCGCCCTACCTGAGCATCATCTTCACCAAATGCAGGCGCGATATGAACAACACCGGTACCGTCCGTCAGAGTAACATAATCCGCACAGGTCACATAATATGCCTTCTGTGCGGGCCTTATAAAGGCAAACAACGGCTCATATTCCTTGTATTCCAAATCCCTGCCCGTATAAGTCTCAAGAATTTCCACATCCTCGCCCAGAACCTTTTCCACCAGGGCATGCGCCATGTAATAAACCTTTTCCTCTTTGTTATTCTTAACCTTTACATATTCTTCCTTCGGGTTCACGCAGAGTGCCACATTGGACGGCAGCGTCCACGGTGTGGTGGTCCATGCCAGGAAGCAGGCGTCCTCACCCACTACCTTAAAACGCACAACAGCAGAACGTTCTTTGACATCTTTATATCCCTGCGCTACCTCATGGCTGGAAAGGGGCGTCCCACATCTCGGACAATAAGGTACAATCTTATAACCTTTGTAAAGAAGTCCCTTATCCCAGATCTGTTTCAGCGCCCACCATTCGGATTCAATATAATCGTCATGATAGGTAACATACGGATGTTCCATATCTGCCCAGAAACCTACCGTACCGGAGAAATCCTCCCACATACCCTTGTATTTCCAGACGCTTTCTTTGCAATGCCTGATAAAAGGCTCCAGGCCATACTCTTCAATCTGCTCCTTGCCATCCAGGCCAAGCATTTTTTCCACTTCCAGCTCAACAGGAAGACCATGTGTATCCCAACCAGCCTTACGGGGTACCATATACCCCTTCATGGTACGATATCTTGGAATCATATCCTTGATAACGCGGGTCAGCACATGACCGATATGAGGTTTCCCATTTGCTGTAGGCGGTCCATCATAAAAGGTGTAGGTCTCATCCTCTTTGCGGTTTTCCATACTCTTTTCGAAGATATGGTTTTCTTTCCAGAATTCTTCGATTTTTTTCTCGCGGTCCACGAAATTCAGGTTCGTGTCTACTTTCTGGTACACAGCATTTCCCTCCTAAATTCATATTCTTTTATTCTTACTAATATAAAAAAAACTTCCGTCCCGTAAAAGGACGAAAGCAGCATTCACATTCGCACCACCTGTTACATTGTACGGGCTTTTTTGCCGATACATGTTCCCTCTAACGGCGGAAACACCGTCTATTCCTACACGTCCTTATTGTCTGAACAATACCTTTCAGAATAGAAACTCCGGAGTGATCTTCTGCTGGATTTACTCGCACCGGGCTTCCACCATCCCCGGCTCTCTTTGGCTTTCTGAGTCAGCATACTGTCTCCATCACAGTTTTTGCATATTTTTTCGTGTGCGGCTATATTATAAGGGTAGGAAAATCCATATGTCAAGTGTTTTTTTGCAATACAAACGCTTTCCGCTCCCAAACAACGTTTTTTTCACCTAAATAAGAATCTGTATACAGAAATTTAATAAGTGTAAGAGTGGTTTTCGTTGACAAATAATGGTATAATGTCCCGTAGGCACTGCAAAAAACATTGATTTGAGGGGAAAAATAACAAATGAAGGGTTGTTGTATATGATAAAAAAGAATCTGCGATTACTGCGGCGTATTACAGGTCTGCTGCTCTGTACAGGCCTGTTTGCAGCTCAGCCGGCCTTTACTTTTGCCGCTGAAACGGATGGTTACTACGAAGAGGGCGCCGCACCGACACCTGCTTCGAATCCACATACGGAATTCTATTCTCAGGCTGCTGACACGGATGCCATTGAGGGCTGGCCGGAGGGACCAAAGATCGAGGCTGAGTCCGCCATTCTTATGGATGTTGTCACCGAGGCCGTCCTCTATGCCAAAAATGCCGACAAAAAACAATATCCTGCCAGCATCACCAAGATTATGACCACATTGCTGGCCTGTGAAAATCTGCCCCTGAGTAAAAACATGGTGGTTTCTGAGAGCGCAGCTTACGGCATCGAGTCGGGAAGCTCCAGCATTTACGCGGAAACAGATGAGCAATTCACCGTATATCAGGCATTGATGGCCGTCATGCTGGAATCTGCCAACGAAATGTCTCTTGCCATTGCCCAGGAAACCTCCGGCTCTGTCAAAAAATTCGTTGAACTTATGAATCAACGTGCGAAGCAGCTCGGCTGTACCAACACGCACTTCAACAATCCCAACGGATTGCCGGATGAGACCCATTACACCACTGCCAATGACATGGCAAAAATAGCCAGGGCCGCCTGGTTCAATCCCCGGTTCCGGGGATTTACCACAACAGATTATTTCGAGCTTCCGCCTACCAACAAGCAGCCGGAAACCAGATACCTCCTGAATCATCATAAAATGATGGCCGGCAGGGATTACGCTTATGAAGGCGTTCTCGGGGGCAAAACAGGCTACACGGAGGTTGCCGGAAGCACCCTTGTAACCTTTGCCAAAAGAGGCGACACCATTCTCATGGCCGTTGTTTTAAAATCCGTAAACGGCGCATATTCCGACACCGCCGCGCTTCTGGATTACGGCTTTAACAGTTTCGAAAAGGTGGATCTCAAGCTGCAAAAGGAACCTGTTTTCAAAAAACATCTGCCCTGCGAAAAATATCTCCTCAAAAACAGTGGAGACACTTATCCTTTCTATTACCAGCGGCGTGTATATGTAACGGTTCCTCTTGGAACTGATGTGAGCAGGCTCCAGAAAAAGCAGGCCCTGCTCTTCAATTCTGTCGGCCCTTACCGGCTCAAGAGTAAATATTACTATAACGGTCAAATGGTTGGCTGGGGTATGCAATATCAAAGGGAGATTCTTTCAGACCTCCTTCTCTGATAACTTTTTCATCTGCTTTTTACGGCGGAGGGATTCGCGTTTTTGCCGGATTTCCTCCGCTTTTTCCACATCCACATTTTTTATCGTTTTAATCGCATAGTATTTCTCTTCATCTGTCTTCCGGATTCTGATCTTTCCTTTGACATAACCATGCTCCTGACAAAAGGATATACTTTCGTAAATTTTGGAATTATTAATAAACCATCGGATTTTCCGTTTCGTAAGCTGCCGGCAGGCCGGGCACCGGACGCTTATTACTTCCCGGTCCTTCATGGCTTTTTCCCTGCTTAAAAACTCTCTGGAAACAAATTTGTCATAGGTAGGATAAGAAATATGGATTTCTTCCTTTTTCTTCTTTGGGTTCTGATAAACATCTATGGAGGAATTCAAAAGAACACTGGATTTTTCTATATGCTTCAGCACCTCCGCCGTATAATAAGCATCCGCAAGCGCCCTGTGAAAGCCCTGGTTCTTTTCGATTTCCAAATGATCTATGGCATATTCCAAAGCTCTGCGTGCCTTTCTGTTCTCATATTGGATACTGTACAGCTTCTGCACATCATAATATGTGACAGGTCCGGGCAGCAGAGAAAGCTTCCCATAGTATTTCATATTTCTCTGCAGCTCCATCACGTCCTGATTTCCCCAGGTAAAAAACGAAAATTCAGAACCGCACCATACCAGAAATTCCTCAACAGCCTGAGAAAAGGGAACTCCATCCTTTAAATCCCGGTAATTCATATGAATGACCTCATGGATACTGTCATGAATCCAATTATATACCTGAGGCTTGATCAATCTTTGAAAACAGCCGGTGTTCTCTCCCTTTTCATTCAGCCTGACTGCCCCGATCTCTATGATCTCAAAAGGCAGCCTGCTGTTGGAATACTTCTTTCCTCCGGGACTTTGGTTCCATTCCAAATCAAAAACAATACCATTCATGAATCTCTTCCTTCTTTTCTGCCTGCTGTAATTTCTCCAAGCTCATACAGGGCAGTGATCAGATATTCCTGAAATTTGCTGCTGTCCACGTCCTTAAGAACAAAGGCATTGGTTTCTTCCTCCTGGCGTTCCCACCAATGATAGCCGCACAGAGTCGTTCCCCGCGCAGCTCCTTGTGAGCAATCCATTTCCAAAATAGTCCTTTCCGTTTTAAATATCTCAGGGTAAAGCAGATACATGAAAGGCACCGCATCATGGACGCTTGTCTCGCCCCGATATTTATCAGATGTATGCTCCAGTACAAAACCCGCCATATCTCCGCAGACCTTTGCTACCGGATTGCCGGACTGACAAAGCTTCATTACCTGACTCCGCTTCAGCGTGCACTTATTTGTAACATCAAGACCGCACATTACCAATGGAAGCCCTGCATGAAATACAATTCTCGCTGCCTCAGGGTCCACATACATATTAAATTCCGCAGAAATGGTAATATTGCCACCGCACACTGCGCCGCCCATAAAGACGATTTCCCTGATTTTCGTCTTCACCTCAGGAAAGAGCTTTAGAAGCACGGCAATGTTCGTCAGAGGTCCTGTAGGAACCAGGGTTGCCTTCTCTCCTTTTGGAAGCTCCATCAATCTTCTGTGCAGATAAAGAACCGCATGCTCCTCCACTGCACGGCACGAGGTATCCGGCAGCACACATTGCCCCAGCCCTGTTTCGCCATGGATTTCCGGTGCATACAGAGGCTCTCTGACGATCGGACCTTCCATTCCCCTGGCGACCGGTATATCTAATCCATAAAAATCCACCAGCCTGAGTGCATTTTCTGTTACCTTATCAACCGTCTGATTTCCGCTTACCGTAGTTACTGCCAATAATTCCAAAGCATCCGGATGAGCTGCGGCAAATGCCAATGCGATTGCATCATCTACCCCCGGATCACAGTCCATAAAGATTTTTCTTCTCTTCATTTTTCGCTAATCCTCATTTCTATTCTGTCCGGTACATCGTTTGACAAACAGATGGCTTTTTCCTACCTTATTCGCCAAACGATGTACCAGCCTTATTCAGTATAGCAAACCTTTAAGTCTCTTTCAATATTACTTCCCCCTCAATCCCTTTTTAAACAAGATTTACTGAATTATGTAACAACATGCAATGTATTTCTATAAAACAGAAAAAGGAGCCGTAGCTCCACAGATACGAATATCTATGTGAAGCTTCGGCTCCTCTTGTATATTTCGCTTCTTTTACTGCCACTGCCGGAAAAATTCCTGAATATCCGGAACGTCTTCCTTATCACGCTCCCAGTCCTCAAAGATGCTTCCGGAATCCTCATCTGATTCCTCATCATCCTGACTTTCTTTATCCCCACTTTCTTTGCTGCTGTCCTTCTGTTCTTCCTCGTCCTTACTGTTCTCTTCTGTGTCCGTGTTCTCTCCAAGCGTTACTGTTACTGTCTTCTCCTTATAGCCTTCACCATCCATAACCTCTACCGTTACATCAATCTCCTCGCCCGGTTCATAGTATTCCAGCAATTCCACCAGAGATTCAATGGATCTTACTCTCTTTCCATCGAAGTTCGTGATGACCATATTTTCTTTAATTCCCGCATTCTCAGCCGCTCCGCCTTCCGTCACCTCCGCAACAAATACACCTTCCGGTATTCCATAAACCTGAACTGCTTCCTCACTGACCGTAGTCCCCTTAATATTCAGAACGCCATGTGAGCCGTTTTCCACCTTATCCCTGGGCGTCTCATTCATCAGATTCTGCAGAATATCGGCTACATCGGAGATTGCAATGGCATATCCCATACCCTCTACTTCTGTGGAAGCAAGCTTCGCAGAATTGATTCCTACTACCTCGCCGTTCATATTCAGCAATGCACCGCCGCTGTTCCCGGGATTGATCGCTGCATCTGTCTGGATCAGATTTACCCCGTCACTATCTTCATCAAAGTTTTGATTTCCATCCATTCTGCGATTCTTTGCACTGACAATACCGGTTGTAACAGACTGACCGTAACCAAGTGCATTTCCGATTGCCAGCACCTGTTCCCCTACTTTCAAATCATCCGAGCTTCCTATAGAAGCTACTGCAATTTCCTTAAGCGTATCATCAGAAATATCCTTTAACACTACAGATACAACCGCAAGGTCTTTATCCTCATCAAATCCTCTGACAGATGCTTCATAGCTTTCTCCATCGATGAAGGAAACGGATACCTTATCCGCGCCCTCTACTACATGATAATTGGTTGCAATCAAAAGCTGCTCATCATTCTTCCCGATAATGATGCCGGAACCGCTGCCTTCTACCTCCTGCTGAGTTGAATACCCCTGCTGATATCCGAAAATTCCATATATTTCCTGCACTTCCTGCAGGGACTTCGTTGTAATGGAAACGACCGAAGGCATTGCCTCTTCTACAATATCGGAAACATCAAGACTTCCCTTACCCGCAGATTCAGATTTTGATTCCGATTTCAAAAGCATCACGTCACTGTCCGCCTTCACTGCTGCCTCTACCTGCCTGGACTGATTCCAGCCGGTCAGCGTATTGACTCCCTCAAAGGCACCTGCTGCAAGACCTCCTGCCAGTACTGCACATAAGCTGATGCCTGCGCCCTTTTTTACTATTCGTTTCATTTGTTCATTTCTATCCTTCATAAAAAATCCCCTCCTTGGAAATCTCTGCTCATTTTTTATGTTTCGAGTATAGAAAGAATTTGTGTCTTCTTTGTGGGAAAATTGTGATGAAATTGTTAAATTTAAAGGGAACCTGCCAGGCTTTGCCCTGCGGATTCCCTTCGTCATTTCTGTATGTTTTATATACGGAGCTGATAACACGGACAGATGACCTTATCCCTGTTCATGCTTATAATACCAGCGATGGTGCGGAATACACTCTTGCGCCAAGCTCACTGTCAAGCATGTAGAGGCTCTTCGGATCATCTCCGAACAGCTCGAATTTCTTCACAAGATTGTCCGCATTGGTTTCTTCCTCCCCCTGCTCCTTTACAAACCAGTCAAGAAACTGCATTGTACGGAAATCCTTAACTGTATAAGCTGCATCATAAATATTATGAATCAGGCCTGTCACATACTGTTCATGCTTCAATCCTTCAGCCAGAACAGCCTTCGCACTTTCCAGAACTACATCCGGTTTCCCAATGGCATCTAATTCTACCCTTTCACCATTGTTCTGCAAATACTGAATAAACAGCATGGCATGATCGCGTTCTTCCTGTGCCTGAATTTTATACCAGTTTCCAAAACCATCTAACCCATGGCCATAATAAAAATTGGAAAAATCGAGATATAAATACGCGGAATAAAATTCTTTATTTACCTGCTGGTTCAGCAGCTCCACTACTTTTTTATCTAACATCTTATGTACCTCCTGTCCAAAACTCTTTGCTTATTATAACCCCATCTTTTTGATATGTAAATAATAAAAATGACCGCCCTCTTTCAATTTTCTCTTCACAGCCTGTTCAGCCAAATGAATTGACCCTTTAGCGCCTTTCTCATCAGCCCGCTGCAATCGTCCGGCAATTTTTATATTTCAATCGAAAAAGCCCTTGATGGATTATTTTCAAGCAGATCCTGAATCTGCTCTTCCGTTACGTCCATTTTCCGCAGCAGCGGAACAAATCTCGTAAGCAAATATTCCAGACCATTGGCCTTTCCTGCGGGCTCACGGTAAGATGCAAGCCCCTCAACCCTGCCTGCATCCATCCCTAGAACAATCTGTTTTCCATATCCCCGGTCCATCAGCCATTTAATATTGCCGGCAATTTCCGTATCCGGACGGTAGGCAGCCTTGTTCGGCTCATCAAAACAGAGGGTCGCGCCTCTGTCCAGAATTTCCGCATAATACCAGACATCAGGATTGCGCTGCATATGGCAGAGAACTGTTCGTTCCGCACTTCCGCCATTCACTTCGATCTCATCCAGAATTTCCAGTCCCATCGTGCCGAAATCCGTATGCACGGAAATCGGACATCCCGTTTCTTTCTGAGTAATTGCTGCCACTGCCAATGCTTTCTGCTCCAGCTTTGTAATGATACGATAACTGGTTCCCGCTTTGATCAGCCCCGCTTTTGCTTGGGTCCGCTCCACATACGGTCCGTTATAGCTGTGAAGATCCATACCCTCCTCTACTTCGGCGATCATGTATTCTGCAATCCTCTTTACATCCACAGTCGCAAGAAACGAAGTGTTCTGACAGTAATTACTGCCCTTTTGAAATCCGGTAGTCATCACGATATTCCCACGGTCTTTATACGCATTTGCAATTTCCAGCATCTTTGTTACATTTCTGCCGCAGCCGATGGGGTCCATACACACCATTGTTCTGCCGCCTGCATCAAGAAACCTTCCAAACTCTTTCTTTGCAGCCTCCACATCATCCATCAGAAATGCCGGATCGAGCCTGACCTCCGGCCCGCCGCTTCTGATAAGATGATCATGAGAATCCGTAGCACCAATCCGGTCTGACGGAATATCTCCAAGCACGGTTCTGATTATCCTCATCTCTTTGTCTCCTGTTCTTTGCAGATATTAAGCGGCTCCGTAAATCAGATTCGGAAGCCATGTAGAAAGCAACGGTACATAAGTCATAAACATGAGGACAGCAAAGATCAGCACATAGAAGACCACACTGTCCTTCAGGAAATCTTCGGTCGGACACTTTGTAACGCCGCACGTTACGAACATCAGATTACCCATCGGCGGCGTCAGGGAACCAATGGCCATATTAAAGATGAATACCATTCCGAAATGTACCGGGTCGATGCCAAAGGCTACCGCCACCGGCACAAGCATCGGTGCAAGTACGATCTGCGCCGCCGTAGCTTCAATAAACATCCCGACAAAGAGAAGGAAAACATTCACGGCAAACAGGAAAATATATTTATTGTGGCAGATTCCGATCAGAAAATTAGTCATGGTCTGCGGAATATTTTCCCATGTCAGAACCCATGAAAAACAGGTAGCGGCCCCAACAATCAGCATAATAGACGCCGTAGAGCATACGGTTTCCCGAATACAGGTCAGGATATTATCAAATCGGATCTCTCTGTAAGCAATACCCAGGATCAGCGCATAAAGAATCGCTACGGCACCGGCTTCTGTCGGTGTACAGATACCCAGCCGGATACTGCCGATAATAATAACCGGAAGACACAGCGGAAGAACAGCGGGTTTAAAAGACTCCCACAGTTCTTTTCCGGAGACGGGTTTTTCACTGAGACGGGGAATATTTCTTCTTTTTGAATAGCGTGAAACAACCGTCATCATGGCAAAGCAGAGAATCACCGCAGGAACAATGCCTGCCACAAACAATCGTCCGATGGATGTATTCGTTACACTTCCGTAAATGATTGCAGCAATTCCGGGTGGAATCAGCGGTGTGATCATAGAGGAGAATGCCGTGATCGCAGTTGCATATCCGGGCGAATATCCGGCTTGTACCATATCCGGAACCAAAAGCCTGGCCTCCATGGCAGCATCTGCCAGAGATGATCCGGACATACCGCCCATCAATGTACTAAGCACAATATTTACCTGTCCAAGTCCGCCGTACATATGACCTGTAAGAACCTTGCAGAATTTCAGCATTCGTTTTGTAATACCGCAATAATTCATCAGCGCACCTGCTGCCACAAAAAACGGAACAGCCAGCATCGGCACAGACTGCATGCCGCTGATAACGCGCTGCATTGCAAGCATGCCACTCAGCCCCGCAGAAGGATTCAAAAGGAAGTAAGACAGACATCCGCCCAGTACCGCTGCGAATACAGGCACATTCAAAAACAGTAAAACAAGCATCAAAATTGCTGCGATTGCTATTGGATTCATTCTTCATCTCCTCCTTTCGCCGTTTCCCCGGGCTGTACAATTCCAAGGAATTCTCTTCGGACATACAGAATGTACTGAATTGCCATCAGAATCAGGCCAAGAGGTGCTGCCAGGTCTATAAAAGCATAATTAATTTTGAAATACGGGGTGACTTTTTTCGTAACTGAATTCATAAGCTGCCAGCCCCCATAGCAATAATAAATCAGCACTACAACCGTCACGGCAAGATCAAAAAGTTCCAGGGCCTTACGCGCTGCTCCTTTCATACGGTTTGCAATCAAATCTATACTCACCTGGTTTCCATAGCGAAATGCTACGCTTCCGCCAAAAAAGATAGCATATATAAAAAAGAACAACTGCATTTCCTCAAGCCATGCGATCGGTCTGTTCCCGACCTTTCTCATAATCACACCTGCAATCGTAATAATTACGATCAGGCAGAGACTGATACCGGATATCACAGTATCCGCATTATTAAATAGTTTTTTCAATTTTTCCATAATACCTCCTCAAAAGAGATGAAGCTGGTGCAGCTATAAAGGTTATTCTGCGATAATTCCCTGGATTGTGTCATACAGGCCTTCTGTCCAGGTTCCCTCTGCTTCATAATCTGCATACAACTGCTGGCAGGCCTCTTTAAATGTCGCATAGGTCTCATCATCCAGTTCAGACACGGTGCATCCTGCTTCTTCAAGGGCCGTTACCATCTCCCGGCTCTGTGCCTCATACAGTTCATTATTATACTTTGCAGCTTCTTCTCCGCAGCTGATGATTGCTTCCTGATATTCCTCCGGAAGTGTATCCCAGAAATCCTTGCCCACAATAAAGTTTGAAAATGTCATTTGATGGTTTGTCATTGTTACATTTTTGCAAACCTCCTGGAAGGCATTGTTATACAAAGTTGTCAGTGGATTCTCAACACCATCTACAACGCCCTGGCTCAGAGAAGTATACACATCTGCCAGTGCCATCGGCGTAGCTGCAGAACCCAGAAGGTTAAACATTTTTACAGAAATATCATTGTTCGGAACTCTGATCTTCAGTCCCTTCAGATCATCCAGAGAAGCAACCGGAGCCTTTGTCATCAACTGACGCTCACCGTAAATCCAGTTTGTAGAAACTATCTTAAGACCTTCTTCCTCCAGCTTTGATTCCTGCTCCGCCCACCAGTCACTGCCTGTAATATTGTACATAGAATCCCATTCTGCAAAAAGGAACGGCCCCATAACAACACCGAAATCCGGTACATAGTCCATTAGATAAGAACCATCTGCGATCGTGCATACACCCTGTCCTGCAAGAGCCATCTCAATCAAATCGGCTTTTGCACCCAACTGACTGCTTGGATATACTTCAATCTGAACCGCTCCGTCTGTGGCTTCTGCCACCAGTTCCGCCCATTTGTCGCAGCCCTCATCAATCGGATCACCGTCTGTCTGCTCTGTACACAGTTTAATGGTGAAGTCTGCTGCACTTACTGTAACTGCACCTCCCATGGAAACCGCCATTGTCCCTGCCAATACTGCTGCCATTGCAATTTTTGCTTTCATTTTAAGTCCTCCTTAATTTTCTTTTATTATTATGTGTTTTATATTAACACTATTTTATTTTCAATTTCAATTATTCTCCCTATTTTTATGTATTATTTTAAAACACTTTCTGTTTTATGACGGTATTTTATCCAAAAACAGCAAAAACGAAACACTTCTAATAAAGTGTTGCATTTTGGTACACCATGAACATACACGCCAGGATTGCTATACTCTCAATTTTAGTGCACAGTACAGTATGACTGCCCCATGAAAAGTTCTCGGGTTATATCCGCTTATGCGGTGAATCCGGTTTAATTTATACTGCAGACTGTTCTTATGCAGGAAAATCCGCTGACTTGTCTTTTGCAGGGACATCTCCTCTTCAAAATAAATCTGAAGTATATAAATGTCTTCTTCCGACAGTGATTCCACGGTCTTCTTAAGAAAAAAATCCCTTGCCTCTTCTGTCACACATCCCAAAATCAAATCGAAATCCAGCTTATCATATTCCGCCAGAAACTGTCCTGTGTTCAGACTGTTTACCGCAAGTTCTGCCGCTCTGTAAGATACAGACTGCTGTAAGAGCGGCTGCCGGCTTCCAAGGCCGGCTTTTAGAGCACCATGATAGGAACTCACCAGCTTCTCGATCATATAAAATCTTTTTTTATAATCTGGCGCTTTCATCAAAAGGATATACTCATTGGGATACCGAAATGTATACAACACAGATTCCATCTGCTCCATAACCTGATAAATATCCTTCTGTGTCATAAACAGGCCCTTCTGATTATTTCCGTCATTCAGCCGTATAATCAATGTACGGTATTCTTCATTTTTTTCTAATTTATACTCTCTGAAGAACTCCCGAATGTATCCCACATTTGTAATATTCCCATCTGCAAGAGAACAGACTACATAATTCACACGGTTCTTCGTCTGATTTCCATAAAATTCCAGCTCCCCCTCCCGCAAAAGCAGCGATGTAATCCTCTGTGCAAGGGTTCCGAATTTTCTCACTTTCTCCGGTTCCCCGCTGATTCCGATTGCCGCCATAATCTCGCCGTTATAAAACACAGGAATATTTACCCCTTCTTGGGTACCATAAAAAGTATCACTTCCGCTGACCTCTATAGGTTCTCCCTTCTGAATAACCTGCCTTCCGATTTCATGAAAAGTACCAATTCTTTTCGGATCGCTGCTGCCGATAATGATTCCCTTTTCATCTATAAAGTTGATATGATATCCACAAACATCTCTGACTGTATCTACGATTTTCTGAGCTGTTTTTTTCTGAATCAGATTCATCTGAATGTCCCTCCCTTATATGTTATATATAACATTATTTTAGGTATCATTCAATATATATTTGTTATTTATACCATGTTTATAAAGCCAATTTCCTGCTATACTGTTCTTATAAACAAAAAAATGCCCTACAATATTAAGAAAGGATTTCCACTATGAATATTACAATTGCCATTGATTCATTAAAAGGAAGCCTGACCTCTCTGGAAGCAGGCCAGGCTGTCGCAGACGGTATACGGAAGGTCTATCCCGATTCCCGGATTCATATCCGTCCGCTTGCAGACGGAGGAGAAGGTACTGTAGAAGCCCTGACTTACGGCATGGACGGCAATCTGCAATATGCTGATGTCACCGGCCCGCTCGGAGCCAGGGTAACGGCCGCGTACGGCATCCTCAAAGACGGCCGTACTGCCATTATTGAGATGGCTTCCGCTGCGGGAATCACGCTAATCACAGAAGCGGAACGAAACCCTCTGTATACCACTACCTACGGAGTCGGAGAGCTTATCAGGGACGCCATACAAAAAGGCTGCCGGCGTTTTCTGGTTGGTATCGGAGGCAGTGCAACCAATGATGGCGGGGCCGGAATGCTCCAGGCCCTGGGATTTGAAATGCTGAATGAACGGAATGAACCGATTGGTTTTGGCTCACAGGGGCTTTCCGGGCTTCATACAATCACGGATACTCACGTACTCCCCGAATTAAAAGACTGTTCCTTCCGGATTGCCTGTGATGTTACCAATCCGCTCTGCGGAGCAAACGGATGCAGCGCTGTATACGGACCGCAAAAAGGTGCGACTGACGATATGATTCAGCAAATGGATCAATGGCTGGCTTCCTATGCCGGTCTCACCGGAAAACTCTTTCCCAACGCCGATCCGGACAAACCCGGAGCCGGAGCTGCCGGCGGACTTGGTTTCGCATTCTTCACCTTTTTAAACGCCACATTAGAATCCGGGGTAAAGATTGTACTCGAAGAGACCCGGCTGGAGGATTATATAAAGAACTCAGATATTGTCATTACCGGGGAAGGCCGGCTGGACGGACAAACGGTCATGGGAAAGGCTCCAATTGGAGTCGCAGAAATTGCAAAGAAGTTCCAAAAGCCAGTCATCGCCTTTTCCGGAAGTGTAACCAGGGATGCGGTTGTCTGCAACAATAAAGGCATTGACGCTTTTTTTCCTATTCTCCGCGGCATCACCACACTGGATGAAGCACTTCAACCGGAGATTGCAGGACAGAACATGTCGGAAACTGTCGAGCAGGTATTTCGCCTGATTCAGACGTTTTCACAGGCATAACTCTTCCAGTTTTTTCTTCAGATATTCGTACCTCAGCCGCTTTTCCTCTTTCGCAAAATGAACTTCCCGGTACTGTTCCGGATTGCCTTCATACACCAGGACTTTACCGCCAAACTGTTCACTTGTCAGGTCAAACCTGCAGTCTCCGATCACATTGTAGCAATGATAATTTCCGCCAGGGCGCAGCACACCATATACCCTGCCGCCGAATATATCCTGCACAAGAAATGCCGTAATTGAACACTGCCCCAGGGTTTTATTTTCCGGTGTCCAGCTCTGTCTCATTCTCGGTGCGCAGGTATCTGCGCACCAGATTTCTGAAAGAGCATCATATAAGTCAAGTGGTGTACGTATTCCTTTGTATTGATTTATAACCGCCGGAACATTTGCCTGTTCCCAGCCCCAGAATTTATATTCCATATCACACCCCGCCTTTATTTGTATTCATCAATAATATCCGCCAGAACATCCTTCCGTTCCGGATTCTCATCCCTTTTTCCCCTTTGTCAGATCATAACTTTCTCCAATCATTCGCCTGATGTCCTTCTCCGGAACTGTGCCATCCAGAATAATAGAGTTCCAATGTGTTTTATTCATATGATATGCCGGGACAACAGATGGGAAAGCACTACGCCAAAAATCTCTCCACTGTGGATTACATTTTACATTGATCCAGACATGTTCCCCTCGGTCATAAATCAGGGCAAACGCCTTTTTATTCTCCTTATGACGCATCACACACCAGTTAGCATCATGAAACGGATAATCCTCATATACCCGATTAAAAGAATGACAATATATAATTGCTTCCTGCTTTGTCTGCATCTTCACTTTCCTTCTTTCAGTCTGCTTCTTCAAACTCCACTACCGAAAACTGTTTCCCGTACCTGGCATCCGTTTTCTGCATTTTGATATGTAACTCGTTCTACAACACACCGCAAAAAATCCATATGCTCTCTCCTTGCAGAATCTAAGGCATCCTGCTCATCAATACATTCCCATGATCTTTCAACCACTTTTTGGGAATTTTATAAGCAGGCAACACAGACTCCACCAAATCCCAAAAATTTTTAGAATGATTCATTTCTTTTCGATGGCAAAGCTCATGCACTACCACATAATCAATAACATCGTCCGGTGCGAGCATTAAAAGACAGTTAAAATTCAGATTGCCTTTCGCGGAGCAGCTTCCCCATCTGGTTTTTTGATTTCTGATCGTGATTCTTCCATAGGTAACTCCAATGACCTTCGCATATCTTTTTATCCTCTCCGGAATATCTTTTGACGCCTTATCAGCCAACTGCCTTAGCTCTCCCACACTCATTTTATCCCGTGGAGGTGCTTGTTTTATCTCAAGCTCCAGCCTTTTCATATGTGTATCAATCCAGGATTGGTGCTTTTTTATAATATTTTTAATTTCTGCTTCACTGATCCCCAGAGGAGCTCTGACAATCAGCTCTCCTGGACGTTTTATTTGAAGGCCGGCACTTTTCCGGTTCGTGCGGATTATTTTTATTTCGTAATTCATCATTGAACCATTCCACCATTTCATATGATTCACCGGGTCATTCCGCTTTTTGACCGGGCTATTCCAAACTATTTCAGCGCAGATAAAAGGGATGTGCCGATTGTATTTTCCGGCATGCTAAGGCCAAAATTATCCACCACAGTTGCTCCAACAACCCCAAACGTCTCCTGTTCCGGAATTTCCCCGCAGCCAGTCAGTGTTTTCGCATATGCCAGAAAAGGCACCCTCTCTCTTGTATGATCGGTTCCGGTATGTGTCGGATCATTTCCGTGATCCGCCGTAATGATCAGAAGATCATCTTCCCACAGCTTATCCAGAAGTATTCCCAGCTTCACATCAAATGCTTCTATTTCTTTTGCATATCCTTCCGGATTTCTGCGATGTCCCCAAAGAGCATCAAAGTCTACAAGATTCACAAAACAGAGTCCTGTAAAGTCAGTCTGTGCCACTTCGATCGTCTGCTCCATGCCATGCACGGAGCTCTTTGACTTCAGAGCCTTTGTCACACCTTCTCCATCGAAAATATCAAAGATTTTTCCAACAGAAATCACATCAAATCCGTTTTCCTTCAGCGTGTTCAGCGCAGTTTTTCCAAACGGCTTCAATGCATAGTCATGGCGGTTGCTGGTACGGGCAAATTCGCCTTTTTTCCTTCCTACATAAGGGCGTGCAATCACACGGCCAACCTTCCACTCGTCGCGCAAGGTCAATTCTCTGGCAATCCCGCAGCACCGATACAGCTCTTTCAGATCGAACGTTTCTTCATTGCCGCAGATCTGCAGCACAGAATCTGCAGAAGTGTAAACGATCATATGCCCTGTCGCGATTTCTTCCTCAGCAAGTTCATCAAGAATCTCCGTACCGCTGCAGCTTTTGTTTCCGATAATTTTATGGCCGGTTTCATCCTCCAGTGCTCTGATCAGCTCCGGAGGAAAACCATTCTCAGTAAAAGTCTTAAAGGGCGACAAAACCTCCAGGCCCATCATTTCCCAGTGTCCTGTCATTGTATCTTTTGCTTTGCTTTTTTCTTTTAATTTGCCATAATACCCTAATGGCTTCTCAGCCGCCGGCACCTGCGCAAGCGGAGTGATATTTGCCATTCCAAGCTTTTGCAGATTGGGTATATGAAACTCGTTCACTGATTTCGAAATATGCCCCAATGTATTCGTCCCTGCATCACCGAACTCTTCCGCATCCGGAAGTGCTCCTACACCAAGAGAATCCATAACAATAACAAATACACGGTTAAATCTAAACTTATCCATATTACCCTCCTGTCTGATCAATCTTTATGCCAGTTCCAGCGCGATCTCCATCATCTTGCCAAAGCCCACCTGTCGTTCCATGGAAGACAATTCCTCATTTTTAAAAAGGTGATCAGAAATTGTCAGAATACAAAGCGCTTTTTTACCTGCTGCCGCCGCATTCATATAAAGGCCTGCAGCTTCCATCTCTACAGCCAGCACTCCCATGCTTTTCCAGCGCTGAGATGCGGTCTTGTCCGCACCATAAAAAACATCCGAAGAAACAACATTTCCGACATGAACCGGGGTTCCGTTTTTCTTTGCGATCTCAACCGCTTTTTCCAGCAGTTCATAATCCGCTGTCGGCGCAAACGCTCCAGGCAGATTGAACTGTGCGGCATAATTTGAATCGGTACATGCACCCATTGCAATGACAACATCTTTTAACTGAACGTTATCCTGCATTCCTCCGGCAGAACCAATGCGGATAATCTGGTCCACACCGTAAAAATGGAATAATTCATAGGAATAGATTCCGATCGAAGGAATTCCCATTCCTCCGCCCATCACCGAAATTTTCTTTTCTTTATAGGTACCTGTATATCCCAGCATATTTCGTACTCCTGTAACCTGCACAGGGTTTTCCAGGTACGTTTCCGCTATATACTTTGCCCGGAGAGGATCCCCCGGCATTAAAACAGTTTTTGCAAAAGCACCTTCTTTTGCTTCAATATGAGGAGTAGGAATACTCATTTTATCGCCTCCTATTTGATTCTGTAATATCTTTTGCTATCTCGGAAATCACATCTTCAAATCGTCCTTCAAATATCTTCATAGAACATGCAAACATTAGATTTGCCGGATAGTCAAAATTCTCTACATTGGCTCCCATCTGGTCCCGATATTCTTTTTCTTCCCCAAAATGAGGGGTCCGGTCTATAAGCTTCCCGGCATCGTCCATATATCCATATAATTTTTTTCCAAGCTGAAATCCCATGCCGCATTCGAATGCGACATCATTATTGATCTCATAACCTCTGTAATTATTAAGGTTTGCAATAATTATATCACAATTTCTGACATGCTGCTGATAATTATCAAGCAAATTCGCCGCTGCCATTACGATTGCCATAGAATCGTCCATACCCGGATCACAGTCAAGAATTATCTTTTTCATATCGTTACCCTTTCTTTTACCCTTCCATTACTTTAACATAAAACTCACGATTTCTTGGTCCGTCAAATTCAAGGAAATAAATCCCCTGGGACCCTCCCACCAACAACTTCCCTTCGTGAATAATAAAGGTTAGTGTGACGCCAAACAACGCAGATTTCATATGTCCTGCAGCGTCCTGAGGAGTATCATGCTGATGCTTGAAATCAATTCTGGTGGGAACCAGTCTCCGGATTTCCTCATTCAGGTCTATAAACCCGTCTGTATCCCACGGGGAAAAAACTGTCATTCCGGCAGTCGAATGTGTATTATGTACAATACATATCCCTTCCTGAACTCTGCTTTCGGCTACAGCTTCTTTTATTTCCCTGGTAATATCACGGACTTCATTATAAGATGTTGAAATACTGTATTTCTTTAAAAACCCCATGAATACATCCTCCTATCTCACTATAATTTCACTGTTCTGAACACAAAATCCGTCTTTGCAGAAAGACCAGCTGCCTTCGCAGCCCCGTCCATATTTTTCACCTGAAAGCACAGCAATATAACCGGCGATCAGACATATCGGAGCAAACTGTGTCAGCGGCATGTTTATAGGATATCTGGGAGAGGGAACTTTTATATAAACAGCTTCTTCTCCGTTAAAATCCTCTTTGCCGCCATCCGTAATAACAACCAGCGGACGATGCAGTGCATTCGCATACCTGATTAATTCCCGGTTTCTACTCATGCAGGGATTCGTGGTGTTCGCAACTACCACTGTTCCCATATGCTCTGCATCTCTGGCAAAGAAATTCAGATGAAACCATTCTTCTGAATGAATGTGCATAGCAAATTTTCCAACCGCCTCTAGCATTTTTGCCTGTCCAAACCAAGCCGTCGCATAATCGAATCCGGCTCCTATAAAATCATAACACGGATAATCCTTCCACTCTTCGGCTACTTTCCCGCAGATATTTTCCATTTTGGGCAGCAATTTCCCAAGAAGGGCTCCCTGAGATTTCATATCATACCGATAATCCATTGCCAGATCCATTGTGTACCTTCCTCTGACTTCCCCAAAACGGATCGCAAGAAGCAGCAAAGCCATTATACTCACCATATAGCTTCTTGTTCCTGGCGTACTCTCAGACTCCGGAATATCAAGCTTTAAAACCTTATCTGAATTTTCTGCCAGAGCAGAGGACATGTTCCCGGTTATTCCAAGCACATAACACCCGTATTTTCCGGACCTTTGAACCGCTTCTGATATTCTGGCAACATTTCCTGAATTGCTCACAGCAATAACAAGCGGATTTCTGCAGTCTATTCCCATATGCTTTTCGCAATACAGGCGGCCCAGTTCAATAGCCGAAACTACTTCTGTCGGAATACCTGTCAGCATTTCATAAGCGTGTTTTGTTGCCATTCCTGCCGCAAAGGAGTCTCCGCAGCCAGTAAGAATAATTCTCTGAATGTTGAATATTTCCTGAAAAGACAACACCTTTCTTACTCTTGGTTCCAGAATTTCATACTGTTCTTCAATCAAGTCCGGAAGGCTGAATGCCTGCCGGCTCATTGGATTATCGTATTTGCTCATTCTTATTTCTCCTTCTTATCGTAAACTCGGATTCCGAATATTCCAGATACCAGCTCTTCATTTTCAGAAATTCAGCCTGGCTGTGCTTCTTATCTTAGCCGTTTGGTACATTTTTCAAAGAGGAGCCTTTTGCCGTAAAGAATTCTGCAGACTACGAGAGTTTTTCTTCTCCTTTTGCGCATTCCGAGTAGCAGAATTTAATTATCTGATACTCTTCATCCGATATAATATTCACTAAATCGCCACAAAAAACATCTTTAATTTTTTTCTCAAAACAACATTCCTGCTCCATATCTGCTTTAATCCGTACAACAATCCATTGATTAAAGCAATGGATTCTTACAAATATTTGAGAATCTTTTATATATTCATCCAGGACATCCAGCAATTTATCCAAATTCTTTATAACCTCCACCAAATCCTGAGTGTGGGAAGCCAAATTTTTTTCATCATAATATAAATCAATCCCGTATTTGGGGTACTTTCCTTGGAGAAATTCCACCAGACTGGAGGGGTCCTTTTTTTCTATATCCATTCTTGCACCTCCCATAAGCTAACTCATTTTAATCATACAACTTTAAGTTCACTTTTTCAACGCTTAAAGTTTATTTTTAATTACATTCCCATAAAATATAATTTAACAGTGAAATGGAGGTATTTTTATGATCCATAAATTAGATAGCTGTGCCATGGGAGAGCGCATAAGAAAAAGGCGTAAAGAATTAAATATCAGCCGGGAAAAATTTGCAGAAATGCTGGACATTACCACAAAGTTTTGTAGCGATATCGAATCCGGCGCCCGCGGTGTTTCTCTAAAAAATCTAATGGCAATTTCTGATTGCCTCAAACTTTCAACAGATTACATTCTTTTTGGTGATGCTCCCCAAACGACTGATCAGGTTTTTATGCAGGTCATAAACAAATGCCCCGATTCTAAAAAGAATGATTTATTAGATATTATTAACAAAATAATTGATTCTTATATTGGACAGGACTAAGGCGGCAGAAATAATAAGTAAAATATACTATCCCTGTGGACAACGCCTAAGAGCTTCTATTCTGTACAGCGGCATTCTCAAAGCCTGCCCTTACCCTTCCAAAAGAAAATCCTATGTTCCTCACTCCGGACATGATTTTTGCTTTCATATCCGGCAAATAAAAAGCCGCCACACTACATTACAAATGACGGGAGGATTTTCCTCCCGTTTTGATTTGCAATGCTATGCAGCAGCTTTAAATTTCAAAAGCAATGCCGAAAACAAATTTTCAATCCTCAATACTTACTTCCTGCGTTTCCTGAATTTTTCCTTTGCATACTCATAGGCTTCCCGGATATACGGCTTCAATTCCTCAAATGTCTGTTCTTGGGGATTCAATGCACATATCCATGCCATCCATGCATAAACCGGATGGGGGAGTATTTTGTCTGATGCGGTAAAGTCATATTCCATTTCTACAATCCCGCCCGCTTCCGGCCGCTTGGGTATTGCCCCAAACAATTCGGTAAAAGTCTTTTTACGCACTCCCAGATTTACACGGTAGACATTATCCCTGTCTAAATCAGAACCTTTGTCGTTGTCGCCGTCCTTTTCCTTAACGGTCAGTATATAAACGCCACGCTTCAGCACATGATCCGGATTATAAAAAACGCCTTTCTCTCCCCAGCTTTCAACTAATACTGTTCCGTCGAGATTTTCAAGGCAGTAATCCAGTATTTTCCAAGGTGTCATTTTTGCATCCTCACTTCCTTTTCCCCTGTGGGAATTCAGAATACCATAGCGGCTGTATCGCGGGTATTACCCCTTTCTTCCAACATTCTGTAATATCTCCCGGTAGCGGATTGTGGCAAGTTCACTTGTCCTGCCTTTTTTGCAAAAATTAAGCTTTGCAAGCTTCGGCACAACTCTTTCAACAGGGATTTCCCCGTTCACTGTTTTATCCTCCAGTACCTTTAACGCTTCAAGAAAACGCCTGTCTTTTTTCGCTCTGTCATAGAATGACAGAATATATACATAGTGAAACAGATTATATCCCCGGAATGGATATTCAATCTGCATAAACAATGTACCTATTCCATAATGACAAGGACTGATGGGCTTACGGATAGTCCAGTGTTCTAAAAGAAAATCAACAGCTTTATTTAATCGGGCATCATGGTTAAAATATGGAGAATAGCGCAGCAAGTCCAACACTACCAAAGTGGTATAAGGTGTTGAATATTCTGTTTCTTCCCCTCTGCCAAAGCTGTATTTGTTACATTTCCAACCGCCGTCCTCCTGTTGTGTATCAAGGAAATACGCAAATGACTTTTTCATCCTGTCATCATCAGAATATCCCATATGGCATAGGACATTCACAGCTAAAGCAGTTTGGCATGGATAAATCCCGCCTGTGGGAGAAATTCTAACTCGTCCGTCCTCTTTCCAGTTACCGAAAATAAGTTCAGCAGCATTTTTCATCACTTCATCATCAGACGGCACACCCAATTCCAGTAGATATAATACACTCTCTAAGGTCGTGTAAGGTGCGCCTTTCAGCAATTTGCAGTCAGTAGTAGTCCAACAATCTGCGCCGTTGTCATGCCTGTGTGATAGGATCGTTTCCACATCAGAAAAATATTTTTGCTCAACACTCATAATATTACCTCAATTCTCGTTTTTACAGCTTTAGTATAACATTTATCCGGCACAATCACAATTCCATATCCCGCCGCCTGGTCTGCATCTTGCTCTGGTCTGCTCCTGCCGTACTGCCTCTCTTCTGTGATGTGCCGGACAGGGGAATAGACTCTATCTCCGTAGTCCTCTGGGACAGCAGCAAATTTTACAATTCTGTCGTACAATTTTGTGAATGGTCTGAAATAAAGTTTCTGATTACAGATGCAGACGCTCCGGAGGAACAAATAAAAGAACTTTTTGACAGCATAAAGAGCGTTATTTGTATTGCACGATGATACAAATAAAATCAGTGACAGACTAATGAAAGGAATAGCCAGAGCCATATTCCTTTCATTTGTCATTCTTTTTCATACGAACCTTTCCGGTAACATTTTCCACTGTAAGTTTGAATACCGTAGTCCTCTGCATAACACTCTTGTTAAACGGAAACTCCTCTTGATGATAGTGTTCCATTAAAATACATAAGGCATTATATTTTTCTTCTTCATCGATAAACTCTATATGCCCCCTGCCAATCACACTTTCATATTCCATTGTGCAACTTCCACGATCTGCATCAGTCACAAGCCTATGTGAACAGTCCATTTCAAAACTTGCTCTGTTGTCTTTTTGAATAAGCCCGTATTTCTTTCCGTCCATCGCTCCATGAAAATAAAGAGTTATTTTATTATCGGATACCTCCATTCCAAAATTAAGCGGCAGTATATATGGGTATCCATCGTCATTTAACCCTAATCTGCAAACGTCACACTTTCTCATAACCTGAAGAATATCTTCAAAATTTTTTATTTCTCTATCACTTCGTCTCATTTCCTGCCTCCTTAAACTGCTGACATACATCTCATTCCTTCCTTTTTCTTCCAATCCGTTAACCTTCGTATAAGCCAATAGCATTTTGTACACATCAGGAATAATATAAAATGATGCCGTTCATTTTTCTGCTTCCATAACACATACGCTCGTCCATAAAAGTCTGTCAATGGATATAATATATCCTAATATTCCATAGCCCTTCCACCAACCAAAACCGGTTTTGAAGAAAAACACATTACTTTTTAATATCGCTTTTTCTATCTTTGAACATCAATATTCATAAATCCTCCTTGCAGCCAGACAACTGACTGTCGAATTGCTTTCCATAAATATTCTACCGCATAAATCCGTACAATACCATTAAAATTTGGTTAATCTATACCCGCTTTCCGGAAACGGCGGGCTTGTGGAGCAGCCCCAACAAGCCAGATTGACGCCAGCGGCGAATATACGATTGCCGTAAATAATGATACTGACAATAAAATCAGCAGCATAAACGGCTCTATTGAATTTAATCAGACCACAGATAATAAGTATTTGCAAAATGCAAGTTTTCCTGTACAGTCAAATGTATGGTCCGTACAGCGCATAGTCTATGAAAATGCTGAGGTACACCGCTATGAGGGATAAGACGGACACCCTATATTCACAATACCAAAATCAGTGGAACGACAAAGGGAATTGCGGGTTATCAGTATGGAATGCATGAAACCTCTACGAAAATATCGCCTGCCGGAACGTACGATGTAAGCGGCAGTCTTGGCACAGAATCTCATTCAGACGGTTATTCAGCTTTGAAATTCAAAGACCTGCCATCTGCCTTTTAACCAACCCGCAGGCAGACAATGCGTGAACGGCTGGTGCGGCAACGTTCGGCTGCCGCTGTCTTTCCCTAAATCAGTTTCATATCATATTTCCCCCGCTTTATTTTAGCAGAGGCATGTTACCTGTCAGCTTATTGACTTTCTTTTTGTTGCCACAAATTGCAAGTCCTATGTATTTCAATTCAGCCTCCGAACACGCCGCCATTTTTCTTATAAATTCATTATAAGTCTTACAGCTTTGTGCCAGGTCCGTGAAGTCCACTACGGTCAAATCTGCAAATTCCTTTGTAAAGAGCTTTGTCCTAAGAGTATTCATTATCTGCAACATCTGAGCCAACCACATCCGGCATTTTCATTCCCATCGTGATACCGAGAATAGCCGCCGTATTTGCTATTATTCCAATAGGCAGGTTTTCATCAATTACCATAACACATTTTTATTTTCTATATTCATTTACTTGTCCTCTTTTCTTAGATGTTATTTTTGCTTCCGATAGGAACAGTCCTGCAAGCGTAAGTGCTGTACCTATTCCCGCAATCAAAGTTATTTGCTCCTGCAAAATGATTGCTGACGCTATGACCGTAATAACAGGAACGATGTAAATATAAACGCTTGTCTTAATTGCTCCGAGTAGTTTCACTGCATAATTCCAAGTTACAAAACAAAGTGCCGATGCACCTAATCCTAAAAATATTAAGTTGCACAAATTTTTGGCACTAGTCATTCTTGATAAATCAAAATTGAAATCGAAAAAGAACAATGTCGGTATCATAAAAGCAATCCCATATGCGAAAATTCGCCTTGTGGTCTGTATGGTGTTATATCCGTAATCGCTGATTTTCCTTGTTAAAAGCGAATAGACAGCCCATACTAACGCCGCAGCAATCGCCAAAATATCTCCAACGGGATTTAGTTCTAATTCTCTGCCGTTAAAACTGATGAAGCATATCCCTGTCATTGCAACAATAAATCCGAGAAAGAAATTGATTTTTAATTGCTCCTCGGTTTTCATAAATATATGCGACATAATAGCTGTGAAAAACGGAGCAACCGATATGATTACGCCAACATTTGACGCCAATGTATAAGTAAGCGCAATATTTTCAAGGAGATAATACAAACATATTCCGCAAAGCCCAGCCACAGCAAATGTGATTTCCTGTTTGACGGTTGTTCCTCTCAGCCTTTTAGGATATACAATAATCAAAGCAAAAAGCCCAAGCACAAACCGAAAAAACAATATTTCAACGGGCTGAAAATCTGTAAGCAGTATTTTGGTGGATATGAAAGTCGTTCCCCAGATAATGATTGTAATAAATGCCGCTATATGTCCTGTTATCTGTTTATCATTCATCGCTGTGTCCCTCGCTGTTTTCCTTGAATATACGTCTATATGCGGCAGGTGACAGCCCTATGAACATATGAAAAAAGTTCGTAAAATGACTCTGGTCAGTAAATCCTGCCTGTAATGCCGCTTCAATCGGTGTGCTTCCGTTTTCCAATAGCGTTTTTGCCCTGCTTACTCGAATGGATTGCAAATACCGGTAAGGCGTTACCCCTTTAGATTTTGTAAATGCACGAAGCAATGTTGATTTACTTAAACTGCTGCACTCACATAGCATATCAAGCGTAATATGCTGTGAAAAGTTTTCCTCCATAAATGAACAGGCAAGTTCAATTTCATTTCTGCAATCCGGAATACATTTTTCAAAAGGTTGACCATACCTTTCAATTAACAGAGAAATAAATATCAGAAGCATTTCCTCTTTTTCAAACTTCTCTCCGCCAGTCATTATCATTTGGTGCAGAGAATGTAAATATAGGCTTAATTCTTCATCTGATATAACGCTTTTTGCGAATCCGGAAAGCGTGCTGTCACCTGTTATTTCTTCGGTTAAAGCTCCCATTGTTTGAATGGGAATATTCAGTCCTCTATAATCAAAAGTCTGATTATCGCATTGTACGCATCCGTGATTGTCATTTGGATTGAATAGAAGAATATTGCCCTGCTTTACGGCGTATTCGATATTCTTACAAGTAAGGCTTCGTGTTCCTGCTTCTATAAATCCTATAACATAATAATCGTGAAAATGATTGGGAAACGGCTGTACCACTCCCTCAAAGCGATATGCTTCAAGATTTAGTTCATCATCAAATACAACTGTCCGTACTTCCTTTTTCACTGCGTCACCTCCGTTTCATCTTATTATTATACACGAATTTACATTTTTTTCTTGTATGATATCGTCATTATTCAAAATGTGTTATCTATTTACAGAGATGAAAAGCGGTATGAGTGTTACCCCATACCGCCACCTGCTATTAAGCCAATATCAACTCTGCATTGACAATAAATAATAATCGTCTTGCAATTCGTACCAAAGGCCGTTGTTTTCACCGTAAATGTACTTATCCATTTTGTAATCCTCCAAATAAGATTTTCACTTCAAAACTCTGTTTCGCTGTCATTAAACACAACTGTTTAGAGTCTTGTCTTTATCTGGGTTAGAACATGTACAAAGAAAATATAAATATACGGTTCATATTCTTACCATAGAAAGAACATGATTATAATTGACAAGAAAAATATTCTACAGTATCATAAGCCTATAATAAAAAATGAAACGGTGATGAAACTCCGGCGTATCCGATGTCACATAATCGGTGTCATGGATATGACTGGAAAAGGGTAGATAAAATCTTCATCACTTGTGAGATTAGCCGCAGAGTAAAATCTATGGCTTTTTCTTTTGCCTGAAGAAAGGAAAAAATATGCTGAACCAAATTTACAATGCTTTACAAAAGCCACAGCTCTACACAAAGACAGATACTCCATTTTGGAATGATGAATACATTTCAAAGCAAATGCTCCAAGCTCACCTCTCACCTGATTTTGAGGGAGCAAGCAGAAAACTGTCATTTATCAATCAGTCTGTAGAATGGATAGCACAGACTGTATCACCTGAAAATCATCCATTACTGATTGACATAGGATGTGGTCCTGGATTATATGCAGAAAGATTTTCCCAAAAGGGCTATCAGGTTACTGGAATAGATTTTTCCAAAAGGTCGATTAACTATGCCAGAAAATCAGCCAATGAAAAAGGATTGTCTATTGAGTATCTTTTTCAAAACTATTTGGAGATGGAGATAGAACAGGTTTTTGATTTTGCTACCATGATTTATTGTGATTATGGGGCACTCTCAAATATAGACAAAAAAAAATTATGATGAAATCTTATCACTGTCTCAGACAAGGCGGAAGATTCTTATTAGATGTATTTTCAATGGCAAAATATGACCACTTTCAGGAAAAACAAATCTGGGAAGTCTGTCCCAACAATGGTTTTTGGCGGGAAGATAAATATATCGCCGCTGTTTTTTCAACCGTTGCTCTTGCAAAGGCGGCGTTGCGGAAGTACACTCCCACTATTATCTTACTGGATTGGAATATGCCAGACGGACAGGGAAATGAACTTTGCGAATGGATTAGGCTTCGCTGGAGCAGTCTGCCGGTTATTTTCCTGACTGTCCGTGGAGATTCCCATGATATTGTGTCAGGTTTCGGGCATGGTGCAGATGATTATGTTGTAAAACCGTTTGAATTGAATGTGCTGTATTCCCGTATTCTTGCCCTGCTTCGACGAACCGGGCAAGCGAATGGCACACGCCTGTCCTGCGATAACCTGCTGTTAGATAAAGACAGAATGATAGTTTTCTGCAATCAGGAAGAAATTGTATTAAGCCAGCCGGAATATCAGTTGCTTTTGCTCTTGATGGAAAATAAGGGCAAAACTGTGACCAGAGAACAGCTATTGGAATTGGTATGGGACAATAATGGAATTTATGTGAATGATAATACATTGACAGTCACAATGAAACGTCTGCGGGAAAAACTGAATAATCCGGGCTGCCTGAAAACAATGCGCAGCTTTGGGTATCGTATGGAGGACACCTTATGACAGAGCGAATAAAACGCTATTTTGCTTTTGGGCTGCCGGTGCTGGCCTGCTTTGTAGGGATAGCAGTTATGTCAATAATTTGGATGAATGAATATCGGCAATCCACATTTGAACACCTCTCAAAATTTTGTGAAATTGCCATAGAAAATACCCCGGAAGCGGAGGAACTGGTTCTTTCCGCTTTGAAAGAATACCACACATTCACGGAGGAAGAAATCAACGAAAATATGTTTTTGGCTCAATATGGATATAGCAACAGTCAGTTTTGCAAGGAATCCGGTTGGAATTTTTTTACTCTTTCATTGGTTTTGTCTGTATTGATTATCGTCTGCTTTCTTGCCTCTGCGTGGTGGCTGGACAGACAGAATAAAACAAGAACAGCAGAATTAACAAATTATCTGGAACAGATAAATATTGGGAAAAAGGATACGATTGTCCAGACCAATGAGGATGATTTTTCCCGCCTGCAAGATGAAATGTATAAAACAGTGACGCAGCTTATTCAGACAAGGAAGGCGGCATTAAAGGCAAAAACCAATTTTGCGAATAACCTTGCAAATATCGCCCATCAGTTGAAAACCCCTGTTACTGCGGCATCCCTTTCTTTACAGCTTATGGAAAAGGAAATATCTGATCTGCGGGCGGAGCAGATACGGAAGCAGTTGGAAAGATTAGGAATATTGGAAGAATCGCTGCTTACGCTATCTAGGATAGATGCCGGTACATTGCCGTTGGAACATTCAAAGGTCGATATTTATACTGCACTTACTCTTGCGGCGGATAATTTGAGCGACCTTTTGCAAAAAGAAAATGTGTCCGTATCAATTCCGGATAAAGGCTGCATTGAACTCACAGGAGATATGGAATGGACAATGGAAGCATTTCTGAATCTGATAAAAAACTGTATGGAACATTCGCCGCAAGGCGGAACCATACATTGTGATTATTCCGGCAATCCCATATATACGGAAATTTTAATATGGGATGAGGGCGAGGGCCTTTGCCCGGAAGATATACCGCACCTTTTTGAACGGTTTTATCGTGGAAAAAAAGCTGCCCCTAACGGGACAGGCATTGGTTTAGCATTAGCAAAATCTATTTTTGAATTGCAAAATGGAAATATAACCGCCCGCAATCTGGCGGAGGGCGGAGCCTGTTTTGAAATCCGCGTTTACAGTCACTGAGATGTCACTTTTCTTTGCTATACTGAGAACATAACGAAGAAATTCTTGCATAACAGAAAGGAAAAGCTGACATGGAAATATTAAAATGTGATGGCGTCAGAAAGGTATATGGTTCCGGCGATAATCAGGTAACGGCTCTTGACAAGATTGATTTATCGGTTGAAAAGGGAGAATTTGTTGCGATAGTAGGGGCATCCGGTTCGGGAAAATCTACACTTTTGCACATTTTAGGCAGCGTGGATAAGCCTACGGAGGGGAAAGTTATCGTAGGGGGAGTTGATATTTCTTCGATGAACCGGACGCAGGCGGCAATTTTCCGGCGCAGGAAAGTGGGGCTGGTTTATCAGTTTTACAATTTAATTCCCACGCTTACCATTCAGAAAAATATTTTAATGCCCCTGTTATTGGATAAGAAAAAAGTCAATCAGGAGTATTTTGATCAAGTGGTAAATTCATTGGGGATTTCCGATAAGCTGAACTTCCTTCCGAATCAATTATCCGGGGGACAGCAGCAGCGGGCAGCAATCGCCAGAGCTTTGATTTATCGTCCGGCACTCCTTTTGGCGGATGAACCGACCGGCAATCTTGACCAGAAAAACTCAAAAGAAATCATTGATATGCTGAAATTGTCCAACCGGAATCTGAATCAGGCAATTTTACTGATTACCCATGATGAAAAGATTGCATTGGAAGCAGACCGAATTGTGACCGTAGAGGATGGACGCATTATCAGCGACCAGAAACGGAGGTGGAAGAATGTGGAAAGATTATTCAGCCGGATTTATCAAAAAGAACAAATCTTCCGGCATATCCATTATGGTAGCCGCTTTTATTTCCGCTTTATTTTTATCGCTGGTATGCAGCCTGTTTTATAACTTTTGGATTTATGAAATCGAGCGGATTACGATAGAGGAAGGCAGCTGGCAAGGAAGAATTGAAGGGATAACCGAAAGCGATTTATCTACAATAGAAAATTTTGCGAATGTAGAAAAAGCGGAAATCAACGGCTTATTGTCAAAGGGGGAAAATATTGTAGCTGATGTCTGGTTTCAGAATATGCGAACCATTTACAGCGATATGCCGCTGATAACCGAAAAATTAGGACTGGACAGCACTGCAGCATCTTATCACGAATTATTATTATCAAGATATATGGTTCACGACCCGCAGGACAAAACCCCGCCGCTTTTAATGGCTTTCTTTATTGCCTTGTTGCTTGTGGTATCGGTTTCCTTGATTTTAATTATCCATAATTCCTTTGCGGTGTCTATGGACACAAGGATTCATCAGTTTGGAATCTTTTCCAGCATAGGAGCCACGCCGGGGCAGATTTTTACCTGCGTTATGCAGGAAGCTGCGGCACTCTGTATTCTGCCGGTCTTAGCCGGTAGCTTAATCGGGATTGCAGGCAGCGCGGGTACAATAAAGGCAATGAATTTCTTTGCAGAGGGAATATCAGGACGGCATGAAGCGTTTTTTCAATACCAGCCGTTTGTATTTGCGGTAACAATTCTGGTATCCATTTTAACAGTATTTATTTCTGCGTGCCTTCCTGCAAAAAAATTAAGCAGGCTGACACCGCTTCAGGCAATACGGGGCACCGGGGAATTAAGCCTGAAAAAGAAAAAGCGTTCCCGTATATTATCTATGCTGTTTGGTGTAGAGGGTGAACTGGCTGGAAATGCGCTGAAAGCACAGAAAAAAGCACTCCGTACTTCGAACCTTTCCCTGACGCTCTCCTTTTTGGGTTTTACCGTAATGCTCTGTTTCTTTACTTTGACAGGCATCAGCACAAACCATACCTATTTTGAAAGGTATCAGGACGCATGGGACGTGATGGTAACTCTGAAAAATACCGAAATTTTGGATTTTCAGCAGGGGGAAGAAATCAGTAATTTGCAGGGTGTCAGAAGCAGCGTTGTCTATCAGCAAGCAGCGGCTGTCTGCTTGCTGCCGGAATCCAATATCAGTGATGAATTATCTAACTTAGGCGGATTGGGAGCTGTTACTGACTATTCAACAATTACAAGCGAAGGTTTCTATTCTGTAAAGGCTCCTATCGTCATTATGGATGATAAAGAATTTGAAGAATATTGTGAACAGTTAGGCATTGTACCAAGAACAGACGGGAGTATTGTGCTGAACCACATTTGGGACAGCATAAACAGTAACTTCCGCTACAAAGAGTATATCCCTTTTGTAAAAGAGGAACAAAGCACGATAACTCTGCAAAATGCCGGACAGCCAGAAAATGCGACAGAAATTCCAGCGCTTGCTTATACGCAGGAACCGGTAGCTTTAAGGGAGGAATACGACAATTATGCGTTAGTGCAGTTTGTCCCTTTATCGCTCTTTAAGCAAATATCAGGGACGATTGGAAATACCGAAGCAGATACTTATATACGGATATTGGGAAAGGATGGCGTAACTCTTTCCGAATTGGACGAGCTGCAAAATGGAATTTCACAGACAATCCAGCAGAAAGACAATTTTGAGATAGAAAACCGTATTCAGGAAAAAATTTCTGATAATGCGATGCAAAAAGGTTCTATGATGATATTAGGAGCATTTTGTGCGCCGCTGGCTGTCATAGGAATTGCAAATGTATTTTCTAACACGTTGGGCTTTCTGCGTCAGAGAAAACGGGAATTTGCCAGATATGCGTCAGTTGGAATGACACCGGAGGGTATGAGAAAAATGTTCGCTATCGAAGCGTTCGTGATTGCAGGGCGTCCCCTTATCATCACGTTGCCATTAACAGCGATAGTAGTTACATTTATGATTACGGCAAGCTATTTAGACCCGATGGAGTTTTTGGCGGAAGCTCCGCTTATCCCAATTTTGATATTCATTTTAGCTATTTTCGGATTCGTTGCCTTCGCCTATTACATAGGCGGTAAACGGACGCTTAAATGTGATTTGGCTGATGCTTTGCGAAACGACAATATGATGTAAAGGTGGTGTTTTATGGGAAAATATTTTAGTATCCTTGTAATCTGTTGTGTAGCTATGGCGCAAATAGGCTACGTTCATCAGGAAAAAACTGTTACTGCACCGGAAGAAAGCGTTACAGCAGAACATGAAAAATTAGACGCTTGAATTTTTCATGGGTGGCTATTTCACAGCGCAATCGGTTATTGGTAAGGTCACTTTTCAGCAGCCCCACCATTTCATCACTGATATGCAGCTCTGCTAAGGGCGTGTTCGGGAGTTTAAGGAGGACGCCGCCCATGAATGATAAGCTGGAAATACTCAATCAGGAGATTGAAAAAGGAGAAAAGAAGCTGCACCGGTTAGAGCATGAGGAAAAAATCCTGCAGCACCGGGCGAAGCAGCTAACCCGGAGTGAACGGACGCACCGGCTCTGTACCAGAGGGCGGCACTGGAAAACTGCCTGCCCCACCCGGAGCCTGTGACGGATAAACAGGTCAGTTTGATTTTGAAGCTGTTGTTCCATCGGAGCGAATACCAAAAAATCATCGAACAGGTACTTGCGGAGAAGCAAAAAAATGAATAAAGGCAGAACGCCGGAAGCCCCTTGCAGCTTCCCCTGCGCTGCTTCTTCCGATGTGGATAGAAAAATGATATACTCAAAGAAAAATTTAAAAATACCTATTGACCCTCACGGTGCGTAATAGATTAAAGTGAGTATATCAAGAACAGGAGGTTTACGGCAATGAGGACAGTAAAGGAAATATCGGATTTAACAGGTATCAGCGTGCGTACGCTTCACTACTACGACGAAATCGGGCTTTTGAAACCGACAGACAAAAGCGAAGCGGGATACCGGCTTTATGACGATAAGGCATTGGAAACATTGCAACAGATTTTGTTTTTCCGTGAGTTTGATATTTCCCTGAAAGAAATCAAAGCAGTCATAGAAAATCCGGCTCTTGAAAAAAATCAGATTTTACAGATGCAGCGGAAAATGCTGGTGACAAAGAAAGAACGTATGGATCGTTTGATTACCGGCATTGACAGAATTTTGAAAGGAGATACTACAATGGACTTTGAAGTATTCAGCAAGACCGAATTAGAGGATATGTATAACTCAATGGCGGCGAATATGAGCGAGGAACAGAAAGCGATTTTCATTGAGCATTATGGCAGCATGGAGGAATGGAGAAAGAACTTCCTTGAAAAAGCTTCTACCGAAGCCGTTCAGAAAAACTATCAGAAGATTGTAGAATGGTATGGCAGTAAGGATAAGGCACTGGAAGCGGCTAAAAATCCGGGGAATACGGAAATTTTCCCGGCATATCAGAAACGCTTGGGAGAGATTATTAAGAAACTGGCAGAGAGGAAAGGTCAGGATGTAAATTCCTTTGAAGTAAAAGAATTAGTTGGGGAATATGACTTCGTAACAAAGCAGATGTATCAACTGCCAGATGCTACCTCCATGATGCTTGAAATGGCTGCCGCCTATCGCACAAACAGAGAAATTCAGGCGGCACAGGACAGCGTTTATGGAGAAGGAACAACTGAGTTTATCGGACAGGCGATGGAAGCCTTTTATCAGAAAAAGTAATCCGTAACAACAAAAATACCCGCCGCCCACCAGCGGCACCACCGAGCAGGAAATCTTGAAACGGGTTCCCTGCTCTTTTTTTGCCCCGACACCGGGAGGACATTATGAGCCAGCCTGTTAATCATGTGCATGGCAATGTCCCCGAACAG
>URVB01000031.1 GCA_900551075.1 uncultured Blautia sp. | reverse complement strand
CCATACGAACGCTCTTGCGGCAGGGTTTTTGATTGATTTGGCAGTGGAGGATCCCAGGTGGCTGCATCATCCGGTATGCCTCATTGGAAAATGGATTACAAATCTGGAAAAGGGTATCCGCGGGATATTTCCGAAAACAGAAAAAGGGGAACTGGCGGGCGGCTGCCTGGAGGTGGTTTTGATCTGCAGCCTCTGTTTTGGAATTCCGTTTTCTGTTTTGGCTTTGCTGTACCGGCATGTTCCATGGGCTGGGCTGGCCCTGGAAATCTTTTGGTGCTGCCAGCTTCTGGCAACCAGGTCTTTGAAGGACGAGAGTATGAAGGTATACGACAGTCTGAAAAAAGGAACTCTTCAGGAGGCGCGCTATGCGGTTTCCATGATTGTTGGGCGTGATACACAGTGCCTGACAGAAGAAGGCGTGACAAAGGCAGCGGTAGAGACTGTGGCGGAAAATACTTCCGATGGGGTAATTGCTCCTATGGTCTGTATGGCTGTTGGGGGCGTACCGCTGATGTTTTTGTATAAAGGCATCAATACCATGGATTCCATGCTTGGCTATAAAAATGACAAATACCTTTATTTCGGTCGCTGTGCTGCAAAGCTGGATGATGTGGTGAACTATATTCCGGCAAGAATTTCCGGCTGGCTTATGGCAGCAGCCACAGCGTTTGTGGGAATGGACACGAAGAATGCGGTGAAAATATACCGAAGGGACAGAAGAAACCATGCGAGTCCCAATTCCGCACAGACAGAGGCGGCTATGGCGGGAGCCCTGGATGTGCAGCTTGCAGGAAATGCATATTATTTCGGAAAATTATATGAGAAACCAACGATAGGAGATGCGTTAAGACCGATTGAACCGGAGGATATCAGAAGAGCCAACCGTTTGCTGTACGGAACGGCTGTTTTGGGCGCAGTGCTGTGTACCGGTCTGCGGCTTGCCATTTTGATTATCGTATAGGAGAAAAAGCATGACAAAACACATACATGGAGGAAATATTTATCAATACAGGGGGTGTCTGGATTTTTCCGCCAACTGCAATCCTCTCGGAACTCCCGGGAGTGTGAAAGAGGCGGTTGTGGAAAGCCTGGAGCATATTTCTGATTATCCGCAGGTGGGATATGAACCTCTGCGTGAGGCGTTAGCGGAATACGAGGGAATGGATGCGGACAGTATAATCTGCGGAAACGGGGCTGCGGAGCTGGTGTTTTCCGTATGCAGGGCAAGGCGGCCGAAGAAGGCGCTTGTTCCGGCGCCGACCTTTGCGGAATATGAGCAGGCGCTTCTGAGTGTGGGCTGTGAAGTCCGGCATTATGTACTGAGGGAAGAAAACGGCTTTCAGGTGCAGCCGGATTTTATGCAGGCGCTTCATAAAGGGCTGGATATCGTATTTCTCTGTAACCCCAATAATCCTACGGGAATTCTTCTGGAACGGGATTTTTTGTTTGAGGTGCTGAGACGCTGCCGGGAGCTGGAGATTCTGCTGGTGGTGGATGAATGCTTTCTGGACTTTGTAAAAAAGCCCGGAGCTTACAGCCTGAAGGCACAGATACACAGATATCACAACCTGTTTCTGCTAAAAGCCTTTACCAAGCGCTATGCCATGGCAGGCATCCGGCTGGGCTACGGCATCTGTGAAAACAGGGAATTTCTGAAAGAAATGGAGCTTGTGACACAGCCCTGGAATATCTCTTCTATGGCCCAGGCAGCAGGAATTGCTGCACTGAAAGAGAGCGCGTATGTGGAAGAGGGCCGCCGGATGGTGTTGGAGGAGGCCGAATTTCTGAAAAAGGAGATGGAGGAGCTGGGGCTTGAGGTCTATCCCTCCCAGGCGAATTATCTCTTTTTTAAAGGACCGGAGAATTTGTTTGAGGCATGCATAGAAAAAGGCATTTTGATTCGGGACTGCAGCAATTATCCGGGGCTTCAGAAGGGATATTTTCGTGTGGCGGTCAGAAAACATGAGGAAAATCAACTGCTCATTAAGGCGTTGAGGGAGATTGAGGTTTTACCTCAGAAGGGATAAACAATGGCAAAAACGATCATGATACAGGGCACGATGTCCAATGCCGGAAAAAGCCTGCTGGCAGCGGGACTGTGCAGGATTTTTAAGCAGGATGGATATAAGGTTGCGCCTTTCAAGTCACAGAATATGGCATTGAATTCATTTATTACGGATGAAGGGCTGGAAATGGGAAGAGCACAGGTCATGCAGGCGGAGGCGGCAGGAATCGCTCCCTCTGTGCTGATGAATCCCATACTTTTGAAGCCTACGAATGATATGGGGTCTCAGGTTATCGTAAACGGCGAGGTCCGGGGAACAATGAATGCCCGTGACTATTACAAATATAAGAAGAACCTGCTTCCGGAGATCATGAAGGCTTTCCGGAAACTGTCAGAACAAAATGATATCCTTGTGATAGAGGGGGCGGGAAGTCCTGCTGAGATCAACCTGAAGGCGGAAGACTTTGTAAACATGGGGATGGCGAAACTGGCAAAAGCACCGGTGCTTCTGGTTGGGGACATTGACAGAGGCGGCGTGTTTGCTCAACTGATCGGAACGGTAGATTTGCTGGAAGAGGATGAGCGTGCCATGGTGAAAGGGCTCATCATCAATAAATTCCGGGGGGATAAGACGATTCTGGAGCCTGGTCTGGAAATGCTGGAGGAGAGAAGTCAGATTCCGGTTGTGGGGGTGACTCCGTTTATACAGGTTCAGTTAGAGGATGAAGACAGTCTGTCGGAGCGGTTTAACGGGAAACAGGAAATCGGAGCCATTGACATTGCAGTGATCCGTCTTCCGAGAATTTCCAATTTTACGGATTTTAATCCGTTGGAAAGTATACCTGGTGTTTCTCTTCGGTATGTACGGCAGCCTCATGAGCTGAAAAATCCGGACCTGATCATTCTTCCCGGTACCAAAAATACTATGGAGGATCTCCGCTGGATGAGGGAGAGTGGTATGGAGGCATCTATATTGAAGGAGGCATACCGGGGGAAACTGATTTTCGGTGTCTGCGGAGGTTATCAGATGCTGGGAGAAGCTTTGAGTGATCCCTGTCAGGTAGAGGCCGGAGGAAGTATGAGAGGGATGGGCCTTCTTCCTATGGATACTGTTTTTGCCAGACAGAAGACGAGAACAAGAGTGGAAGGAGAATTCCGGAATCTGACAGGAGAATGGGCGCCCTTAAGCGGGATCGGGCTGGAAGGATATGAAATTCACATGGGAGAAACCGTCTTAAAGGGAGAGGCACAGCCGGCTGCATTCATCAGAGACAGGGTGACTGATACAAAAAAGGCAGATGGTGCTTTTTGCGGCAATGTATGCGGAACCTACGTGCATGGAGTCTTCGACAGAGAAGAGGCGGTAAAAGGGCTGATGCAGGTTTTGGGCAATAAAAAGGGAATTGATGTATCTCAGTTTGCAGGTGTGGATTTTGCGGCATTTAAGGAAACCCAGTATGACATTTTGGCAGAGGAGCTGCGTAAGCATTTGGATATGAAAAAAATATATGAGATTCTGGATGCGGGGATTGACATGCTATAAGACAGATAAGGATGCTCCATACTGTGGTGCTGCAGATGGAGGATCAACGATGCAGTTAAAGAGATGTGCAGGGAGGCGCAGGACAATGAGGATTGAATTGGAAAATGTGAAACCTATGGAGATTGAGAAGAGAAGCTTTGAGATCATTGCTGAGGAGCTGGGAGACACCCCGCTGGTTCCCGGAACAGAGCTGGTGGTAAAACGCTGTATCCATACGAGTGCGGATTTTGATTATGCCCAAAATCTCTGCTTTTCGGAACGGGCGGTGGAGCATGCCATAGATGCCATACGAAACGGGGCGTGTATTGTGACGGATACGCAGATGGCAAAGGCCGGAATCAATAAGCGTGCACTTGCCCGTTACGGCGGAGAGGTTTACTGCTTCATGTCCGACGGGGATGTAGCTGAAACCGCCCGAAAAAACGGAACGACCAGAGCAACTGCCAGCATGGATAAGGCGGCGGCCATGGACAGAAAGCTGATCTTTGCCATAGGGAATGCGCCGACTGCTCTGGTAAGGCTGTATGAGCTGATTGCGGAGGGAAAGCTGAATCCTGAGCTGATCATCGGCGTTCCGGTGGGCTTTGTCAATGTGGTACAGTCCAAGGAGCTGATCATGGAGACAGAGGTACCTTATATTGTTGCCAGAGGCAGAAAGGGCGGCAGCAACATTGCAGCCTGTATCTGCAATGCACTGCTTTATATGATCGACAATCGGCGGGATTAAGTGGGAGCTTTCACAGAGCTTCGGATGTTCAATACCCGAAGCCTATGAAATAAGGTTTCTGAGAATCCGGCATGCAGGCAGAAAGTCCTGTGCAGGCATGGAGGAGCAGGAGAGGATAACCGTGATCTCACCGGGAAGTTCTTTTAAAATCTGCAGGCGCAGGGATTTTTCCTGCGCTTTTTTTATGAGCTGGTTTCCGGTAAGCGTACAGGGGAAGGTCAATGCGATACTGGTTCCGGCTGCGCCGATCTGAATACGGCTGTCAAAGCCGAAGGTATCACTCACTGCTTTGATGAGCTGCTTCAGCTTCTGAGAATACAGACGCCGAAGCTTCCGCGTCTGCGCTGCCAGATGTCCATCCCGGATAAACTGGCAGAGTGCAATCTGCTCTGCCTTGGAAGCAGTCTGGTTATAGTTTGCCGCTTTTTGGCGATAGACATCGGTGAGAGAAGGCGGAAGCACCATAAAGCTGATTCGAATGGAGGGCAGCAAAAGCCTGGAAAAGGAACCGATGTAGACAACATCCTGCCCGCCTGCGAGACTGAACAGAGAAGGGGTCGGTTTCTGCAGGTAGACAAACTCATTTTCAAAATCATCCTCAATGATCAGGCTGTGATGCTCTGAAGCATAGCGGATCAATTCCAGTCTTCTGGACACCGGCATGATCTCACCCCATTTGGTCATATGGGCAGGGGATACATAAATTACTCCGGAGTCCTTGTTGCGGTAACGGACGTCAAAGCCGTAGTCGCGAAAGACAGTGCTTCCCTGTATGAAAGACGGTGTAGGAAAGGATACCGTCTTTTTTTCTTTTATAAGAGGGCAAAGGATATGGAGCAGGCTCTGGACACCGGCGCCTACGACAATATCGCAGGGAGAGCAGAGTACGTTGCGCCTTACGCAGATGTAATCTGCAAGTGCTTCGCGAAAATCCGGTTCTCCCTGAGGCTCCCCGTAAGAAAGCAGACGCTCATCCTGGCGGAGGGCACTTTTGATATAACGGCGCCACAGATCGAAACGAAAGCTTTCACGATCCACGTCGGAGGAAGCGAAATTGTATCGGTATGGTTCCCTCTTTTCATATTCAGCAGGGAGAGGAGCCGGCCGGCCGGCAATGTTTGTTACATAATAGCCGCTTTGGGCCCTGGATATAATATAGCCATCGGCAGCAAGCTGCAGATAGGCGTTTTCAACGGTCGTACGACTGAGCTTCAGCTCCTGGGCACATTTCCTCAGAGAAGGCATTTTCGCACCCGCAGGCAGCTTCTGCCGTATGATGAGGTCCTTATAATAGCGATAGACCTCCATATAGAGGTGGTCATTTTTTTTTGTTTTTTCTAATTGCAGGTTCATAAATTGTCCTCTAAAAAATAGTTATTTTTGGATATTTTGCAAGATACACTTTAATGGTATTCTATACCATAACAAGAAAAGATACAAGACTGGAGTGATAAGCAGTGAAAAAAATAGCGGTGCTGAATGACTTATCCGGATTGGGGAGATGTTCCCTGACAGCGGCAATTCCCGTCATTTCTGTTATGGGAGTCCAGGCATGTCCTCTGCCGACGGCGGTGCTGAGCAATCAGACCGGATATGAATCTTATTTCTGTGATGACTATACAGACCGTATCGGAAGCATCATGGAGGAGTGGAAAAAAAGAGGATTTTGGCCGGATGGTATTTATACCGGGTATCTGGCAGGGGAAAAGCAGGCAGACAAAATCCTGGAATTTATAGAAGTCTTTAAAAGAGAGAATACCCTGATCCTGGTCGATCCGGTCATGGGGGACAGAGGCGGGGTCTATGGCATGTATACAGAAGAATTGTGTAAGAAGATGCGTATTCTGGCAGGTAAGGCCCGGGTGATCACGCCGAATCTGACAGAAGCTCTGCTTCTTCTGTATGGAAAAGAGGGGATGAAGAAGCGGTGGCAGTTTTTGACACAGCGGACAGGGTCGGAACTTTTTACAGAAATTGAAGAGATCGGCAGGAAGCTGGAAGAGCAGTTTCATGTAAAGGCTGCAGTAATCACAGGGGTGGATGTTGAGGAACCCGGCAAGCCGGTACGAATCGGAAATCTGGTCCGGGAAAACGGAGCATGCAGATGGATATCCGCAGAAAAAACAGGCGGCAGCTATTCCGGTACCGGAGATTTATTTGCCTCCGTATTGTGTGCCGGGCTGGTAAACGGAGAGAGCATGGAGCGCTGTGTCAGAAAAGCGGTGCGTTTTCTTTCCAAAGCCATCCGGGATACTGTACAGGAGGGAACGGACCGCAATGATGGCGTTTGCTTTGAACCATATTTATATGAATTAAGGGAGGCTTAAAACAATGACGGATTTAACAGCAGCAAAAGAACAGGCGGCGGCAGGAGCACCACTTCGGCGCTTGACAGTAACGGCAGTTCTGGCAGCATTGATTGCCGTAATGACCGCGTATATTTGTCATATTCCGGTAGGCATGAATGGAGGATATGTACATTTGGGGGATTCCCTGATCTATCTGGCAGCGGCGCTGCTTCCGATGCCTTATGCATGTGCGGCAGGTGCGATTGGAGGCGGTCTGGCAGATATTCTGACATCTCCGGTGTGGGCTCCGGCAACTATTATCATTAAAATGCTGATCTGTCTGCCGTTTTCTTCTGATGCGGCTAAGATCGTGACAAAGAGAAATGTAGTGGCACTATTCCTGGCGTTTGTCATTTCCGGAACCGGGTATTATATCGCAGAGGGAATTATGTTCGGCTTTACTACGGCCTTTTTTACTTCTGTCAGCGGAAGTGTCGTGCAGTCCGGAGGTAGTACCATCGTGTTTGTGATCATCGGAATGGCTCTGGACCGCATGGGCTTTAAGAAAAGATTTGCAAATGGGATTTGACTTAAGCGTCTCAAATGCGTATGATTGGAAAAGAGTTTAAACAAGGAGAGGAAGCTTTTTATGACTGATATTCTATACCGTTATAAGGATCAGGTATATTTTAATATTACGAATAAGTGTCCGTGCAGATGTACCTTCTGTATTCGTAATCATGACGACTCCGTGGGGGAAGCCGGCAATCTCTGGTTTGAGCATGAGCCGTCCCTGGAGGAGATCAAAAAGGCAATGGATGCATATGATTTCGGAGACTGTACAGAGGTTGTTTTCTGCGGATACGGAGAACCTACCATGGTGCTTGAGAACCTGATTGCAGTCAGCGCTTATGTGCGTGAGAGGTACCCGTTTAAGATTCGTCTGAATACGAATGGCCTCAGTGATCTGATCCATAAACGTTCTACCGCAGAGGAAATCTGCAGGGCAGTAGACAGTGTGTCGATAAGCCTGAATATGCCGGATGCCGCATCTTATTGCGAGGTAGTCCGTCCGGCTTACGGGGAAAGGTCCTTTGAGGGAATGCTTAAGTTTGCACAGGACTGCCGGAAATATTTGGAGGATGTGCGCTTTACAGTTGTGGATGTGATAGGGGAAGAAAATGTGAAAAAGAGCCGGGAACTGGCTGATTCTCTGGGAATACCGCTGCGTGTCCGCGTATACTCCACCTGAAGCCCTGGGATTATTCCGCCGGAAGCCTGATCCTACAAGAGGCAGGCGGAAAGGTACACCAGTGGTCGGGAGAGGCGCTTCCGTATTAAAAAAACGCGGATGTGCTTGCATACACAACCGCGCTGGAAACAGAATTTTATAGATTTTTCTTTTTATAAATAAACCAGAACGCAATCGCTGTGAAAACGATGAGATAGACCAGGAGGACGAGGATTCCCGTCAAATCCGCACCTGTGCCGGAAGCAATGCTTCGAATCATTTTGCTGGTCTGTGAGAGGGGCAGTGCGGAGATTACCTCGCGCAGCCCCTTCGGCATTTTATCTGCAGAAAAAAAGGTGTTGCACAGATATGCCATGGGCATGATGATGTAGTTGGAAAACCTCGGAACATCCGCATGATTCTTGGCGAGGAAGGATACCACCACTCCGACTGCGGAAAAGACGGCTCCGTTTAAGAGCATAATAAAAAAGGAAAGTCCGTTAAAGATCAGTCCTGTTTCAATCGGCATAGTCAGCAGCAGAATAATGCTTCCTGCATACAGGCCCCGGAGACTGCCGCCCAAAATCTGTCCGATAATAAACTGCCAGAGCGGAGTAGGGGAGATCATCACCTGGTCAAAGGCCTTTTCATAAAGTCTCTGGACATTCAGATTTTGTGCAATGGCGTTAAAGCTTCCGTTCATCGTAGTCAGCGATACGACACCGGGAATCAGGAAATTCAGGTATGGTTCTCCGTGAGAGGTGGTCTGGATACCCAAACCGAATACGACCAGGTACATAAGGGGCGCCACCATGGCCGCCAATGTGATCTTATAAAAATCCCGTTTAAATTCTGTCCATTTTTCCCATAATATTGTAATTATTCCCATAATACAGCTCCATATTGATATTTGTCCGCAGCGCACTGTGAGACGACTGTGCAGGCTCCTGCGTTTGCTGCTGCGGTTGATTTATGAGGAAGTCAGATGCTTCCCGGCCCGTTCTACAAAAACGTCCTCCAAAGTGGTGTCACGCAGAGAGGATTGTCCCTGAATACCGGAAAGATATTGAATTGCTTCCGTTCGCTCATGAAAATAACGGCTTTGGAGTCCTGCGGCTGTCATTTCGTCCACAGCGTAAGCCCCCAGCTCTTCGATGAACCCCGTTGGTGTGTTTACCTCCTCCAGCTTTCCGCTGTTCATAAGCGCCACCCGGTTGCAGAGAGTCTGTGCTTCTTCAATATAATGTGTAGTGAGCAGGATCGTCAGATTTTTTTCATTAAGCTGGCGGAGAAGGCTCCACATCTGTCTTCTGGAAATCGGATCCATACCTGCGGTAGGCTCGTCCAGCAAAAGGATTTCCGGTTCCGTCAGCAGTGCCCGGCAGACCATGAGCTTACGCTTCATACCGCCGGAGAGCTTGCGGACGCTTCGTTTGCGGAAATCAATCAGTCCGCAGAAGTCCAGCAATTCTTCTGTGCGTGAACGGATCTGCTTCAAAGGCATGAAATATAACCGGCCCTGATATTCCATGATTTCATCCATGTTCATATCCTGCCGCATGGAATATTCCTGAGTGATGACACTGATCTTTTGTTTTAAATCAGGCCGCTGGCGTGTCAGAATCTGCCGGTCTATCAGGATTTGTCCCCGGGTAGGAAGCAGCAGGGTAGACAGCATACTTATGGTGGTTGTTTTGCCTGCGCCGTTGGGACCCAGAAGACCAAAGAATTCTCCTGTCTGAATGGTGAGATTCAAGGAGTCGACGGCCGTAAAATTATCGAATTTTTTGGTGAGGTCCTTTAATTCTATCATGTTTTGATATTGGCTCCTTTATCATTTATATCCGGTATCAGCCGGAAATTTATTTCTTGACAGTTCCTTACTATTCATATCCTGTCTCTGTGAACAGTAGGTTTTATTATACTCTTTTACAGGCCTGTAAGCAATGTTTTCTTTACATCAAAGGAGCGGTATGATATATTTACCTTTATAGCGCGTGAGCATTAGGGATTCCTTTAACAGGAAGGATTAGCATGATGAAGAATTTAAAAAAAGCGATTTGTACAGCGGCTGCGGCAGTGCTGATCGGGAGTATGGGAGTCTGTCAGGCAGCAGAATACAGCCGGGTGGCAGAGGCATCGGAGCAGGCCGGCACTTCAGAAGTCGGAAAATACGGAATGCTTCCGATATATGGATTTGATGTGAAGGACGGAGCCTATGACATAGAGGTGGAATCCAGTTCCTCTATGTTTCGGATTGTTGAAGCAGAGCTGACTGTATCGGACGGGACTATGGAGGCTGTGATAACTCTGAGCGGAAAGGGGTATCTGAAGCTGTTTATGGGTACCAAAGAGGAAGCGGCAGCAGCAGGTATTTCCGAATATATTGACTTTGAAGAGGATGAAGAGGGAAGGTATACCTATACCATTCCTGTGGAGGCACTGGATAAAGGTATTTCCTGTGCGGCATTCAGCAAAAGAAAAGAAAAATGGTATGACAGAGTGATTTTATTTGATGCTTCAACTCTGCCTGAGGATGCGCTTTTGGTAGAGCTGCCGGATTATGATACGATCCAAATGGCGTTGAAAGCATACCGGAGACTTGAAAAGGAAGCCGGGACGGAGGAGAAGGAGGCGGAAGAAGCAGCAGAAACAGAAGTCTCCGGGGAACGTACGCCCGTACATGCTATGGAAATCGATATGGAGGATGGAGAGTATTCGATCGGAGTAGAGCTTGTGGGCGGCAGCGGCAAGGCAAGCGTTTCGTCCCCTGCGGTTTTGAAGGTAAAAAACGGCAAAGCGTACGCAGAGCTAAAGTGGAGCAGTGCGAACTATGATTATATGATCGTTGGCACAGAAAAATATCTGAATGAGAATACAGATGGAGGGAATTCACTCTTTGAGATTCCGATTGCAGTTATGGACAGTGAGATGCCTGTGACTGCGGATACGACGGCTATGGGAACGCCCCGTGAGGTGGACTATTTTCTTACCTTTTATTCCGAAACCATAGGCTCGAAGAGCCGGCTTCCTCAGGAGGCGGCAAAAAGAGTGGTTGCGATTGCCGGGGTGATCATTGTCGGCGGCGGCATTTTGAATCATTATATAAAAAAGAAGAGGGATTCCTGACATCCCTCTTTTTTCTTATTCCTCTGATGCACCAGTCATGGCATTTTGAACATGAGAGATGAAAAGAGAACGAATTCCCGAATATTCTCCCAGGCCCTTTAACACCGGAACAACCTGATAGCCTGCTTTTTGGAACCGGCACATCCAGGACTCCGGATCTTCGCCAGCCATATCGTTGCGTGCATGATCCCCGGCCACGATCATAAATGGAGCAAGCACTACCTTCCTGGGCTGAAATGCCTGAAGCATACGGAGCAGTGAGTGCATAGCCGGATAGGCTTCCACCGTGCCCAGGAAAATATGCGGATATCCCAAATCCTTGAATTGATAATCCAGTGCCGCATAGATAGTATTGGAATAATGAGTGGTTCCGTGTCCCATGAGCACCAGTGCGGTATCCTTTTCCAGATATTTGAATTCTTCAGCAACCGCATGGATGACGGCCACGTTGTCCTGTTCACTGGTCAGAAGAGGAGTTCCGAAGGAAATGGACGAAAAGTGTTCCGCGTAGGAGAGTGCATCCTCCTTCATCCGGTCATTTTCGATGCCGTTGATCACGTGTGTAGGCTGTACAATCACATCGGTGATGCCATCCTTAAGCATTTGCTCCATAGCCTCTTTGACTGTATGAATGGAAAGTCCGTCGCGCCTTCTGAGCTTTGCAATGATGATCCTGCTGGTCCATGCGCGGTAAACCCGGCAGGAGGGAAAGGCATCGGCAATTTCCTTTTCAATGGCATCAATGGTGACCTTTCTGGTCGGTTCATAGCTGGTGCCGAAGCTGACAACAAGAATGGCTTTTCTGGTTTCCTGTTTCATTGGCAGAGTACCTCCAAAATCCTTTATACCCAGCATCGTTTGCAACTGGCTGTGTACTTATTGCGTTTGCTCATTCATTATAGTATTTACAGGAAAAATAGTCAATTCTCTTTTGGAAGCCGCTGGAAATTTGAAAAATCCTGAGGTGGGAATTGACATTATCTGACGTAATGTTTATGATAATAAAGATAAGTGAAAACAAAGGAGAATGATACGATTATGAGCATTTCCATGATTGGCGTGGACCATAATATGGCTCCCGTGGATATCCGTGCATTATTTGCGTTCACAAAGAAAAATGCCGGAGATGCAATGGAAAAACTAAAGGAACAGGAAGGAATCCGGGGATGTATTCTTCTGTCTACCTGTAATCGTCTGGAAGTGTGGGCGAGTCTGGATGACACAAAAGAAATTTCACTGTATGATTGTCTTTGCAGATTAAAAGGAATCCGGGAGGATTCTTATGAAAAATATTTTATAAAAAGGGAAGATAAAGAGGCTGTTGAGCATTTGTTTTATCTGACCGGCGGATTAAAATCCCAGATTTTAGGCGAGGATCAGATTTTAACACAGGTGAAGGAGGCCCTGAGTCTTGCGAGAGCGCATTATACGACGGACAGCGTGCTTGAGGTGCTGTTTCGGATGGCTGTGACAGCAGGCAAAAGGATCAAGACAGAGGTGCCGTTTTCTCATGGAAATCCGTCTGTGATCCATAAGGTCATTCAGTTCCTGGAGGGACAGGGCTGCACCATGAGGGACAAGACCTGTATGGTGATCGGCAATGGAGAGATGGGTAAGGTGGCAGCGCAGACATTGCGGGAGGCCGGTGCAGATGTTACAGTTACAGTCCGTCAGTACAGAAGCGGTGTTGTGAATATTCCGCAGGGATGCAAACGAATCAATTACGGCGACCGTATGGAGTATCTTCCCAAATGTGATTTGGCAGTCAGTGCAACGGCAAGCCCGAATTTTACACTTCGCAAAGAATTGTTCGAGGAGATAGAACTGACAAAGGATTTGATTTTGGTTGATCTGGCAGTGCCAAGGGATATTGAACCTGTACTTGGTGAAATGACCGGGATCACGCTTTATGATATGGACAGCTTTCGATTGGAAGAAGCTCCGGAGGAATTTCAGGAGAATCTTAAAGCAGCAGGTGTGATCGTACAGGTACAGATGGATGAATTTTATCAGTGGCTGGATGGACGGGACATTATTCCAAGAATCCGGGAAATTAAAGAGGAAGCAGTTCATGATCTGAATCTCAGGATTGCGAAAATACTGAAGAGCACACCAATGGAAGACTGCGACAGGGTAAAGCTGGAGAGCGCGGTAGACACTGCTGCCGGAAAGGTAGTGAATAAGCTGATCTTCGGGCTGCGGGACAGTTTAAATCAGAAAGCGTTCCTGGAGTGTGTGGCAGGATTGGAGAAAGTATATGAAGAATAAACGATATTTTCCGATGTTCGTGGATTTGAGCGACAAAAATATCGTCGTAGTGGGCGGAGGGAACATAGCTACCCGCAGGGTAAAAACTCTTCTGCAGTTTACCAGAAATATTACGGCGGTGGCACCGCAGACGACCATGGAGCTTGCAGAGCTTGGGAAGGCAGGGCTTGTGGACTTACGGATGCGTCCGGTGAAGCGTTCGGATTTTAAAATGGCGTATATCGTGATTGCCGCTACGAATGACCGGAAGCTGAATGAGGAAATTTACCGTATCTGCAAGGAAGAGGGCATTTATGTAAATATTGCAGATGACAGGACCAAGTGTGATTTTTATTTTCCGGGTATTTTTATGAAGGACGAGCTTGTGGTAGGCATTACCGCCAGTGGATTGGATCATAAAAAGGCCCGGAAGGTACGTATAGCAATTGAACAGGCAATGGAGGACGTGGACGAGGATGAGGATTGAGGTATGACGGACAGGGTGATTATCGGAAGCAGGGAAAGCAAGCTGGCAGTACTGCAGAGTGAAATGGTCAGGGCATACATAACAGAGAAGCATCCGCAGATGAAGGTGGAAATCCTGACAATGAAGACGACAGGAGACATCATTTTAGACAGGACGCTGGACAAGGTGGGCGGAAAGGGCCTGTTTGTCAAGGAACTGGACAGGGCTCTTTTGGAAGGCAGAAGCCATCTGTCCGTACACAGTTTAAAGGATATGCCCATGGAGGTGCCTTTTGAGCTTCCGCTTCTGGCTTTTTCCAGGCGGGAGGATCCGAGAGATGTGCTGGTGCTTCCGGAAGGCATAAGGGAGCTGGAACCCGCGAAGCCTCTTGGCTGTTCCAGCTTAAGAAGAACCTTGCAGTTAAAAGAATTGTATCCGGATATGGAGGTCAAAAGCATCCGGGGAAATCTGCAGACACGGCTGCGCAGGCTGGATTCCGGAGAGTATGCGGCCCTGATCCTGGCTGCGGCAGGCTTGAAGCGCCTGGGACTTGAAAATCGTATTGCCCGTTATTTTACTCCGGATGAGATGATCCCTGCGGCAGGTCAGGGAATCCTCGCTGTTCAGGGAAAGGCAGGGAATGATTATGGTTTTTTGGAAGGCTATAAGGACAGAGATGCATGGATTGCCGGAACCGCAGAGAGGGCTTTTGTGAAATATCTGAATGGAGGCTGTTCTTCTCCGGTTGCCGCTTATGCAGAGGTGGAAGGCGAAAGCCTGTTTCTTCGGGGCCTGTATTATCAGGAGGAAGATGGAAGCTATCGAAAGGGCAGCATCAGAGGCAGCGTTTCCGATGCTGAGGCATTAGGCGTTGCGCTTGCAGAACAACTGAGAAATGCCTGCAGAAAAGGAGTGGTTTGATGGGAGTGGGAAAAGTATGGCTGGTAGGCGCCGGACCCGGCGATATCGGCCTTTTTACCGTAAAAGGTATGGATGTGCTCAGTAAGGCTGAGGTAGTGGTCTATGACAGTTTGGTTGGACAGGGAGTTCTTTCTCAGATTCCTTTGGCGGCGAGGCTGATCAATGTGGGGAAACGTGCAAATCAACATACCATGCCTCAGGAACAGATCAATGAGGTGCTGCTTAAGGAAGCAAAAAAAGGCTATCGAGTGGTGCGGTTAAAGGGCGGGGATCCCTTCCTGTTCGGCAGGGGCGGGGAGGAGTTGGAGCTGTTGGCCAAAAACGGCATACCTTATGAGATGGTGCCGGGAGTAACTTCGCCGCTTTCTGTCCCTGCCTATAATGGAATTCCGGTGACTCACAGAGATTTTTGTTCCTCTCTGCATATCATTACGGGACATAAGCGTGCCGGTCAGGAATATGATATAGATTTTGAAGCCCTGGTGCGGACCGGGGGAACCCTTGTATTTTTGATGGGAGTATCTGCTCTTGGAGATATCTGCAGAAGTCTTATAAAGGCGGGAATGGATTGCGAAATGCCGGCGGCCGTCCTCCAAAAGGGAACCACTGCGGACCAGAAACGGATCGTGGCAACGGTTTCGACGCTGGAGACAGAGACGGTGCGCCTGGGAATTGAAACACCGGCAATCATTGTTGTGGGAAAGGTCTGCACGTTGGCGGAGAAATTTGCCTGGTATGAGGAACTGCCGCTGGCAGGCTGGAAGGTTTTGGTGACCCGGCCGAAAAACCTGATTTCCCGGACATCGGCAAGGCTTCGGGAAATGGGTGCGGAGGTGCTGGAGCTTCCGGCTATCCGGACGGTTCCGGTGGAGGATCAGAGTCGTTTATATGCGGCGCTGGATGACATGGAGGCTTATCAGTGGATTGTATTTACCAGTCCTACAGGTGTCGGAGTCTTTTTTGAAGAAATGCAAAAGCGGGAAAAAGATATTCGGAGTCTGGGTAAGGTCAGGATCGCTGCAATCGGGGAAGGAACCCGCAGCAAGCTGAAGGAGCGCGGCCTGTATGTGGATTTGATGCCGAAGGTGTACGACGGAGATTCGCTGGGGGAAGCGCTTGCAGAGAAGCTCACAGGCGGGGAGCGGATTCTGATTCCGCGGGGCTTTAGGGGAAATGCCAATCTGGTGCGGCTTTTGGAGGAGGCAGGAGCACAGGTGGAGGATGTGGCAACCTATGAGACCGTTTATGAACGCAGCGCACTGATCGATGAATCAAAAGAGATCGCCTCAGGTGCGGTTGACTGTGTGGTCTTTACCAGTGCCTCCACAGTGAAGGGCTTTGTAGAAGGAACAGAAGGTCTGGATTATAAGAAGGTGACGGCTGCCTGTATCGGCAGGCAGACAAAGGCAGCGGCGGATGCTTACGGCATGAAGACCCATATGGCTGAGAAAGCAACGATTGAAAGCCTGATCGCACTTGTAGTGCAAATAAAGGCTGAGGAAAATAAAAGACAGGAGAGAGAGTATGGAACTGACGCAAAGACCGAGAAGATTGAGGGGCAGTGAAACGCTGCGCAGAATGGTACGGGAAACAAGAATGGATAAGGCTTCTCTGATTTATCCGCTGTTTGTGCGGGAGGGGAAGGGAATCGAGGAAGAGATTCCTTCGATGAAAGGTCAGTACCGCTACAGTGTCGACCGTCTTCCTTATGAGCTGGAGCGCCTGCAGAAGGCGGGAGTAAGCAGCCTGATGCTGTTTGGAATTCCGGATCATAAGGATGAGGTGGGAAGTGGTGCATACGCAGAGGAGGGTATCGTGCAGCGTGCGCTCAGAGAGGCAAAAAAACAGTTTCCCGATCTCTATTATATAACGGATGTATGTATGTGCGAATATACCTCTCATGGACATTGCGGTGTGCTGTGCGGGCATGAGGTGGAAAATGATGCGACCCTGGAGCTTTTGGCAAAGACCGCCCTGTCTCACGTGGAAGCAGGGGCGGATATGGTTGCTCCTTCCGACATGATGGATGGACGCGTGCGTGCGATCAGAGAGCTGTTAGACAGGAACGGCCACAAAGAGACTCCGATCATGTCCTATGCAGTCAAATATGCGTCTGCCTTTTATGGGCCTTTCCGTGAGGCGGCAGGCTCTGCGCCGGCTTTCGGTGACAGAAAAAGCTATCAGATGGACTTTCATAACCGCAGGGAAGGAATGAAGGAGGCCTTGACGGATGTTGAGGAAGGCGCGGATATTATTATGGTGAAACCTGCCCTTTCTTACCTGGATATTATTTCTGAGGTTTCTAAGGCCACAAACGTCCCGGTCGCAGCATACAGTGTCAGCGGAGAATACGCTATGGTAAAGGCAGCGGCTGATATGGGATGGATCGATGAAGAAAAGATCATCTGTGAGATGGCCGTGGGTACCTACCGTGCGGGCGCACAGATTTATTTGACTTATTTCGCAAAGGAACTGGCAAAATTCATGGATGAAGGGAGAATCGGCTGATGACAAGATCGGAAGAATTGTTTGCGCGTGCGGTGAAACGGATTCCGGGAGGCGTAAACAGTCCGGTGCGCGCTTACGGTGCAATCGGTGAGGCACCGCGTTTTATTGACCGTGCAGATGGCTGTTATATTTATGATGTGGATGGCAACCGCTATATTGACTATATTGATTCCTGGGGACCGATGATTTTGGGACATAATTTTCCGGCTGTCCGGGAAAGTGTGGCAAAGGCATGCGAAAAGGGGCTGAGCTTTGGCTGTGCAACGGAGATTGAGGTGGAAATGGCAGAATTTATCTGCGGGCATATTCCTCATGTTGAAATGGTTCGTATGGTCAATTCCGGTACGGAAGCAGTCATGAGCGCAATCCGCGCTGCAAGAGGTTTTACCGGAAAGAATAAGATCATCAAATTTGCGGGCTGTTATCATGGGCACAGTGATGCCATGCTGGTAAGCGCAGGCTCCGGCGTAATGACAAGCGGCGTACCGGACAGCGCCGGTGTGCCGAAGGGATGCACGGAGGATACAATGACTGCTGTATACAATGACCTGGAAAGTGTGCGTACCCTGTTTGCGCAGGCGAAAGGCCGGGTGGCGGCCGTGATTGTAGAGCCTGTCGGCGCCAATATGGGAGTGGTGGCTCCGAGGGAGGGCTTTCTTTCCGGGCTTAGGAAGCTCTGCGATGAAGCGGGTGCGCTTCTGGTCTTTGATGAGGTAATCACAGGCTTTCGTCTTGCTTTCGGCGGAGCAGCCGAATATTTTGGCGTAAAGCCGGATTTGGTAACCTACGGTAAGATCATCGGCGCAGGCATGCCTGTGGGAGCATATGGCGGAAGAAAAGAGATCATGGAAATGGTGTCTCCGGTTGGCGCGGTATATCAGGCAGGCACCCTGAGCGGAAATCCGATTGCCATGGCGGCCGGACTGACCCAGCTTAAATATCTGTATGCGCATCCGGAGGTTTATACAGAGCTGTCCCAAAAAGGAGAAAAGCTGTATGGCGGTATGAAGCAGATTTTAAAAGAAAAGGGAATGGCATACCGGCTGAATCACATTGCTTCTCTGGGAAGCCTGTTCTTTACCAGCGAGGAGGTTGTGGATTATACATCTGCCAAAACCTCCGATACAAAGTCCTTTGCAGAGTATTTCAAGGCAATGCTGAATGCAGGGATTCATCTGGCTCCGTCACAGTTTGAGGCAATGTTCTTATCCGCGGCACATACGGATGCTGTGATCGGGGAAACCTTAGACGCGGTAAGGGGCTGTTTTTCCTGAATTGTATGAAAGAAAATAAGCCCGGCAGATAATGGAAACTTGTTCTTACGAAACGTTTATGCTATAATGAACGCATAAGCGACGAACACAGCCTTGACGTGAGTCGCGAATGCAATCGGGAAGCAGGCGCGGTGGAGTGATATGCTATGCGTTCGTTAGATTGATAATGTGTTATAAGAGATGACGGTAGGAGGCAGGACTTATGGGGAATCAGAAATATGTAGCCTATGTAGGAACCTATACCCATGGAACGAGCAAAGGGATTCAGGTCTATGATGTAAATGTGGAGGAAGGTACGCTGTCAGAGCGTTCGGAGGTTCAGGTAAGCAATGCATCGCATACGGCAGTATCTAAGAATGGCAAATTCCTTTATTCGATTGAGGATGAAGGTGTGGCAGTGTTTCAGCGCGATGAAAACGGCGATCTGAAGCGTATCAACAGTGTGGATATTGACGGCATGAGAGGCTGTTTTTTGGCTACGGATGTAGATGGAAAATATTTATACGTGGCAGGTTATCATGATGGAAAAGTGACCGTTGTGCATACCCATAGGGATGGGAGATTGGGAAGCCTTATGGATGGTGTGTTCCATAAAGGCCTGGGCAGTGTTGCAGAGCGCAATTTTCGTCCGCATGTAAACTGTGTACGTCCGACACCGGACAACAAATATCTCTGTGCAGTAGATAATGGTATCGATCAAGTGAAGATTTACCGTATTAATAAGAGAAATCATAAGCTGGAGCTGGTAGATATTCTCCGCTGCCCGAGAGAGAGCGGACCGAGAATCATCCGATTCAGCGCAGACGGACGTTTTGCATATCTGCTGTTCGAGCTGAGCAATGAGATTAAAGTGTACAGCTACGATGGAAGCGGACCTGCACCGGAGTTTGAGCTCCTTCAGAGTATTACGACTCTTGCAAAGGAGAACGACAAGGATGCAATTCACAATGCAGCTTCCGGACTTGCCCTTGCACCGGATGGAGAGCATCTGTTCTGTACAACTGCCGGAGAAAATACAGTTTCCATGTATGAAATTGACCGGGAGAGCGGTCTTCTGGATAAGAAATTTACGCTTCCGATCAGCGGCGATTATCCGAAGGATCTGGTGATTTTTCCGGATAACCAGCATATTGCAGTGGCAAACCATGCGAGCAATACAATTACGACCTTTCAAGTAGATTATGAGAAAAATCTGCTGATTATGAAAGGAAAGCCGCATAAAATAGAGACTCCGAACAGTATTCATATCTGGCCTGTACCGGAGGAACCGGCAGAAATTACGGAAGATGCCGAAGAGACAGAGGATCAGGAAGATTGACAGAATGGGATGACTCAGAAAAATCCGGAAGCACGGTATGATAAATTCATGCAGAGCTTCCGGATTTCTGCAGCAGTCACAAAGTAATTCTAAAAAGCAACGAAAGGCAACAGGCAGGATCTGCCGCATGATATGGTGCGGCAGGTCCTGTTTTTGGAGGACAAATGGAAAGAAATCTGACGGAAGGAAGCATTTTAAAAACGATGCTGTTGTTCGCCGTTCCCATGATTCTGGGAAATCTGCTGCAGCAGGTATACAATATTGCGGATACGATCATTGTAGGAAGGTATATTGGAGCCGATGCTCTGGCAGCAGTTGGCTCTGCATATACGCTGATGACCTTTTTGACATCTGTGATCATTGGTCTGTGTATGGGCAGCGGGGCTGTATTTTCGATTGCATATGGAGCCGGCAATGAGGCAGAGCTGAAAGAAAGCATGTGGGTTTCTTTTTGGTTTATCGGACTGGTGACGGTTGTCGTCAATGTTCTCATATTTGTGTATACAGATGGCATTCTGTATTTACTGCAGGTGCCGGAAGAGCTTTACGGGCTGATGAATGCTTATGTGAAGGTGATTTTTGCAGGAATAGGCTTTACATTTCTCTATAATTATTTTGCCTGTTTGCTGCGGGCAGTTGGAAATTCTGTAGCGCCTCTGTGGTTTTTGGCCGCGGCCTCCATACTGAATATTGTATTGGATCTGTGGTTTGTGATCGGTCTGCAAAGAGGGGTTGCAGGTGCGGCGGAGGCGACAGTGATGGCACAGGCGGCGGCAGGTGCCGGAATCATGATATATACCATTTTGTGTATGCCCTCCCTGCGCCTTAAGCAAAGCGGCATGAAGCTCCGGGCAGAGGTGATTGGAAGGGTAACCCGGTACTCTGTTCTTACCTGTATCCAGCAGTCTGTGATGAATTTCGGTATTTTGATGATCCAGGGTCTGGTGAACAGCTTTGGAACAGTGATCATGGCGGCTTTTGCCGCCGCAGTGAAAATAGATACCCTTGCCTATATGCCTGCACAGGAGTTCGGAAATGCGTTTTCGATGTTTGTGGCACAGAATTACGGGGCAGAGAAGCATGAAAGAATCAAAAAGGGGACGAAGCTGGCAGTCCGGCTCTCTGTCGGGTTCTGTGTGCTCGTTTCGGTGCTCGTATGTCTGTCTGCCGGAAAGCTCATGCAGATTTTTGTGGAAGCAAATGAGATTGCGGTCATTGCAGAGGGGATTCGGTATCTTCGGATTGAGGGCGCCTTTTACTGGGGAATCGGCTGCTTATTTTTGCTTTATGGTTTATACCGGGGCATCGAAAAGCCAGGGATGTCACTGGTGCTGACAATCATTTCTCTGGGAACAAGAGTTGTACTTGCTTATTTGCTGGCTCCCAATCCGGCTTTTGGGGTAGCTGCGATCTGGTGGGCGATTCCCGTTTGATGGATGCTGGCAGATCTGACGGGATATCTTTATTACAGGAAAAGATGAATATACATTGACATTAAAATTTTCCTCATATAGAATAGTTTAGAATACATAGGGAAAGAAGAGGTGGAGTTTCTTGGAAAGTACGAGGAATGTAACAGAAAACAAAATGGGAGTTATGCCGGTGAACAGACTCCTTATTTCGATGTCTGTACCTATGATGCTGTCTATGCTGGTACAGGCGTTGTACAATATTGTGGATAGTATGTTTGTGGCACAGATTAATGAAAATGCCCTGACAGCAGTATCTTTGGCGTTTCCGGTACAGAATCTGATGATTGCAGTCGGAGCAGGTACCGGTGTCGGCCTCAATGCATTAGTATCCCGCTCCCTTGGGGAGGGGAATACGGAACGTGCAAACAAGGCGGCAAATAACGGTGTGATACTTTCGTTTTTTAGCTTTTTGGCATTTGCAGTTCTGGCAGGCTGCTTCAGCAGGCTGTTTTTTGCTGTACAGACAAATAATCAGGAGATTTTAAATTATGGGACTGAATACGTCCGTGTGTGCGGGATGATGTCCTTCGGACTGTTTTTTCAGTTTGTCTTTGAACGGCTTCTGCAGTCTACAGGAAAAACCTTCTATACAATGATCACTCAGTCGCTGGGCGCCATTATCAACATCATTTTGGATCCGGTCATGATTTTCGGATTGTTCGGATTTCCTGAGCTGGGGGTGACCGGAGCGGCATTTGCAACCGTTACGGGACAGGTCGTTGCAGCTTTGCTGGCGCTCTGGTTCAATCTCCGCAGAAACCAGGAGCTTACGCTCTCTCTGAAAAAATACAGATTGTCCAAAAAGGTGGTAAAGAGTATTTACAGTGTAGGTGTGCCTTCGATCATCATGGCTTCCATAGGCTCTGTCATGACCTTCGGCATGAACAAAATTTTGTTGACGTATACGTCCACGGCAACTGCTGTGTTTGGGGTCTATTTCAAACTGCAGAGCTTTGTATTTATGCCGGTATTTGGGCTGAACAACGGAATGGTGCCCATAGTGGCTTATAATTTCGGAGCCGGAAAGCCGGACAGACTTACAAAGACCGTTCGTCTCAGTATTACCTACGCAGTCGGGATCATGATATGCGGGTTTGCGATATTTCAACTGTCTACTGCACAGCTTCTGAAGATTTTTAATGCGTCTGCATCTATGCTGGAAATTGGTGTTCCTGCACTTCGGATCATCAGCATCAGCTTCCTTATGGCAGGATTTAATATTATTACTTCCTCCGTATTTCAGGCATTGAGCCATGGGTTTCTGAGCCTGGCTGTCTCTGTCCTGAGGCAGCTTGTTGTGCTTCTGCCGGCTGCCTATATATTGTCAAAGCTTGGGGGACTTACTGCAATCTGGTGGTCTTTTCCGGTTTCTGAGGTTTTTGCTTTGCTGGTTTGCAGTTTATTTCTCCGCTATGTTTATAAAAAGGAGATAAGTCCTTTAAAGGTGTGAGAGGGTAGTTATGGATTATCAGGAAATTATTACATTTATTATGGAAATGCTGGGTACGGTGGCATTTGCCGCATCCGGCGCCATGGTTGGAGTAGGGAGAAAAATGGATATTTTTGGTGTCTGTGTACTGGGAGTGGTGACTGCCGTCGGCGGCGGGATGATACGTGATGTGGTACTTGGCATCATTCCTCCGGGAGTATTTCAGAATCCGGTTTATGCGGCTGTGGCAACCGTAACCTCATGCCTGGTATTTTTCGTTCTTTATTGGAAGAGAGAACTGCTGGAAGGCAGATTCCGGGAAAACTATGACAGAGTGATGCTTGTTATGGACTCCATAGGGCTTGGAATTTTTACAGTCGTGGGAGTGAATACAGGAATCCGGCAAGGATATTTATCTCATACATTTTTGCTGGTATTTCTGGGCACCATCACAGGCGTGGGAGGGGGTCTGCTTCGTGATATGATGGCAGGCGTGCCGCCCTACATTTTTGTGCGTCATGTTTATGCCTGTGCTTCCATTGTAGGCGCCATTGTCTGTGTGGTGATCTACAGAAGCTTCGGGGCAGTAGAGGCTATGGTGGTAGCTTCTGCCGTTGTGATCCTGATCCGGTATCTTGCCGCGCATTATCATTGGAATCTGCCGAGACTGGAAAGGGAGCAGAGAGAAGACTAAAGAAGGGGGACTGCCACACCTGCGATGTATCTCGCTGTGTGACAGTTCCCCCTTTTCGGACTGTGGAAATGATGCCGGATTGGAAATTCAGTGAAGAGGATGTGTATCCTGAAGAGCCAGATATCCTTCCTCACCGGTACGGATTTTGATCACATTTTCGATGTCGTAAACAAAGACCTTTCCATCACCGTACTGACCGGTATGAAGCACTGCTTTGGCAGTTTCCACAACCTTCTGTACAGGTACCAGGCTGACAACGATTTCAATTTTGATTTTTGGAAGAAGGTTCATATCCATTTCAACGCCCCGGTAATAGGAACGTGCCCCCTTCTGGACACCGCAGCCCATAACATTTGTAATTGTGATACCCGTGACGCCGATCTCATTCATTGCATGCATAAAGTCTTCCAGTTTATTCTGACGGGTGATGATGACAACCTTTGTCAGTTTGTGAACGCCTTCTGCCGGTATTTCCGGAATCGATTCGGCAGGAGCCGAAGCGGCAGAGGTATTTACAGCCGGAGCAGCCTTTGTAACGCCCATTGGAGTCGGAACGCTTACCATGCTGTCATGTACCACAAAACCGTCATAGGCACTTGTCAGGCCATGCTCTTTTCCATCCAGACCTGCAATTTCTTCTTCCGGAGATACACGAAGTCCCATGGTGTGTTTAATGACCTGGAAGATGATCGTCATGGTAACAGCAACCCATGCGATCGTGACGATCATGCCGAAAAACTGTACGCCGAAGCCATGGAAACCGCCGCCGACGAGAAGCCCTTTCCAACCAGTACCTGCGCCGTCGGAGAAAAGACCGACTGCCAGAGTACCGAAAGCGCCATTTAAGCCGTGGACACCAACAGCACCAACCGGGTCATCAATCTTTAATACTTTATCAATAAATTCAATACCAAATACTACAATAAAACCGGAAGTTACACCAATGATCGCTGCAGAAACAGGAGATACCGTATCACATCCTGCTGTGATCGCAACCAGACCTGCAAGAGAACCGTTCAGGGACATGGAAACATCCGGCTTTTTGTAGCGTATCCATGTGATGATCATAACGGCTACTGTTGCAACAGCTGCTGCAAGGTTTGTAGTAACGAAGATTTTGCCTGCACTTACAATGGCGTCACCTTCCATGCTGACAGTAGAAGCACCGTTGAAGCCGAACCAGCAGAACCAGAGGATGAATACACCTAAGGCACCAACGGTTAAGTTATGGCCCGGAATGGCTTTGGATTTGCCGCTTTTGGAGTATTTACCGATACGGGGACCAAGAACAATAGCACCGATCAATGCAGCAACGCCGCCCACCATATGTACAGCGCAGGAGCCTGCAAAATCATGAAAGCCCATCTGGCTGATAAAACCGCCGCCCCAGATCCAGTGACCGGATACCGGATATACGATGAGGCTGAGTAAAAAGCTGTATACACAGTAAGCGGAGAATTTGGTACGTTCTGCCATAGCGCCGGAAACGATGGTAGCAGAGGTCGCACAGAAGACGGTCTGGAAAATTAAAAATGCCCAGAACGGAACGCCGTCCGGAAGCATGGCATTTCCGTAGTTTGCTTCAGAGGCGATTCCGTGAATGGAGCCAAAGAAGCCGTTTCCTGTACCGAACATTATACCGAAGCCCACGATCCAGAAGGTCGGTGTTCCGATACAGAAATCCATAAGGTTTTTCATAATGATATTTCCTGCATTTTTTGCTCTGGTGAAACCCGTCTCTACCATAGCAAACCCGGCCTGCATAAAGAAGACCAATGCGGCGCCTACAAGCACCCAAATTGTGTTAACTGATGAAAATTCCATAATAAAACTCCCTTTCCCTTGATTTTGGCATTTGCCGTTTCGGTCTGCAGCAGTGAGACAAGGAAACCGAACCACCGGAGTCCTTTATGCCGCAAGCCCGGATTTATCGAAAAAGCGCGGGAAATAAAAATTTCTCCGCGCCTTTACGAACTAAAATGTATGTAAAACAGGGGATACCGTATCGTGTGATTCATGGATGAGGAAATCGATAATTAAATTATGAAGCTTTTGTTCATAAAGATATCCCCTGTATTTACCTTATGAAATTGTGTTAAATGGAGAACAGCAGTTTTCCGTATGTAGGATACGGAAGAAGTGCCTCCGGAAGAAGTGCTTCCGCCTCATCTGCGGATGCCCTTAAGGTCTCCATATCTGCAAGAACAGATGTCTGATAGGTCTTTGCGCTGGCAAGAATATCCTCACAAGCCTCTGCCTTTTCGGTATCAGCCTTTAATGCAGTAAGACCGTCCATCATCTTTTCCTGAAGTTCCGTCAATTTTTTCAAAAGTACAGCTTCGCCTGCAACAGAAATGTCTGCAGCTACGGATTTTTTCAGGCTGGCTGTATTTGCAATCTGCTCCATGTAGGAGAGAACGCCCGGCATCAAATCCTTCCGCACCATCTCAGCCATAGTATTGGACTCTATATGAATGGTCTTTACATAGTTTTCCAGCCAGATTTCATAACGGGAATGCAGCTCTTCCTTTGTAAAAATCCTGTGACCCGTCAGTAATGCTACATTTTTGTCACTGATGAACATGGGAAGTGCATCCGGTGTTGTTTTCAAATTATAGAGACCGCGTTTTTCTGCTTCCTCCACCCACTCGTCTGTATAGCCGTTACCGTTGAAAATTACACGCTTGTGTTTCATGATTGTGGACTTCAACAGTTCATGAACAGCTTTTTCCATGTCTTCGGCCGGTACATCCTTCAGTTTTTCAGCAAACTGGCGAAGGGATTCAGCAACGGCAGTATTGAGTACAATATTCGGGTTTGCAACAGAGGCGGCGGAACCAAGCATACGGAATTCGAATTTATTTCCGGTAAATGCAAATGGTGAAGTACGGTTTCTGTCAGTATTATCTTTTACAAAATGAGGCAGAACCTTTGCGCCGATATCCATCTGTACAGTGCCGTGGTTGCTGAAGTATTCATCGTTTTCAATAGCCTTTAAAACTTCAGTCAGCTCATCTCCAAGGAAGATGGAAACAATAGCAGGAGGCGCTTCATTTGCACCCAGCCGATGATCGTTTCCGGCGCTTGCAACAGAGATTCGGAGTATATCCGCGTAATCGTCCACAGCCTTGATAACAGCTACCAGAAATACTAAGAATTGTGTGTTTTCGGCAGGTGTTTTTCCGGGATCCAGAAGATTGCAGCCTGTATCTGTGATCATAGACCAGTTGTTATGTTTGCCGCTTCCGTTGATGCCTTCAAATGGTTTTTCGTGCAGAAGGCATACCATATTGTGTTTGTCAGCAACCTTTTTCATGACCTCCATAGTCAACTGATTGTGGTCAACGGCTACGTTTGTGGTATCAAAAACAGGTGCCAGCTCATGCTGTGCAGGTGCAACCTCGTTATGCTTGGTCTTGGCCGGGATACCGAGCTTCCAGAGTTCTTCGTCAAGATCATGCATATAAGCAGAAACTCTTGGCTTCAAGGTTCCAAAATAGTGATCTTCCATTTCCTGGCCTTTTGATGCAGGTGCGCCGATCAGTGTGCGTCCGCAGAAAATCAGGTCTTTTCTCTTAGAATATAATTCTTTGTCAACCAGGAAATATTCCTGTTCAGGTCCGACAGTTGTGTTCACGTTTCTAACCTCTGTGTTTCCGAGGATATGAAGCATGTTGACAGCTTCTTTGTTTAAGGTATCCATGGAACGAAGAAGAGGTGTTTTTTTGTCAAGTGCTTCTCCGCTGTAGGAACAGAAGGCGGTCGGTATGTAAAGTGTTCCATCTTTAATAAATGCCGGTGAGGTCGGATCCCATGCGGTGTAGCCTCTTGCTTCAAAAGTCGCGCGGAGGCCTCCTGACGGGAAGCTGGATGCATCCGGTTCACCCTTTACAAGCTCTTTTCCGGAGAAATCCATAATTACCTGCCCATCTCCGGTCGGAGAAATGAAACTGTCATGCTTTTCAGCAGTGAAGTTGGTCATCGGCTGGAACCAATGGGTATAATGGGTAGCACCGTTTTCAATCGCCCATTCTTTCATAGCAACCGCTACGGAATTGGCTACGTCCAGTTCCAGATGCGTCCCGTTCCGGATCGTTTTTTTCAGTGCTTTGTACATGTCTTTTGGTAATTTGCTGCGCATAATCTTATCGTTAAAAACAAGACTGGCATACAATTCAGGAATATTCAGTGGCATATAGGTGTGCTCCTTTCGATTATAATCCATTCGTCAGATGAAATTTGAATATGTGTATATAAACAAAAAAAGCGCCTTGGATATCATCCAAAGCGCCGTTGCTTATGTGATGTATTATAAACAAAAAAAGTCGGTTGTCAATGATTTTTTGAAAAATTTTAAAAAATTTTCATGGAACAAGGGTTGACAAATCGTTCTCTTCTATTATAATTTCAGTATAAGCAAGGGTGCTTCGGATATGTCCGGAGTGCCTTCTTTTTTTGTGATGAGGAGGATATGCAAATGGCAGAATTGAAGGAAGCCTGCGGTGTATTTGGAATTTATGATCTTAAGGGCGGGAACGTTGTTCCCTCCATTTATTACGGACTGACATCTTTGCAGCACAGAGGGCAGGAGTCCTGCGGACTTGCAGTTTCCAGAACAGATGGCGAGCGCGGGAATATACAGTTTCATAAGGAACTGGGCTTGGTCAGTGAGGTGCTGGACGAAGAAACGTTACGGAATATGGAAGGGGATATCGGTATCGGACACGTACGATATTCCACAACGGGCGGTTCGGTTGCAGAAAATGCTCAGCCGTTGGTGCTGTCCTATATAAAAGGGACACTTGCACTTGCACATAATGGGAATTTGGTGAATACGGCAAAACTGAAATGGGAGCTGATCCGGAACGGTGCGATCTTTCATACGACAACAGATTCGGAAGTCATTGCATTTCACATCGCGAGAGAACGGGTACATTCGAAAACGGTGGAGGAAGCAATTTTAAAAACGGCACAAAGGATCAAAGGAGCCTATGGCCTGGTGATTATGAGTCCCCGCAAACTGATCGGCGTCCGTGATCCATACGGGCTGAAGCCGCTGTGCCTTGGAAAACGGGAGCATTCCTATATACTGGCCTCCGAAAGCTGTGCATTGACTGCCGTGGGAGCAGAGTTTGTCCGTGATATTGAACCCGGAGAAATGGTGATCATCACAAAAGACGGTGTAAGGTCAGAGAAAGCCCTGGCCAAAGAAAAGCATGCACATTGTGTATTTGAGTATATTTATTTTGCAAGGCTGGACAGTACCATGGATGGGGTCAGAATTTATGATGCGCGTATCCGGGGCGGGAAATCTCTTGCAAAAGCCTATCCGGTTGAGGCGGATTTGGTCACTGGTGTTCCGGAGTCGGGAATTCCTGCCGCAAAGGGGTATTCGGAGGCCTCCGGGATACCCTTTGGATTTGCTTTTTATAAGAACAGCTATATTGGGAGAACCTTTATTAAACCAACGCAGAAGGAAAGAGAGTCCAGCGTGCATTTGAAGCTCAGCGTGCTGGAATCGGTTGTCAGGGGAAAGCGAATTGTTCTGGTTGATGATTCGATCGTAAGGGGAACGACGATTGCAAATCTGATTCATATGCTGAAAGAGGCCGGCGCCGGGGAAGTACATGTGCGTATCAGTTCGCCGCCCTTTTTACATCCCTGTTATTTTGGAACAGACGTACCTTCCAATGACCAACTGATTGCTTCCAGTCATAGTGAGGAGGAAATTTGCCGTATGATCGGTGCCGACTCTCTGGGATATATGCAGAAAGAATATCTGGAGGGTATGGCAGGCGGGCTGCCTCTCTGCAAGGCTTGCTTTGACGGATGCTATCCCATGGAAATTCCAAAGGAACAGGATTAGCAGGGCGTTGCACTTAAAAAAACAATATTTATATATTTACAAATAGAAAAAAATAGGTTATAGTATACCACATATTTAAAAATATCTGACAAAGGCGTCAGGAGCAGACAGAGGGATAAGTGTCCCATATTTTCTGCTTCCGGCGTTTTTTTATTTCCTATATATAGGAACATAGAGCGGTATGGAGGAGGAAATCAATAATGGCAGTCAAATATGTATTTGTCACAGGAGGCGTTGTTTCCGGTCTCGGAAAGGGAATTACGGCGGCTTCTCTCGGCAGGCTTTTAAAGGCAAGAGGATATCAGGTCACGATGCAGAAGTTTGATCCGTACATTAACATCGATCCGGGAACTATGAATCCAATCCAGCACGGAGAAGTGTTTGTAACGGATGACGGTACGGAAACAGATTTGGATTTGGGACATTATGAGCGTTTTATTGATGAGAGCCTGGACAAAAATTCCAATGTGACCACAGGAAAGATTTATTGGTCCGTATTACAGAAGGAACGGCATGGAGATTTCGGAGGCGGTACCGTACAGGTAATCCCTCATATCACAAATGAGATCAAGGGAAGGTTTTATCGCGGCAAATCACCGGAGGAAGACAGAATTGCAATTATTGAGGTCGGCGGGACGGTCGGTGACATAGAGAGCCAGCCTTTCCTGGAGTCTATCCGTCAGTTCCGGCATGAGGTTGGAATGGATCATGCGGTATTGATCCATGTGACGCTGATTCCTTATCTTAAGGCCTCCGGGGAGATGAAGACAAAGCCTACGCAGGCTAGTGTCAAGGAGCTGCAGGGCATGGGCATCCAGCCGGATGTTCTGGTGTGCAGAAGTGAACATCCGGTTACGGATGAGATCAAAAGAAAGATTGCGCTGTTCTGCAATGTGCCGGTGAGTCATGTATTGCAGAACCTGGACGTAGAATATTTATATGAAGCGCCTCTTGCTATGGAAAGAGAAAAGCTTGCGGATGTCGTACTGGAAAGTCTCCGCCTGGAAAATCGAAAGCCGGATCTTTCGGATTGGGAAAGTATGGTGAACAATCTGAGAAATCCTGACAGTGTTGCCCGAATTGCGATTGTTGGAAAGTATACCCGGCTTCACGACGCGTATTTAAGTGTTGTGGAGGCGTTAAAGCATGGGGGGATTTCCTGCAGGGCGAAGGCAGAGCTTCTTTGGGTGGATTCGGAAGAATTAAATGAGAAGAATCTTGATCAGATGCTGCACACGGCGGAGGGCATTCTGGTTCCGGGCGGTTTCGGCAACCGGGGTACGGAAGGAATGATTTTGGCTGCACAATATGCAAGAGTGCACAAAATTCCGTATCTCGGCATCTGCCTTGGAATGCAGATGGCCGTTGTGGAATTTGCAAGACATGTACTTGGATATGAGGATGCCAACAGCATTGAGCTGAATCCGGAAACGAAACATCCGGTCATTGCTTTGATGCCGGATCAGGAGAGTGTGGAGGATTTGGGAGGAACCTTAAGGCTTGGAAGCTACCCGTGTGTGCTTGCAAAGGATTCCAATTCTTATCGCCTTTTCGGAAGGAAAGAAATTAGGGAGCGACACAGACACCGCTATGAGGTGAATAATGCATTTCGGGATGAACTGGCAGAAAAGGGAATGAAAATTGCAGGGACCTCTCCGGATAATCATATTGTGGAAATGGTTGAGGTAAAGGGTCATCCGTTTTTTATCGGAACACAGGGACATCCGGAATTTAAGTCGCGGCCGAATCATGTGCATCCGTTATTCAGAGGATTTGTGCAGGCGGCAATTGATTGTGCAAAAGAAAAGACTCCGTGAAATACGGTTATGAGAATCAATAGAGAAAGGATGAGGAAAATGAGAGAAGTGAGGAAGCAAAGCCAGGGGCTGTATCGTCCGGAATTTGAGCATGACAACTGCGGTATTGGTGCAGTGGTCAATATCAAAGGAAAGAAAACGCATGATACCGTGGCAAATGCTTTAAAAATCGTAGAAAACCTGGAGCATCGTGCAGGTAAGGATGCAGAAGGAAAAACGGGTGACGGTGTTGGAATTCTGCTTCAGATTTCCCATAAATTTTTCAAAAGGGCAGGCAAAAAAGCAGGAATTGAGCTTGGAAACGAGAGAGAATACGGTATCGCGCAGCTTTTCTTTCCGCAGCATGAGATCAAGCGTGCACAGGCTAAGAAAATGTTTGAGATCATCGTACAGAAAGAGGGACTTGAGCTTCTTGGCTGGAGGCAGGTGCCGGTGATCCCGGAGGTTCTCGGACAGAAGGCAAGAGAGTGCATGCCGTGCATCATGCAGGCGTTTATCAAAAAACCGGCAGATGTTGAGAAGGGTCTTCCGTTTGACCGTATGCTCTATATTGCACGCAGAGAGTTTGAGCAGAGCAATGACAATACGTATGTAGTTTCTATGAGCAGCCGTACGATTGTTTATAAAGGCATGTTTTTGGTGGGCCAACTCCGTACCTTTTTTGAGGATCTGCAGAGCCCGGATTATGAGTCTGCCATTGCATTGGTGCACTCCCGTTTCAGTACCAATACGAATCCAAGCTGGGAGCGTGCACATCCCAATCGCTTTATGGTACATAACGGAGAAATTAATACCATCCGCGGCAACGCAGATAAGATGCTGGCAAGGGAAGAAAATATGGAGTCGCCTTATTTGAAGGGCGAGCTGCATAAGGTGCTTCCGGTTGTCAACCGCAATGGCTCCGACTCTGCAATGCTGGACAATACACTGGAATTCCTTGTAATGAGCGGTATGGACCTGCCTCTGGCAGTCATGATTACGATTCCGGAGCCCTGGGCAAACAACGATACGATTTCTCAGGAAAAGAGAGACTTTTATCAATATTATGCAACTATGATGGAGCCGTGGGATGGCCCTGCATCCATCCTGTTTTCGGATGGCGATGTTATGGGAGCAGTGCTTGACCGCAATGGCCTTCGTCCTTCCAGATACTATATCACTTCGGATGGCTATATGATTCTTTCCTCTGAGGTAGGCGTACTGACGGTACCGGAGGAGAAGATCGTATTAAAGGAACGTCTGCATCCCGGCAAAATCCTTCTTGTGGATACGGTTCAGGGCAAGGTTCTCGACGATGATGAATTAAAAGAAAATTATGCGAAAAAACAGCCGTACGGGGAATGGCTGGACAGTCATCTGGTACAGTTGAGAGATATTAAGATTCCGAATCAGAGACCTGAGGAATATACAGAGGACCAGAGAGCACGGCTTAAGAAGGCGTTTGGCTATACCTATGAGCAGTACCGCACCTCTATCCGCAATATGGCCCTGAACGGAAGCGAGAGTATTGGGGCTATGGGCCTGGATACGCCTTTGGCAGTCCTTTCCAGGGAACACCGTCCATTATTCGATTATTTCAAACAGTTGTTTGCACAGGTTACCAATCCGCCTATTGATGCGATCCGTGAGGAGATCGTGACCTGTACAAGCGTCTATGTGGGAAAAGATGGAAATCTTCTGGAGCAGAAGCCGGAGAACTGTCAGGTATTGAAGATCAATAATCCGATTCTGACGAATACGGATATGCTGAAAATCAAGAATATGAAGGAGGAAGGCTTCAAGGTAGCGGTTGTTTCGACTCTGTATTATAAGAGCACCAAGCTGGAGCGGGCCATTGACCGTTTGTTTGTGGAGGTCGACAAGGCTTTCCGTGAGGGTGCGAATATTCTGGTTCTTTCAGACAGAGGCGTGGATGAGAACCATATGCCGATTCCGTCTCTGCTGGCGGTTTCCGCAGTACATCAGCATTTGGTAAAAACGAAAAAGAGTACCTCCCTTGCCATTATCCTGGAGTCCGGGGAGCCAAGAGAAGTGCATCATTTTGCAGCACTTCTGGGCTATGGGGCCAGCGCAATTAATCCATATCTGGCACAGGAGACCATTCGTGAGCTGATCGACAACCATATGCTGGATAAAGATTATTATGCGGCTGTGGATGATTACAATCATGCGGTGCTCAGCGGTATTATAAAGATTGCGTCCAAAATGGGTATTTCTACCATTCAGTCCTATCAGGGTTCCCAGATTTTTGAGGCGATCGGTATTTCTCAGAATGTCATTGACAAATATTTTACCGGTACGGTCAGCCGGGTAGGCGGCATTACGCTGGAGGATATTGAAGACAATGTAGAAAAACTTCATTCAGAGGCGTTTGATCCGCTGGGCTTAAGTACAGATCTGACCTTAGACAGTGTGGGTGCTCATAAGATGAGAAGTCAGGGCGAGGAGCACCGCTATAATCCTAAGACCATTCATCTGCTTCAGCAGTCCACGAAATGCGGAAGCTATGAGATGTTTAAAGAATATACGAAGCTGGTGGATGAGGAGAATCACGGAAACTTAAGAGGTCTTCTGGAATTTAAGTTCCCGGAAAATCCGATCCCGCTGGAAGAAGTGGAAAGTGTGGATGAGATTGTGAAGCGCTTTAAGACAGGTGCAATGTCCTACGGCTCTATTTCTCAGGAGGCACATGAGACTCTGGCAATTGCCATGAATCATCTTCATGGCAAATCGAATACAGGTGAAGGCGGCGAGAGTGCGGAGCGTATTGACTCTGCAGGAACAGAGAATGACCGCTGTTCTGCCATCAAACAGGTAGCCAGCGGACGTTTTGGTGTGACCAGCCGTTATCTGGTATCTGCGAGAGAAATTCAGATTAAAATGGCACAGGGAGCAAAACCTGGTGAGGGCGGACATCTTCCGGCAAAGAAAGTATATCCATGGATTGCCAAGACCCGGCATTCCACACCTGGTGTCAGCCTGATCTCACCTCCGCCTCATCATGATATTTATTCAATCGAGGATTTGGCGGAGCTGATCTATGATTTGAAAAATGCAAATAAATATGCGGACATTTCCGTAAAACTCGTTTCTGAAGCCGGTGTCGGTACGGTTGCGGCCGGTGTTGCCAAAGCAGGTGCGCAGACCATTCTGATCTCCGGTTATGACGGAGGCACCGGTGCGGCTCCAAGAAGCTCCATTCACAATGCGGGGCTCCCATGGGAACTGGGACTTGCAGAGACCCATCAGACCCTATTGATGAACGGGCTTCGGAACCGTGTACGCATCGAAACGGATGGCAAACTGATGAGCGGCCGTGATGTTGCGGTCGCAGCACTTCTCGGGGCAGAGGAGTTTGGTTTTGCAACGGCTCCGCTGGTGACTATGGGATGCGTGATGATGCGTGTCTGTAACCTGGACACCTGTCCGGTAGGTGTTGCTACCCAGAATCCGGAGCTGCGCAGGAGATTCCGCGGCAAACCGGAATATGTAGAGAATTTTATGCGTTTTATCGCAGCAGAGTTAAGGGAATATATGGCGCGTTTGGGTGTGCGTACCGTGGATGAAATGGTAGGACGTACAGATTTGCTCATTCCGGCAGCCAATGTAACAGAGCCCCATAGAGGTAAGGTGGATCTGAGTGCAATTCTGGATAATCCGTACGCAGGAAACGGAGAAAAAGTCACCTTTGATCCAAAGGCAGAGTACAATTTTGAACTGGAAAAAACATTGGATGAGAAGGTCCTTATCAAAAAGTGTGCAAGAGCGATCACAAAGGGCGAGCATACAGAGATTACCGTTGATGTTACAAATACGGACCGTGCTTTTGGTACGATTCTGGGTGCGGAAATCACAAGACAGACAAAGCAGAGGCTTTTGGAGGATACCATTGTTGTCAATTGCCATGGCGCAGGCGGACAGAGCTTCGGCGCATTTATTCCAAAAGGACTGACTCTGAATCTGACCGGTGACAGCAATGACTATTTCGGCAAGGGCCTTTCCGGCGGCAAGCTCATCGTAAAAGTATCCGAAAAAGCCGGTTATCGGGCAGAAGAAAATATCATCGTCGGAAACGTTGCTCTGTACGGCGCAACCAGCGGAACTGCTTTTATCAACGGCAAAGCAGGCGAACGATTTGCAGTACGTAACTCCGGTGCAAATGCAGTTGTGGAGGGTGTCGGAGAACATGGCTGTGAATATATGACCGGCGGACGCGTGGTGGTCCTTGGAAAAACCGGGAAAAACTTTGCGGCAGGAATGAGCGGCGGTATTGCTTATGTTCTGGATGTAGGAAATGAGTTATATAAAAATATCAATAAGGCAATGATATCCATTGAAAAAGTGGAGAATAAATATGACAGGAAGGAATTACGAGATCTGATTGAAGCCCATGTAGCAGCCACCGGCTCTAAGCTGGGAGCAAAGGTGCTGGCTGATTTTGACGAATATCTGCCGCACTTTAAGAAATTGATTCCGGATGAATACAAGAGAATGATCACCTTAAGTGCTAAACTGGAAGAAAAGGGACTGACGAATGAACAGGCACAGATGGAAGCATTCTATGAGAGTATCGGCGCGAAACATTAAGGAGGATGAGGAACATGGGAAAACCAACAGGATTTTTAGATTATGAGAGAGAAACGGCGAAAGTTTTGCCGCCGAAAGTCCGGATTGCCAATTTCAATGAGTTCCGGACTCCATTAAACAAAGAAAAACAGAAATTGCAGGGAGCGCGCTGTATGGCCTGCGGTGTTCCCTTCTGTCAGTCCGGTATGATGCTGGGCGGTATGGCCTTCGGCTGTCCGCTCCACAATCTGGTACCGGAGACCAATGATCTGGTTTATACAGGAAACTGGAAGCAGGCGTATAATCGTCTGAGTAAGACACACAGCTTTCCGGAGTTTACGTCCAGAGTTTGTCCCGCGCTTTGTGAAGCAGCCTGCACCTGCAATCTGGATGGAGAGCCGGTAGCGACAAAGGAAAATGAGCGTGCGATCATTGAGACCGCTTTTGAAGAGGGGTGGGTAAAACCGCAGCCGCCGAAGGTGCGGACAGGGAAGACGATTGCAGTTGTCGGAAGCGGTCCCTCCGGCCTGGCTGCAGCACAGCAGTTGAACAGAAGAGGACACAGTGTAACCGTATTTGAACGCAGCGATCGTATCGGCGGTCTGCTCCGCTACGGTATTCCGAATATGAAGCTGGAGAAATCAGTGATTGACCGGAGAGTCCGTCTTATGGAAGAGGAAGGAGTGACATTTGTCACCAATACGAATGTAGGAGTTGATATCAGGGCGGAAGAGCTGCTGAAGAAATTTGACCGTATTGTACTGGCCTGCGGTGCTTCCAATCCAAGAGATATCAAAGTACCGGGAAGAGAGGCAAAGGGAATTTACTTTGCAGTGGATTTCCTTGGTCAGGTAACGAAAACCTTGCTGGACAGCGGCTTTGAGAAAACGCCATATGAGCTTGCCAAGGGCAAACATGTACTTGTCATCGGCGGCGGAGACACAGGAAACGACTGTGTGGGAACGTCTGTCCGTCTGGGAGCGAAGTCAGTTACCCAACTGGAGATGATGCCGAAGCCTCCTGCAGAAAGAGCAGAGAGCAATCCATGGCCGCAGTGGCCGAGGGTTTTGAAGACAGATTATGGTCAGGAAGAAGCGATTGCCGTATTCGGACATGACCCGAGGGTATATCAGACAACCGTTACGGAGTTTATTGCTGATAAAAAAGGAAATGTCTGCAAGGCAAAGATTGTAAAGCTGAAGAGCGAAAAGGATACAAAAACCGGAAGAATGATGATGGTTCCGGTAGAAGGAAGTGAGGAAGTGATTCCGGCTGATTTAGTCCTGATCGCAGCAGGCTTCCTTGGAAGTCAGAAGTACGTAACAGATGCCTTTCATGTAGCAGTTAACGGCCGCACCAATGTGGAAACAAAGCCGGAGGCTTATGAAACCTCTGCTCCCCGGGTTTTTACAGCGGGGGATATGCATAGAGGCCAGTCCCTGGTCGTATGGGCCATCCGGGAGGGAAGAGAAGCTGCAAAAGCAGTGGATGAATCTCTTATGGGTTATTCAAATCTCTGAAAAAGGGAGTTGACAAAAGGAAAGCCGATTGCTATAATACCTGCATGAACAAAGGCGTTCTTTTGAAGGGTTATCCTGTCAAAAGTGCGCCTTTTTCGTATCATAAAGAAGCTTGACCGGAAATATGATTCATCATATGAAAGGAATGCGGGACATTCCTAATTCAAGCACAGGTAAGGAGAGAACGGCATGGGGAATTATACCAGAGAGGAAATTTTGCAGATGGCTGAGGAGGAAGACGTGGAGTTTATCCGCCTTCAGTTCACTGATATGTTTGGTACTCTGAAAAACATTGCAATTACCGCACGGGAGCTTCCGCAGGCATTAAAGCATGGCTGTATCGTGAACGGACGTTTTATCGCAGGTGTGACGGGCAGTAAGGAGACAGATTTGTATCTGCGGCCGGATTTGGATACCTTTACGATTCTTCCGTGGCGCCCCCAGGAGGGGAAGGTTGCCCGTATGCTCTGCGATCTCTATAATCCGGATGGGACGCCCTATGAAAGCAGTTCCAGATATATTCTGAAAAAGGTTGCGGATGAGGCTGAGGCAGAGGGATATCGATGCTGCGTAGACCCGGAATGTGAGTTTTTCCTGTTCCATACGGATGATAACGGGATGCCTACGACAGTTACCCATGAACGGGCGGGATATCTGGATATCAGTCCGCTTGATCTGGGTGAAAATGCCAGACGGGATATTGTGCTGACCCTGGAGGAACTGGGGATTGAGGTGGAATCCTCTCATCATGAGACAGCGCCTGCACAGCATGAAATTGATTTTACGTATGGCGAAGTAAAAAAAATGGCGGACTGTATTATGACGTTTAAAATGGCTGTGCGTACCATAGCCAAAAGGCACGGGCTGCATGCAACCTTTATGCCGAAGCCAAGGGTGGAGGTCAATGGTTCCGGGATGCATACGCATTTTTCCCTGTATAAAGATGGCAAAAATATATTTGAGAATCCGGATAATCCGAAGGAATTAAGTGAAGAGGCTTATTATTTTGTGGGAGGTCTTTTGGCGCACAGCAGGGAAATGGCTCTGATCACCAATCCGCTTATTAATTCCTATAAACGTTTGGTTCCGGGGTATGATGCACCGACGGAATTAACCTGGACAAAAGACAACCAGAATTCGCTTGTGCGGATTCCGCTTTCAAGAGACGAAGAAACCAGAATTGAGCTTCGCAGTCCGGATGCTGCATCGAATCCGTATCTTGTATTTGCGGTTTGTCTTGCGGCAGGGCTAGATGGAGTAAAACGCAAAATATATCCGACCCAGTCATCAAACCGTTCTCTGACAGAGGCAGATCAGCAGGCGCTTAAGCTTGAAAACCTTCCGGAAAATATGAAGGAGGCAATTGAACTTTTTGAGGAAAGCACCTGGGTGAAGGAGATTCTGGGTGAAAAATTCTGTAAGAAATATGCGGCTGCCAAACGGGATGAGTGGCTGAGATATACGAGACAGGTTACGGATTGGGAACTGGAGGAATATCTCTACCGGACATAAAAATGGGGCGTTTGGGAGGAGGAGAGACACTTGTATGAGCAGCATCGTGATTGCATTACCGAAAATTGAAGATGCGAAGAAAATCCGCGCCATACTTGTTAAACACGGCTTTTCGGTGGCTTCAGTCTGCAACACGGCATCGCATGCTCTTTCAAGCGCTTCCGAATTGGGCGGAGGAATTCTGATCTGTGGTTACCGGCTTCCGGATATGTATTATCAGGATTTGGCCGTATGCCTGCCAAAGGGATTTGAGATGCTGCTGCTTGCATCTGCAAGGGTGATCTGTGAGGCTCCGTCTTCGGTTCTTTCCGTGGAAATGCCCATGAAGTCCAGTGATCTGATCAATACGGTCCATATGATACAGGCACAGCAGGAGAGACAGAGACGGAAAGAAAAGAAGAAACCGAAGCTGCGTTCCTGGAAGGAACAAAATTATATTTCCAATGCAAAGATGATGTTGATGCAGCGCAATCATTTAAACGAAGAGGATGCATATCGGTATATCCAGAAATGCAGTATGGATTCCGGCACGAATATGGCAGAGACAGCGCAGATGCTTCTGATGCTGTTTTATGACGAAATATAATATATGTGATTTGGTTGCAAGGGCGTAATCATGAGATCCAATCCTGGCATACCTGGATTTCTGCGGGTATTCCAGGATATTTGATTTTCCGGTTGCGAAACCGGGATATATACAAACCCCAAAAGACATAAAAATGGAGGATGAGGACATGGAATTTTTGGATGGAACATGGAAAAAAGAGGCCTGTGAATGGAAGGAGCTTCTGGGAGATTCGATTCTGAATCAGGAGGCAGTTGTAGAGGGCGCTGTTCACAGTATCCGCAATATGGGAGATGTTGCTTTCGTGATTTTGAGAAGGAGGGAAGGCTTATTCCAGACGGTTTATGAAAATGACCGGGTGAATGTGTCCATTCATGAATTGAAGGAAGCCATGACCGTCCGCATACGGGGGACTGTATGTCCGGAGGAGCGCGCGCCTCACGGAAGAGAACTGCGTATCCGGGAAATCAGGATTCTTTCTCGGCCGGCAGAACCGATGCCAATGGCGATTGATAAATGGAAGCTGCATACTTCTCTGGAAGCAAAGCTGAATTTAAGACCCATTGCCCTTCGGAATGTACAGGAGCGGGCAAAGTTTAAAATTCAGGAAGCATTGGTACGTGCGTTTCGCGACTATCTTTATGCCAATGACTTTACGGAGATTCATACTCCGAAGATCGGAGCCAGAGGGGCGGAGGGAGGCGCCAACGTATTTAAGCTGAGTTATTTCCATAAACCGGCCGTGCTGGCACAGAGTCCTCAGTTTTACAAGCAGATGATGGTAGGAGTGTTTGACCGTGTGTTCGAAACAGGTCCGGTATTCCGTGCGGAAAAGCACAACACAAAGCGTCATTTGAATGAATATACCAGTCTTGATTTTGAGATGGGGTATATTGACAGCTATGAAGAGATCATGGCTATGGAGACCGGATTTCTTCAATATGCCATGGAGCTTTTGAAGCATGGCTACGAAAAAGAGCTTTCCATTCTGAAGGTAGCGCTTCCGGAGGTGTCCGGTATCCCGGCTGTTCGTTTTGATAAGGCCAAGGAGTTGGTCGCAGAAAAATATAATCGAAAAATCCGCAATCCATATGATCTGGAACCGGAAGAAGAGGCTCTGATCGGACAGTATTTTAAAGAGGAATACAATGCAGATTTTGTATTTGTGACTCATTATCCGTCTAAAAGCGCCCGTTCTATGCTATGGACGACCCGGAAGATAAGAAGTTTACCTTAAGCTTTGACCTGCTGTTCCATGGACTGGAGGTCACCACAGGCGGACAGCGTATCCATGATTATCACGAATTAAAAGAAAAGATCGCCGCACGCGGTATGGAGGAAGCGGGTATGGAGCAGTATCTGGATACCTTTAAGCATGGAATGCCGCCTCACGGGGGATTGGGTATCGGCCTGGAACGTCTGACCATGCAGCTGCTCGGAGAAGAAAATGTAAGAGAAGCAACGCTCTTTCCAAGAGATTTGAACAGATTGGAGCCCTGACAGGAGGTAGATTATGACAGGCATCATTGACGATGAGACAATGGAAAATGTGTGTATTCTGGCAAAGCTTTCTCTCAGTGAAGAGGAGAAGGAGAAGGCAAAGCAGGATATGCAGAAGATTTTGGATTATGTAGAGAAACTGGATGAGCTTGATACAGAGGGAGTAGAGCCGCTCTCTCATATTTTCGGGGACCAGAATGTGTTCCGTGAGGATGTGGTCACAAACAAAGATGCAAGGGAGGCCATGCTTGCCAATGCACCGAAGGCAAAAGAAGGACAGTATCAGGTGCCGAAGACCATAGGATAGGAGATAGAGAGATGGATTTGGGAACAATGACCGCCCTGGAGCTGGCTGAAAAAATCAAACAGCATCAAATCAGTGTCCTGGATGGCGTCAAATATGTCTTTGACCAGATTGAAAAAAAAGAGGGAAACGTACATGCGTATCTGGACACATACAAAAAAGAAGCATACGCCCGGGCAAAACAGGTGGAAAAGGGGATTGCCGCCGGCATTTACAGAGGTTCGCTTGCGGGCGTACCAATCGCAGTGAAGGACAATATCTGTATAAAAGGCAAGCCTACGACCTGTGCATCAAAAATATTGGAGAATTTTGTGCCGCAATACAACGCGGACGTGATTGACCGTTTGGAGAAGGCAGGCCTGATCATCATCGGCAAGACGAATATGGATGAGTTTGCTATGGGAAGCACTACAGAAACCTCTGCCTATGGAATTACCAGAAATCCATGGAATCCGAAGCATGTGCCCGGCGGTTCTTCCGGCGGGTCCTGTGCGGCAGTGGCAGCCAAAGAGGCGTTTCTTGCCCTTGGCTCGGATACAGGCGGTTCCATTCGTCAACCAAGCTCTTTCTGTGGTGTGACGGGAATCAAGCCGACCTATGGTACCGTGTCCCGCTATGGATTGGTGGCCTATGCCTCTTCTCTGGATCAAATTGGACCGGTGGGAAAGAACACCGCTGACTGTGCGGCTCTTCTGGAAGTGATCGCAGGCCATGATGAGAAGGACAGTACATCCCTGGACAGAACAGATACGGATTTTTGCGGCGCGTTGGATGGCAGGATTACGGGAATGAAATTCGGTGTGCCGAAGGAATATTTATCAGAGGGATTGCATCCGGAGGTACGCGAAGCCTTTATGGAGGTTTTGAAGGTACTGACACAGCAGGGAGCAATCGTGGAATTCTTTTCTTTAAAGACCACGGATTACATGATTCCGGCTTACTATATTATTGCAAGTGCGGAAGCCAGTTCCAATCTGGAGCGTTTCGATGGCGTAAAATATGGCTATCGTGCAGCAGATTATGAAGGGCTTCATGAGATGTATAAACGTACCAGGACAGAGGGCTTCGGTGAAGAGGTAAAGCGCCGTATTATGCTTGGTTCCTTTGTTTTAAGCTCCGGATATTATGATGCATATTATTTAAAGGCCCTGAAAACAAAGGCTTTGATCAAACAGGAATTTGATCAGGCGTTTGGGGATTATGACGTGCTTTTGGCTCCGGCGGCGCCTTATACGGCACCGAAGATCGGAGAAAGCTTAAAAGACCCGCTGGCGATGTATCTGGGTGACATTTATACAGTAGCGGTAAATCTCTGCGGCCTTCCGGGAATTACGGTTCCCTGCGGATGTGACCGTGCGGGACTGCCTGTTGGAATCCAGATGATCGGCGACTGCTTCGGCGAAAAGAAAATACTCCGTGCCGCTTCTGCTTATGAGGCCGGACGGGGGGCATTTCCGGCAG
>URVB01000030.1 GCA_900551075.1 uncultured Blautia sp. | reverse complement strand
GCAGGTTTTCCGTGGAGCGAATGTCAAGTTAGGAAACTGACGACAAGTCACTGTACAAGTTCAAAAGACCATCCGGGGATGGGCGTGTGAGAGATGTCTTAGGACACACACGGAGATGTGTACAGTCGCCGCTTGTCGTACTGATAACGAGTACGAATAGGAGGAGACTTTTTTTATGGCAAATCAGGTAATGAGAATCACATTGAAAGCTTATGATCATCAGTTGGTTGATGCATCTGCGGCAAAAATCATCGACACTGTTAAGAAAAACGGAGCAATGGTAAGCGGTCCGGTTCCGCTTCCGACAAAGAAAGAGGTTGTGACGATCTTAAGAGCAGTTCACAAATACAAAGACTCCAGAGAACAGTTCGAGCAGAGAACTCACAAGAGACTGATCGATATCCTGACACCAACTCAGAAGACAGTAGATGCGCTGTCCAGACTGGAAATGCCGGCTGGTGTTCACATTGATATAAAAATGAAAACAAAATAATCAGGGAACACTTTCTAATTTGATAATGCATTAAGCATTAATACTTATTGGACTGCTGAGTTCAATAGGATATGCGATTAACTATATGATTGCCTTTATGGTAATCCGCTATAAGGAGGAAAAAAGAATGAAGAAAGCTATTTTAGCTACAAAAGTCGGAATGACTCAGATCTTCAATGAAGAAGGCTTGTTGATTCCGGTAACCGTTTTACAGGCTGGCCCATGTGTCGTAACTCAGGTAAAAACTGAAGAGAACGACGGATATGCAGCAGTTCAGGTAGGCTTCGGCGAAATCAGAGAAAAACTGGTGAATAAGCCGAAAAAAGGCCACTTTGACAAAGCAGGCGTTGCTGTAAAGAGATTCTTAAAGGAATTCAGATTTGAGAACGCAGGCGAATATGAAGTAGGACAGGAAATTAAAGCTGATATCTTTGCCGCAGGTGATCACATTGATGCAACTGCAATATCCAAAGGTAAAGGCTTCCAGGGCGCAATTAAGAGACACGGACAGTCCAGAGGACCTATGGCTCACGGTTCCAAATATCACCGTCATGCAGGCTCCAACGGTGCTGCATCTGATCCGAGCAAGGTGTTCAAGGGCAAAAAGATGCCTGGCCAGATGGGTCATGTACAGGTGACTGTTCAGAATCTTGAAATTGTACGTGTAGATACAGAAAACAACTTACTGTTAGTGAAAGGTGCTGTTCCAGGACCTAAGAAATCTTTGGTGACAATCAAAGAAACAGTAAAGTCCTTATAATGAGAAAGGAGGAGCATCAGAATGGCAAACGTAACTGTTTATAATATGGAAGGCAATGAAGTTGGAACAATGGAACTGAAGGATGCAGTGTTCGGTGTTGAAATCAATGAACACCTGGTTCATCTTGCTGTTGTTCGTCAGCTTGCAAATAAACGCCAGGGTACTCAGAAGGCAAAAACTCGTTCTGAAGTAAGCGGCGGCGGAAGAAAACCGTGGAGACAAAAAGGAACAGGTCATGCTAGACAGGGTTCCATCCGTGCACCACAGTGGACCGGCGGCGGTGTCGTATTCGCTCCGGTACCGAGAGATTATGAAGTAAAGATGAATAAGAAGGAAAGAAGAGCTGCTCTTAAATCCGCTCTTACTTCCAAGGTTCAGGATAATAAATTAGTAGTGGTAGACAAGCTGACACTTGCAGAAGTAAAGACAAAAGAAATGCAGAAGGTTCTTACAAACCTGAAGGCTGATAAGGCTCTTGTAGTAATCGCTGCAGATGATAAGAACATTGCTCTTTCCGCAAGAAATATCGCAGATGTTCAGACAGCAACTGTAAATTCCATAAATGTATACGATGTTATGAAACACAACATTGTAGTGGTAACCAAAGATGCAGTAGCATCCATTGAGGAGGTGTACGCATAATGGCTGACATTAAGTATTATGATGTAATCCTGAAACCAGTGATTACGGAAAAATCCATGAACGTTATGGGCGAAAAGAAATATACATTCTTAGTACACCCGGAAGCAAATAAATCCCAGATCAAAGAAGCTGTGGAAAAAATGTTCGAAGGAACAAAAGTAAAGAGCGTGAACACCATGAATATGGATGGAAAGAAAAAACGCCGCGGTATGGTAGTCGGAAAAACTGCTAAGACCAAAAAAGCTATCGTAGCTCTGACTGAAGAGAGCAAGGACATCGAGATTTTTGAAGGACTTTGATAGCAGATACTGACAGATGACGGGCGCCGCCTCGGAAGCAGGGCTTCCCCGGTCATGCTGGATGCTTATGAGTCTTCAGAAGAATCCGTTCTTTCGTGCCGGCACGGCGAACTGTTTCTTCAGAATTCCCGGCACTCTGTCTGTCGCAGAATATACGCAGTCAAAAGCGTGAGAACAAAGTTGAAAGGAGAACAATCATGGGAATAAAAACCTATAACCCATATACACCTTCCAGAAGACATATGACTGGTTCAGATTTCTCCGAAATCACTACCAGTACTCCGGAGAAATCTCTGGTTGTGTCTTTGAAGAAAAACGCTGGCCGTAATAACCAGGGTAAAATCACTGTAAGACACCGTGGAGGCGGAAGCAGGAGAAAATACAGAATCATTGACTTTAAGAGAAGAAAAGACGGTGTTCCTGCAACAGTAAAAACAATTGAGTACGATCCGAACAGAACAGCAAACATCGCTTTGATCTGCTACGCAGACGGCGAGAAAGCATATATCCTCGCACCGGAAGGCCTGAAAGTAGGTCAGAAGGTTATGAACGGACCGGAAGCAGAAGTTCGTGTCGGCAATTGCTTACCATTGGAGCTTATCCCGGTTGGTACTGTTATCCACAACATTGAGCTGCATCCCGGCAAAGGCGGACAGATGGTTCGTTCTGCTGGCAACGGCGCTCAGTTAATGGCAAAAGAAGGAAAATACGCTACTCTGAGATTACCTTCCGGTGAAATGAGAATGGTTCCGATTGTCTGCCGTGCATCTATCGGTACAGTCGGTAACGGTGATCACAACCTGATTAATATCGGTAAAGCTGGACGTAAACGTCACATGGGCATCAGACCTACAGTTCGCGGTTCGGTTATGAACCCGAATGATCATCCGCATGGTGGCGGTGAAGGTAAGACCGGTATCGGCCGTCCGGGTCCGTGCACACCATGGGGTAAACCTGCACTTGGTCTGAAGACCAGAAAGAAAAACAAACAGTCCAACAAGCTCATCGTAAGAAGACGCGATGGAAGAGCTTTATCGAAATAATAAGGAGGGTAAAGAATGTCTCGTTCACTGAAAAAAGGACCTTTTGCAGACACCAGCTTACTGAAAAAAATAGATGCCTTAAATGCTGCAAATGATAAATCCGTAATCAAAACATGGTCACGCCGTTCCACAATCTTCCCGTCTTTCGTAGGACACACCATTGCTGTCCATGACGGAAGAAAGCATGTGCCGGTATACATTACTGAAGATATGGTTGGACACAAGCTTGGCGAGTTCGTAGCAACCAGAACCTACAGAGGACACGGAAAAGACGAAAAGAAATCCGGCGTTCGCTGATTGTGTACAATTCCCAAGGGACGCCTTCGGTATAATGAACCGGGAGCGGATTTGGTAAGAATATCCACCTGGTCACTTCCTAAGGGACGCTTTCGGTGCAGAGCCGGGGTGAATTGAGTGACCATGGTGTTTTCCATTAATATTGAATGAGAGGAAAGGAGGCACTTTAAAATGGCAAAGGGACATAGAAGCCAGATAAAGAGAGCCAGAAATGAGAATAATAAAGAGACAAGACCGTCTGCAAAATTATCTTATGCAAGAATTTCTGTTCAGAAGGCCTGCTACGTTTTAGATGCGATCCGTGGCAAAGATGTGCAGACAGCACTTGGTATCCTGACATACAACCCAAGATACGCTTCCAGCGTACTGAAGAAATTGCTGGAGTCAGCAGTTGCGAATGCTGAGAACAACAATGGAATGAACGCAGACAACCTCTACGTTGCAGAGTGCTATGCAAACAAAGGACCTACAATGAAGAGAATTCAGCCAAGAGCGCAGGGAAGGGCTTACAGAATTGAGAAGAGAACAAGCCATATCACCATCGTGCTGGATGAAAGATAAGGAGGAAAAGCATGGGACAGAAAGTTAATCCACATGGCCTTAGAGTCGGTGTTATCAAAGATTGGGATTCCAGATGGTATGCAGAAGCGGATTTCGCTGACTATCTGGTAGAAGATTACAACATCAGAACATTTTTGAAAAAGAAACTGTACAGCGCAGGTGTATCCAGGATTGAGATCGAGAGAGCATCTGACAGAGTAAAGATTATCATTTACACTGCAAAACCTGGTATCGTAATCGGTAAAGGCGGCGCTGAAATCGAAAAAGTGAAAGCTGAATTACAGAAATTCACAGACAAGAAATTAATTGTGGATATTAAGGAAGTAAAAAGACCGGACAAAGATGCACAGTTAGTAGCTGAAAATATTGCACTGCAGTTGGAAAACCGTATTTCCTTCAGACGTGCAATGAAATCTACCATGCAGAGAACCATGAAGTCCGGTGCGAAGGGAATTAAGACTGCAGTTTCCGGACGTCTCGGCGGCGCTGATATGGCTCGTACTGAGTTTTACAGTGAAGGAACCATTCCGCTTCAGACACTTCGTGCGGACATCGACTACGGATTCGCTGAAGCAGATACCACTTACGGCAAAGTTGGCGTAAAGGCATGGGTCTACAACGGTGAAGTACTTCCAACAAAAGGAACTAAGGAAGGGAGCGATAAATAATGTTAATGCCAAAAAGAGTAAAACGTCGTAAACAATTCCGTGGCTCCATGAGAGGTAAAGCCCAGAGAGGCAATAAAATCAATTATGGTGAATATGGTCTTGTTGCTACCGAGCCATGTTGGATCCGTTCCAATCAGATTGAGGCAGCCCGTATTGCTATGACCCGTTATATTAAACGTGGCGGTCAGGTTTGGATTAAGATTTTTCCGGATAAACCAGTAACAGCGAAACCAGCAGAAACACGTATGGGTTCCGGTAAGGGTTCCCTGGAATACTGGGTAGCAGTTGTAAAACCAGGACGTGTAATGTTCGAAATTGCAGGCGTTTCTGAAGAAATTGCTCGTGAGGCATTACGTCTTGCAATGCACAAGTTGCCATGTAAATGTAAAATCGTTTCTCGTGCAGACTTAGAAGGCGGTGATAACAGTGAAAATTAATAAATTCGTAGAAGATTTAAAGGCAAAATCAGCTGCAGAATTAAACGAAGAATTAGTAGCTGCTAAAAAAGAACTTTTTAACCTGAGATTTCAGAATGCAACCAATCAATTAGACAATACAAGCAGAATCAAAGAGGTTCGCAAAAATATTGCCAGAATCCAGACAGTAATCACTGAGCAGGCGAACGCTGCGAAATAGTGAATATAGGAGGAAACAATCGTGGAAAGAAATCTGAGAAAAACCCGTGTGGGTAAGGTTGTCAGCAATAAAATGGATAAGACCATCGTCGTTGCTATTGAAGACCATGTAAAACATCCTCTTTACAAAAAAATCGTGAAGAGAACCTATAAATTAAAGGCTCATGATGCACAGAATGAGTGTAATATCGGTGATACCGTAAAGGTTATGGAGACAAGACCATTATCTAAAGATAAAAGATGGAGACTTGTAGAAATTGTAGAGAAAGTGAAATAAGGAGGAAACCAGTATGATTCAGCAGGAAACCAGACTGAAAGTTGCCGATAACACTGGTGCAAAAGAAATCCTTTGTATACGTGTTATGGGCGGCTCTACAAGAAGATATGCAAATATTGGCGATACAATCATTGCTACAGTCAAAGATGCAACACCAGGCGGCGTTGTTAAAAAAGGCGATGTAGTGAAGGCCGTTGTTGTTCGTACCAAAAAAGGCGCTCGTCGTAAAGACGGATCCTACATCCGTTTCGATGAAAACGCAGCCGTAATCATTAAAGACGATTTAACTCCGAGAGGAACACGTATCTTTGGACCAGTTGCCAGAGAGCTTCGTGAAAAGAAATTCATGAAGATCGTTTCCTTAGCTCCGGAAGTATTATAGGAGGGTGCCGAATGTCAGCTATGAAAATTAAAAAAGGCGATACGGTCAGGGTAATCGCCGGTAAAGATAAAGGCAAAGAAGGAAAAGTTCTTGCCGTAAAAGACAACACCGTAATCGTTGAAAGCGTAAACATGGTTACCAAGCACAGCAAACCGTCTGCAGCAAACCAGAACGGCGGAATCATCCAGAAAGAAGCTCCGCTTCATATTTCCAACGTTATGCTTGTGATTGACGGAAAAACTACCAGAGTTGGTTTCAGGATAGATGGAGATAAAAAGGTGCGTGTTGCAAAAGCAACCGGCGCTGTGATCGATTAATTGAGAGAGGAGGCGGACATAAGTGAGTAGATTAAAAGATCTTTATAAAAATGAGATCATGGATGCCATGATCAAAAAATTCGGATATAAAAACGTTATGGAAGTGCCAAAGCTCGAGAAAATCGTTGTGAACATGGGTGTTGGTGAAGCCAAGGAAAATGCGAAGCTTCTGGATTCTGCCATTGCAGATATGGAGCTGATCACAGGACAGAAGGCAATTGCTACAAAGGCAAAGAAATCTGTCGCAAACTTCAAAATCAGAGAGGGTATGCCGATTGGATGTAAGGTTACATTAAGAGGCGAAAAAATGTATGAATTTGCTGATCGTCTGATAAATCTGGCTCTTCCTCGTGTACGTGACTTCCGTGGTGTAAATCCGAACGCCTTCGACGGCAGAGGAAACTACGCATTGGGAATCAAAGAACAGTTGATCTTCCCGGAAGTTGAGTATGACAAAGTCGACAAAGTAAGAGGTATGGACGTTATCTTCGTTACCACTGCAAAAACCGACGAAGAGGCTCGTGAGTTATTGAAATTGTTCAATATGCCGTTTGCAAAATAATTTCCCCGAAGGGATACCATGATGGCGGCCGTAAGTGCGGCGCCGGCAAGTCTGGTATCCATGGGATACCTGGATGACCACCGGTGATACCGGGGTCAGGAAAGATGATAGGAGGATGAGTTCATGGCTAAAACAGCAATGAAAATCAAACAGCAGCGTAAGCAGAAATTCTCCACAAGAGAATACAGCCGCTGCAGAATTTGTGGTCGTCCACATGCTTATTTAAGAAAATACGGAATCTGCAGAATCTGCTTCCGTGAATTAGCATACAAGGGACAGATCCCGGGTGTAAAGAAAGCATCCTGGTAGGCCGAAAGCAACTTAATGAGCGCAAGCCGACAGGCGCAGTGCGAATTTAGTGCGAGGCCTATCCCGAACCTTAACGAGTACGAAGTACGAGTTTAGTTGAGGGATACCGAAAGCAACTTACCGAATCCACTAAATAAAAAAGAACATGTAAAGTCTGAAAGAGCAGGAAATCCCCAAAGGGATACCATTATGGCCAGAGTACATTGGCCGAAAAGGAGGAAACTAACATGACAATGAGCGATCCGATTGCAGATATGCTTACAAGAATCCGTAATGCAAATACTGCAAAACATGATACAGTTGATGTTCCGGCATCCAAAATGAAAATTGCAATTGCAAACATCCTTGTTGACGAGGGATATATTGCAAAGTATGATTTGATTGAGGATGGGGTAATTAAGACCATTCATATCACCCTGAAATATGGTGAGACCAAAAATGATAAGATTATCACAGGATTAAAGAGAATTTCCAAACCTGGTCTTCGTGTATACGCAGGCAAGGATGAACTGCCGAGAGTACTTGGCGGACTTGGAATCGCAATCCTTTCCACAAATAAGGGCGTTATCACCGACAAAGAGGCCCGTAAGCTTCAGGTTGGCGGCGAGGTGCTCGCATTTGTATGGTAGGCCGAAAGCAACTTAATGAGCACAAGCCGACAGGCGCAGTGCGAATTTAGTGCGAGACCTATCCCGAACCTTAACGAGTACGGAGTACGAGTTTCGTTGAGGGATGATGCTTAAGCTGGAGACACCTTGGTTTAACAAGGGTTTTCATAAATAAAAACTGAAAACAGAGGGAAGCAACTTCTCTCCGACAATTTAAGTAAGGAGGACAAAATTATGTCTCGTATCGGTAGACTGCCAGTAGTGATTCCTGAAGGCGTAGAAGTAAAGATCGCTGACGGCAACGTAGTAACCGTAAAAGGACCAAAAGGAACACTTGAAAGAGCGCTTCCGACAGAAATGGAAATCAAGGTTGAAGATGGTCAGGTAGTTGTTGCAAGACCAAATGACCTTAAGAAAATGAAATCTTTACACGGTTTAACAAGAAGCCTGATCCACAACATGGTGGTTGGTGTAAGCCAGGGCTACACCAAAGAGCTGGAGGTAAACGGTGTAGGTTATAAAGCAGCAAAGCAGGGTAAGAAGCTTGTTCTTTCCCTTGGATATTCTCACCCGGTTGAAATGGAAGATCCGGAAGGACTGGAATCCAAAGTAGATGGAAACAAGATTATCGTTTCCGGTATCAGTAAAGAAAAAGTTGGCCAGTATGCGGCTGAGATCAGAGACAAGAGAAGACCTGAACCATATAAGGGCAAAGGTATCAAGTATGTCGATGAGGTTATCAGACGTAAAGTTGGTAAGACTGGTAAGAAATAAATAAGGAGAGTGAGAAAATGATAAAGAAAGCATCTAAGGCGGAAATTCGTCAGAATAAGCATAGAAGATTACGTCATCATTTAAACGGAACTGCCACAACCCCGCGTTTGGCTGTATTCCGTTCCAATAAGCATATGTATGCACAGATCATTGATGACAGCGTAGGCAAAACTTTAGTATCAGCTTCTACTCTTCAGAAGGATGTAAAAGCAGAATTAGAGAACACCGACGATGTAAAAGCAGCAGCATATCTTGGTACTGTTATTGGAAAGAAGGCTGTTGAGGCCGGCATCGAGAGCGTAGTCTTCGACAGAGGGGGCTATATTTACCACGGCAAAGTAAAAGCACTGGCAGACGCAGCAAGAGAAGCTGGACTGAAATTCTAAAAAGGGAGGAAAAGACACATGAAACATAATCTTATTGATGCTAGTCAGTTAGAATTAGAAGATAAAGTAGTGTCAATCAAGCGTGTTACCAAGGTTGTTAAAGGTGGCCGTAACTTCCGTTTTACAGCTTTAGTTGTTGTAGGTGACGGCAATGGACACGTTGGTGCAGGTTTAGGAAAAGCAGCCGAAATTCCGGAAGCGATCCGCAAAGGAAAAGAGGATGCTATGAAGAAATTAGTTACAGTAGCAAGAGATGAGAACGGTTCTATTACACATGACTTCATCGGAAAATTCGGAAGCGCAGAAATGCTGCTGAAACGGGCTCCGGAAGGTACAGGTGTTATTGCCGGCGGTCCGGCACGTGCCGTTATCGAGTTAGCCGGTATCAAAAACATCCGTACAAAATGTATGGGTTCCAGAAATAAACAGAATGTTGTTCTGGCAACCATCGAAGGTTTGAGCCAGTTAAAAACTCCGGAAGAGGTTGCAAAGCTTCGCGGAAAATCTGTTGATGAGATTCTGGCGTAAGGAGGAGAACAAAAATGGCAAACACATTAAAAGTTACATTGGTAAAATCTCCGATTGGCGCAGTTCCGAAGCACAAAAAAACTGTTGCAGCTATGGGTCTGACCAAAATGCACAAGACAGTTGAAATGCCGGATAATGCGGCAACCAGAGGAATGATTCAGCAGGTACAGCACCTGGTAAAAGTAGAAGAAGCATAAGACGATAGGTTGAGAGAATAATAAAAGGAGGTGCCAGACATGGATTTATCAAACTTAAGACCAGCAGAAGGTTCTAAGCACAGCGATAACTTCAGAAGAGGCCGTGGACATGGTTCCGGAAACGGCAAAACAGCCGGCAAGGGACACAAAGGACAGTTAGCTCGTTCCGGACACAAAAAACCGGGATTTGAGGGTGGACAGATGCCTTTATACAGACGTCTGCCGAAGAGAGGTTTCACAAATAGAAACTCTAAAGAGATCATCGCTATCAATGTTGACGTTCTGAACCGTTTTGAAGACGGGGCGGAAGTAACTGTTGAGAGCTTACTGGAAAGCCGCGCAATTTCCAAAGCTGGTGACGGCGTTAAAATTCTTGGAAACGGTGAGCTGACAAAGAAACTGAATGTAAAAGTGAATGCTGTCAGCGAGACTGCAAAAGCCAAAATTGAAGCTGCTGGTGGTACAGTAGAGGTGATTTAATGTTTGAAACTCTTAAAAATGTTTTTAGAGTAAAAGAGATGAGACGCAAGCTCCTCTATGTGGTATGGATGATTCTGATTATCCGTATCGGTTCCCAGCTTCCGGTTCCAGGAGTGGACAGTGATGTTTTCAAAGAGTGGTTCAGAAGCAATACCGGTGACGCATTCAATTTTTTTGATGCGTTTACCGGCGGCTCTTTTGAAAAAATGTCTGTATTTGCGTTAAATATCACACCATATATTACTTCCTCCATTATTATGCAGCTTTTAACCATTGCGATTCCGGCTCTGGAAGAGATGCATAGAGATGGGGAGGAAGGAAGAAAGAAGATTACTGCGATTACCCGTTATGTAACCGTTGGCCTGGCGCTTTTTGAGTCCGTTGCTATGGCAATCGGTTTCGGACGCGGCGGCATGATCAAGGATATGTCATTTTGGAAGGGTGTCGTTGTTGTGGTATCTCTGACAGCCGGCTCCGCAATGCTGATGTGGATCGGTGAACGTATCACGGAAAAGGGTGTTGGAAATGGTATTTCTATTGTATTGACGGTGAATATCGTATCCCGGATTCCAAGTGATATGTCTTTGCTTTATGAGAATTTTATAAAAGGAAAAACAATTGCAAAGGGGCTTCTTGCAGGCGCGATCATCCTTGCGATTCTTCTTGTCGTTATTGTTTTTGTCTTAATCCTCAATGGAGCAGAAAGAAGAATTCCGGTGCAGTATTCCAAGAAAATGGTAGGAAGGAAGATGATGGGCGGGCAGTCCACCAACATCCCGCTGAAGGTCAATACAGCAGGTGTTATTCCGATTATCTTTGCATCTTCTATCATGTCATTTCCACAGGTAATTGCACAGTTAGCCGGTAAAGGCAATGGAACAGGCATTGGCAGTGAAATCCTGAGAGGGCTTTCCTCAAACAATTGGTGCAATCCCTCACAGTTGAAGTATAGCTGGGGACTGGTGCTCTACATTGTATTATGTGTCTTCTTTGCATATTTCTATACCTCCATTACATTTAATCCATTGGAAGTGGCAGATAATATCAAGAAGCAGGGCGGCTTTATTCCAGGTATCCGTCCGGGGAAACCTACATCAGACTATTTGACCAAAATCTTAAATTATATTATATTTATAGGTGTGGTGGGCCTGATTATTGTGGCGGTGATTCCGTTCTTCTTTAACGGTGTATTCGGGGCAAATGTTTCCTTCGGTGGAACTTCCATCATCATTATCGTTGGTGTTATACTGGAGACTGTGAAGCAGATTGAATCACAGATGCTTGTCCGCAATTACAAAGGGTTCCTCAATAACTAAAAATGAAGGTTGTGGTGCAGTGCGCCACAGCCTTGATTTGCTTGACATCAGCCGTGCATCGGTTATAAAAGCCAAGTGCATTGTGCCTGCACATAAGCGCCTGGCTTTTATAACCGGTAAAGGGTCTGCACCAGTTAAGCAGTTAAAAATAAAAGGAGGGTATAGTTATGAGAATTGTCATGTTGGGTGCCCCAGGTGCCGGCAAAGGTACACAGGCAAAGAAAATTGCCGGGAAATATGGAATTCCGCACATTTCCACAGGAGATATTTTCCGTGCAAATATTAAAAACGGCACAGAGCTCGGCAAAAAAGCAAAAACTTACATGGATCAGGGACTTCTTGTACCGGATGAACTGACCTGCGATCTGGTTGTCGACAGAATACAGCAGCCGGATGCACAGAAAGGTTATGTGTTGGATGGTTTTCCAAGAACCATTCCTCAGGCGGAATGCCTGACGGATGCATTAAGCAAATTAGGCAGCAAAATTGATTACGCAATTGATGTGGATGTGCCGGATGAAAACATTGTAAACCGCATGTCCGGAAGACGTGCCTGCGTAAAATGCGGTGCTACTTACCATATCGTATATGCAGCTCCGAAGGCAGAGGGCATTTGCGATACCTGCGGGGAAGGACTGGTTCTGCGGGATGATGATAAGCCGGAAACTGTAAGCAAACGTCTGAAAGTATATCATGCTCAGACACAGCCGCTGATTGATTATTATACAGGTCAGGGCGTATTAAAGACAGTAGACGGTACCAGGAATCTGGAAGAAGTATTCCAGGAAATCGTAGCTATCTTGGGAGAATAAAGGAATGTCAGTTTCTATTAAGTCACAACATGAAATAGAACTTATGAGAGAAGCCGGACATCTGCTTGAAAAAGTACATGATGACCTAGCTTCCTATATTAAACCGGGAATAAGCACCAAAGAGCTGGATCGCATTGGTGAAGAAATGATCCGTTCGCTGGGCTGTATACCAAATTTTTTAAATTATCAGGGATTTCCGGGCTCTTTCTGCATCAGCCTGAATGCTGAGGTAGTGCATGGAATTCCATCTGAGGATAAAATTGTCCAGGAGGGAGATCTTGTGAAGATCGATGCCGGACTGATTTACAAAGGCTACCATTCCGATGCTGCACGTACGTATGCAGTGGGTGAGGTTTCTGCGGAGGCACGGCAGCTTATGGAAGTGACAAAGCAGTGCTTTTTTGAAGGTTTAAAAGCCGCAAAAGCAGGGAATCATTTGAATGACATTTCCAAAGCAATCGGTGCATATGCTGCAAAATACCGTTATGGTATTGTCCGGGATTTGGTAGGACATGGAATCGGTACACATCTTCATGAGGATCCTCAGATCCCAAACTTTCCCCAGAAGCGCCGCGGTATTAAGCTGATGCCGGGTATGACCCTGGCTATAGAGCCGATGATCAACCTGGGCCGTGCAGACGTGGCATGGGAAGATGATGAATGGACTGTGGTAACCATGGATGGATCCCTTTCCGCACATTATGAGAATACCATTCTGATTACAGATGGCGAACCAGAGATTCTGACTCTCACAAAATGACCTGAATCAGGTAATGAATGCAAGCCATAGGAGGTTAAAAATGTCAAAAGCAGATGTGATTGAAGTGGAAGGCACTGTATTGGAGAAACTGCCTAACGCAATGTTTAAAGTGGAACTGGAAAATAAGCATGTTGTGTTGGCTCATATCAGTGGAAAGCTGCGTATGAATTTCATCCGCATCCTTCCGGGAGATAAGGTGACAATCGAACTTTCTCCGTATGATCTGTCTAAGGGCAGAATTATCTGGAGAGATAAATAAGACAAAGGCTTCGGGCTCAGCGATGAGCAACCGGAGCCTTTTTTGACTTTTATTCTTTTCAATCCGGAGCGGTAAATTGTATACAATTACGAAAATATATGATAATATGAAAAGAAAAGGTAATACCTATTACCTATATTTAAGGAGGAACCAACATGAGTTATCAGGAGCATACGTATTATTTAAAAAGGGCGATTGAGATTTCCAGGGAATCCCGAGAGTCCGGTAATACTCCATTCGGTGCTCTGCTCGTAGACCAGGACGGGAACATCCTCATGGAGCAGCAGAACATTGAGATTACGGAAAAAATTTGTACAGGACATGCGGAGGCAACACTGGCAGCAAGAGCGTCTCATGAATATTCCAGAGACTTCCTGAAAAATTGTACTTTATATACAACAGCGGAGCCCTGTGCAATGTGCGCCGGCGCTGTTTACTGGGCGAATATCGGCAGAGTGGTATATGGAATTACAGAAAGACGTTTGCTGGAATTAACCGGCAGCAATGAGCAGAATCCAACCTTTGATCTGCCCTGCAGAGAAGTATTTGCAAGAGGTCAGAGAAAAATAGAGGTGCTTGGACCATTTCCGGAGGTGGAGAAAGACGCTGTAAAGGTTCATGAAGGATATTGGGACTGACCGGCATATGATAAACAAAATTAATACGCTCTCATTATCTGCTCAGGCAAAGGAGGCCATACAGAAATATATCGGAAATATGGATCTGAAACTGGAAACGAAGCTTCCAAGAGAGGAAACTCTTGCAGATATGCTGGGCGTCAGCCGGATTACGGTACGGCAGGCACTGGCGGATCTGGCGGCGGAGGGCATTGTTTTCCGTAAGCAGGGAAAGGGAACATTTGTGAACAGAGCTGCAATGAGCATTGCGGTAACGTTTAATCCGGTAATGGAATTCATGCAGATGATTCAAAAAAGCGGATATCAGCCCTCTATGAAATTATTAAGCTTTCAGGAAGTGAAAGGGAATAGGGAAATCCGGAATAAACTGTATCTGTCTGAGAATGAAATCCTGTTGAAGGCTGAGAAAGCGTTTCTGGCAGATAACAAATTATGTGTGTTCTGCAAAGACTATTTCAGCTTATCCTTAATTCAGGATAAAGAAGCATTTGCAAAGGCTTCGGCATATGAAAAGTCTGTTTATCCATATATTTATGAAAAATCCGGAAAAAAGCTGCTATGGGATAAGGTCGAAATCAGCACGGCAGTGCCGGATGAAATAGAGGGATTCGGCGCTTACCGTGAAAAGCTGGATGCAAATGCGGCATCCTATCTTTACCTGAAAGAAATCAATTACGGAGAAGAGGGCCAGCCGCTGATTTATGTAGAAGAATATATTGATACGGGCATCATCAGATATAATATGATACGTCAGAAGGACATTGATTACAGTAAATGAGAAAAGGAACGGAGGTGTGTGATGGAAGAGGTATTGAGAATGTCAGGGATTTCCAAACAATTTGGAAACGTTTATGCAAACAGGAACGTAAACCTGGAGATACGCAAAGGAGAAGTTCATACACTGCTTGGAGAGAATGGAGCAGGAAAAAGCACGCTGATGAATATATTGATCGGTTTGTATCAGCCGACATCGGGAGACATTTACCTCCGCGGAAAAAAGGTTTCCATTGATTCTCCGCGAACGGCAGTGAGGCTTGGAATCGGGATGGTGCATCAGCATTTTATGCTGGTAGAGGCTATGACGGTATTTGACAATATTATCCTGGGAGTGACCCACGACAAATCTTTTTTTATAAACCGGACAAAGCTACAAAAGGAAATTGAGGAGCTTTCCAAGAAATATGGGTTGGATATCGAACCGGATAAGGAGATTACGGAAATATCGGTAGGAGCCCAGCAGAGAGTAGAAATCCTGAAGGCGCTTTACAGAGGTGCGGAGCTATTGGTTCTTGACGAGCCGACTGCGGCACTGACAGATATAGAAGTGGAAGGTCTGTTCCGTATCATTCACAAGCTGAAAGAAGAAGGAAAATCCATTATTTTTATTTCGCATAAAATGCGTGAAGTTATGGAAATCAGCGACAGGATTACCATTCTTCGTGCAGGGGAAGCTGTGCGGACGCTGGAAAGGGAGAAAACAACCGGAACAGAGCTTGCAAATCTCATGATCGGCAGAGAAATGGCGCCAAGTGTATATGAAAAAAAAGACGCTGCTCCCGAAAATATTCTGGAGTTCAAAGAAGTGGATTATCACAAAGAGAACAAGCATAATGGTTTGAATCATGTGTCGCTTGCAGTCAGAAAGGGAGAGATTCTGGGGATTGCCGGTGTGGATGGAAATGGACAGTCACAACTGGCCCGGATAGCGGCGGGAGTTCTGACACCTGACAGCGGCAGTGTGTATCTGAAATCAGAAAAAGTAGCAAAATTTCTTCCAAAGACGTTCATTGATGCGAAAGTGGCCCATATTCCCGAAGACAGGAATAAAATGGGGCTTGTGGGAAATATGACGGTGGAAGAAAACCTGATTCTGAAATCCACGGAAAAACCGCGTTTTTCAAAGGGCAAAGGTCTTCTTTTGAAAAAAGGTGACATACATAATTATGCACTGGAACTGCAGAAGAAAAATGATATCCGCTGTTCTTCTGTAGAACAGGAGGTCAGGAATCTATCCGGAGGAAATCAGCAGAAGATTATTTTGGCCAGAGAGCTGGAAGCGGAGCCGGAGCTTCTGATCGCAGTGCATCCTACCAGAGGGCTGGACATCGGAGCGACCGGTTACGTGCATGATTCCATGATAAAAGCCAGGGATGAGGGCTGTGGAATACTGCTGATTAGTGCGGATTTTGATGAAATATTAAAGCTGTCAGACAGGATCATTGTTATGTTTGAGGGGCAGGTTATGGGAGAATACAGTGGAATGAATCCTCCTATTGAAGAGATTTCTTTGGCTATGGCTGGAAAGGAATAAGCATATGAAGAAAAACAAAGATTACATGAAATTGCTGGTACCTTTGCTCTCCATCCTTGCAGCTTTTATTATCGGAGGAATTATTATTCTGTGTCTTGGAAAAAATCCTCTGGAGGCATACGGATTTTTGTTTCAGGGAGCATTGGGAACCTCATCGAAAATTGCCCAGACATTGGAAGTTGCAAGTCCGTTAATGTTTACCGGACTTGCCGCCGCCTTTGCCTACAAATGCGGGGTGTTCAATCTGGGCGGAGAAGGTCAGTTTATTATAGGCTCTGTTGTCAGCATTGCTGTGAGTACACAGCTCGGCATTACCGGAGCTCCGGCCATTCTTCTCAGCCTTATAGCCGGAACCCTTGCAGGGGGGCTTTGGGGAGCCATTCCCGGAATTCTCAAAATTACAAGAGGATTAAATGAAATGATCGTAAGTATCATGCTCAATTATATTGCAACGTTGTTTATGGGGTGTGTATTTACCAATATTCTCCGTGACGGCAGTGTTCCGCAGACGCCGGCGATTCCGAAAGAATCCCAGCTTTTGGATCTTGCAGATGGCTTCCGGGTACATTACGGCATTGTGATTGGAATTCTTCTTGCACTGCTTCTGTATTACTTTATGTTTTATACATCTTATGGGTTTAAATTGCGTGCGGTTGGAATGAATGCTACGGCTGCCAGATTTAACGGATTTGCAGTAAACAAAATTATCTTGCTGTCCTTTATCTGTTCAGGTGCGATTGCCGGTTTGGGCGGAAGCATTGAACTCCATGGCAAGCAGTTCCGGTTAATGCAGGGGTACGGAGCCGGTTTCGGTTTTGATGGAGTGGCCATCGCCATGATCGCCCAGCTTAATCCGATCGGAAGCGCCATTGTTGCACTATTCTTTGGTGTTCTCCGCAAAGGAGCAAGTACATTGCAGGCAGGAATGAAAATTCCTACTTCCGTAGTAGACATTATCCAGGCGCTGGTAATCGTTTTTGCAGTTGCAGGAACTGCACTGGTACGCTTACCGCAGGTAAAGCGGTTTTTCCAGGCTCATTTTTCCGGAAACAGAAAGGCGGGTGAAAATTGATGGATGCAATCATGAATGTGAATTTTTTCGTACAGCTATTGCTATCCTCTGTGCGTATGGCAACACCGATTCTTTTGGTTGCTCTGGCAGAATTATATTCTGAGCGGGCAGGACTGGTTAATATCGGATTGGATGGAATTATGTCGATCGGTGCATTGATCGGTTTTCTCTTTGGTTATATGACCGGAAATCCGTTTGTCGGAATCCTGGCGGGAGCTATGGCCGGAATTGCAGTAAATATGATCTATGCATTCTGCACGGTCACTCTTTGTGCGGAACAGATCGTATATGGTATGGCAATTAACATCTTTGCACCTGCGCTTGCCTCTTTTATTTACAGAGCGTATTTTTCGGATACTTCTACAGTGGTACAGGGCGTTTCCATGAAGGCGGCTGCAATTCCTCTTCTGAGTAAGCTCCCGATTGTCGGAGACCTGTTTTTCAATCACTCCGTGCTGGTATATTTTGCTTATCTGCTGGTACCGCTGACTGCTGTTTTCCTGAACAAAACGAAGGCAGGCCTGAATTTCAGGGCAGTGGGTGAATATCCGAAGGCAGCGGAAACCCTGGGGGTAAATGTAATCCGGCAGAAATACCTGGCAAGCATCATATGCGGCGCATTGGCAGGTACCGGCGGAGCATATCTGACACTTTGCTATACAAGTACTTATTCCGAAGGAATTGTAGCAGGCCGGGGCTTTATTGCACTTTCCGCAGTTATTTTCGGCAGATGGACGCCGGGCGGCGTGCTGTTGGCATGTCTGTTATTCGGCTTCTGCGATGCCATTCAGATCAGGCTTCAGCTTTTAAGTCCGGGTACTCCATATCAGCTTTTACAGATGATTCCATATATCTGTACTTTGATTGCCCTTATAGTTTTTGGAATCAGGAAAAACGGGCCAAAGGCAAATGGACAGCCTTATTTCCGTGAAGAGAGATAAACACAGAAAACTACTTTCTGTGCAAAAATATCTAAAAAACTTACAAGGAGGATGTAACAATGAGAAAAAGAGTATGGTCAGTAGTATTGTCAGCAGCGATGGCGGCAGGGGCAATCACAGTTCCTGTAACAAGTGCAGCGGCAGAGGGTGATTACAAGATTGCAATGCTTCTTGATTCCTCTATTTCTGATGGCGGCTGGGGAGCAAGCTGTTATCATGCCATGGAAGACGCTGCCAAGGAGATGGGCTGGGAGACTGCCTATACGGATAATGTACAGACTTCAGAATTTGCAACAGTTATGATGGATTATGCAGATTTGGAGTACGATCTGATTTTTGCACCGGGAAATGAATACACAGATGCAGTCGTGCAGGTATCTGAAGAATATCCGGATACGTATTTCTGTCTTCTGAACGGTGCAGTAGAAACCGACAATGTCATTTCCGTAATGCCGGATGCAGAGCAGATCGGATATCTGGCAGGAGCCCTGGCAGGACTGATGTCAGAAACCCAAAATGTCGGCTTTATCGGTGGAATGGAAATCGATACTACGAAAACGAAGCTGGACAGCTATGAGGCAGCAGCAAAAGCAGTAAATTCGGACATCAATGTGAGCTCTGCGTATGCAGGCTCCTATGATGACGCAGCAAAAGGAAAAGAAATTGCGGCATCCATGGTTTCTACTTATGATGTAGATATAATGTTTGGTGATGCAAGTGCCGTAGATACAGGTGCAAGAGAAGCCCTGGCTGACTGTGAAAACAAATATTCCATCGGACAGCCCGGGGATTTAGGCTCTGCTGATGATACAATTATCATGTGTTCTGTAGTAACTGACAACGCAGCGCTCGTAAAGGAATGTATGGAGGCTGTAGAAGCAGGCGAATACGGAAATAAAACGATCTATGGAAATCTGGAAGACGGATGTTTGAGCGTAGGAACATTCAGTGATGCAATTGTTTCCAAGGAAATCCAGGAAAAATACATGGAATATGTAGAGCAGATTAAGGAGGGTACATTTATCAAAAAATAAAAAGTATCAGCACATTTTCTGCAGTTCCCTTCCGGCAGATATTCAGAGGGGAACTCAGAAAAATTCAGCAGAAATATTTAGAGGATAAATACAGAAAATACTTGCAATTCAGGGGATATTCTGGTAAAATATTTGTCAAAGAAAAGGGAGTAGCGGCCATTCATTGAAAGACCGGGAATGTGTTTTTGGAGGAATGGTATATATCGGCGTCAGTACGATACTTTGAGGAAAGGTATCCGCGATATGAAGTGATCAGCAAGACTTTTGTTTCCAGACAACTATATTTGTCTGAGATGAAAGTCTTTTTCTTTTCTTTGGAAACATTTTCAGGTAAAGGAATACTTCATTATCCATGGGAATGAGGTTGTTCAAAACGAAGGAGGAAAATGAATGGCAGAATATGATAATGTAAAAAATATGAAAAAACGCCCATTTAAAAAAGTACCAAAAGCCGGAAAACATGCAAAACGTATTGTTTTGGCTGCAGCAGGTCTGGTGATTGCCGGAACCTTTGCTCTTGACTGTACCTATCAGATTCAGGAGCAGGAGCAGGCCGTGCTGTCCACCTTTGGTGTACCGAAAGCAGTACCGGAAACAGGGCTCCATTTTAAGGTTCCGCTGGTTCAAAAGGTGTATAAGGTAAATACCACCATCCAGGGCTTTCCGATAGGATATGATATAGAATCCAATGAGACGGTGACCCATGAGGGAGTTATGATCACCTCGGATTATAACTTTATTGATGTGGATTTCTTTGTAGAATACAGGATTGCCGACCCTGTGAAATATCTCTATACTTCCCAGCAGCCGGAGGAGATACTGAAGAGCGTTTCCCAGAGCTGTATTCGAACTGTGATCGCAAGCTATAAGGTGGATGATGTTTTGACCACCGGAAAAAGCGAGATTCAGGGAAAGATCAAAGAGATGATTATGGAAAAAATGGAAAAGCAGGATGTGGGGATTCAGCTTGTGAATATTACGATTCAGGATTCCGAGCCGCCGACACAGGAGGTTATGAGAGCCTTCAAAGCCGTGGAAACAGCGAAGCAGGGCAAAGAAACAGCCTTGAATAATGCGAATAAATACCGTAACGAAAAGCTGCCGGAGGCAGAGGCAAAAGCAGACCAGATCATTCAGGATGCGGAAGCAGAAAAGCAGGTTCGTATCAATCAGGCGGAGGCTGAGGTCGCAAGATTCAATGCGATGTATGAGGAATACAGCAAAAATCCGACGGTCACAAAGCAGCGGATGTTCTATGAGGCCATGGAGGATGTACTTCCCGGACTTAAGATTATTGTAGATAACGGAAGCGGCACTCAGAAAGTACTGCCTCTGGAGTCTTTTGTCAATGAGGAAGAGGACACTGCGGATACGTCTCAGGGCTCTGAGGGTACGCAGGAATCTCAGAGTACAGCAGAAGAGGAGGGACAGTCATGAAAAAGAAAAGTGTTCTTACTATATTAATAGGTGTTCTTGTGCTGGCAGCCGGTGCGGCATCTGTCACAGTGACAGCAGAAAATGAATACAAACTGATCCGTCAGTTCGGAAAGGTGAAACGTGTGATCAGCGCACCGGGCATCAGCCTGAAGGTTCCGTTTTTGGAAAGCGCGGCCACTCTGCCGAAGCAGACTCTTTTGTATGATCTGTCTCCGTCTGATGTGATAACCCGGGATAAAAAGACAATGATCAGTGACAGCTATGTATTGTGGAAAATTGAAGACCCGTTGAAATTTGCCCAGACTCTGAACTCTTCTATTGAGAGCGGAGAAAGCAGAATCAATACGGCAATCTACAATGCCACCAAGAACGCAATCAGCAGTATGTCTCAGGACGAAGTGATTACAAGCCGGGATGGAGAGCTTTCCCAAATGGTGATGTCTGCAGTGAATAACAATATGAAGCAATACGGTATTTCCATTCTTTTGTTTGAAACAAAACAGCTCGATCTGCCTGATGATAACAAAGAAGCTGTTTATGAGCGTATGATCTCGGAACGGGACAATATAGCGGCAACCTATACGGCAGAGGGAAGCTCTGAAGCGAAGGTCATCCGCAATACGACGGATAAGGAAATTGTCATTCAGATTTCCGAAGCCGAGAAGCAGGCAGAAATTCTGAAGGCTGAAGGCGAACAGGAATATATGAAGATTCTCTCCCAGGCATATGAGCAGGAGGAACGCAGTGAATTTTATTCGTTTGTCCGCAGCCTGGACGCGCTTAAGAATTCCATGAAGGGCGGCAACAAAACGGTTATTTTATCCGAAGATTCTCCAATCGCCAAAATCTTTGAAGGGGAATCCTGATATTACCGGAGCCGGACAGCTTCAGCTTTTAGCCCGATGGGTGTACGGAGGGGCCGAAACTATGGCTCCTCTGTTATTTATTTCATTATTTTTCTAAAAAATACTTGCATTTCTTAAAACGGGGTGCTAAACTATAATGCGAACGCGCTTATTCCTGATATAAGTGCGTCCAGAACTGCAGATTTCATGTTTTAATTACGGAAGGAGGATTTCCAGTGAAAGTAAGATCATCTGTAAAGCCGATCTGCGAAAAATGCAAGATCATCAAAAGAAAAGGATCTATCAGAGTAATCTGTGAAAATCCAAAACACAAACAGCGTCAGGGATAACTACCGGATTGTTTGTGGAAACGTGCGGCTGCAGTATGAAACACCCGGCAGGGTTGTTTTAGACTGTTTTTTATAATTTTTACAAAAAATTAAGCATGTATTGCCTAATACCGAGAGGCAACGCCGGCCGAAAGGCCGCAATTATTTCGGAAAGGCCGTTTTTCGCCAAAAGCGGCTGGGTGTTTTACCGAGGCACCTCAATTAGGAACTGAAAACTGAAGGCAGCGTAGATGCATCCCATTTCACCTTGCGCTTATGTGCAAGTGATGTACAAGCGTTGAACTTTCAAAAAGAAAATGGAGGAAACAGTACATGGCTCGTATAGCTGGTGTAGATTTACCAAGAGAAAAACGTATTGAAATCGGTCTTACCTATATCTATGGAATTGGCAGACCAAGCGCAAATAAGATTCTTGCTCAGGCAAATGTAAATCCTGACACACGTGTCAGAGATCTGACAGATGATGAGGTTAAGAGAATCAGCGCTGTAATTGATGAAACAATGATGGTAGAAGGTGACCTTCGCCGTGAAATCGCTCTGAACATTAAGAGACTGCAGGAAATTGGATGCTACAGAGGTATCCGTCATCGTAAAGGACTTCCTGTTCGTGGTCAGAAGACAAAGACCAATGCAAGAACACGTAAGGGTCCGAAGAGAACCGTAGCAAATAAGAAGAAATAAGTAACCTGATGATTTCAAATAGGATAAAGTAACGAAATTATAACCAATATATAAAGAGGAAAGTGTAGGTTAGTTTTAAAATGGCAAAAACAACTAAAAAAGTGACGACAAAACGTCGTGTCAAGAAAAACGTTGAACGCGGACAGGCACACATTCAGTCCTCCTTTAACAATACAATTGTTACTCTGACTGATAACGAAGGAAATGCTCTTTCCTGGGCAAGTGCCGGTGGTCTGGGCTTTAGAGGTTCAAGGAAATCTACTCCTTATGCAGCGCAGATGGCAGCGGAAACTGCAACAAAGGCTGCTTTAGTACATGGATTAAAAACTGTTGACGTTATGGTAAAAGGACCAGGCTCCGGACGTGAGGCTGCAATCCGTGCCCTTCAGGCATGCGGTCTTGAAGTAACCAGTATCCGTGACGTAACACCGGTTCCGCATAACGGTTGTCGTCCACCAAAACGCAGAAGAGTCTAATTTAGGAGGTAGCATGAGATGGCAATAAATAGAGTGCCTGTTCTGAAAAGATGCAGATCCCTTGGCCTGGATCCAATTTATTTAGGAATTGATAAAAAATCCACTAGACAGTTAAAACGTGCAAACAGAAAAGTATCTGAGTACGGTTTACAGTTAAGAGAAAAACAGAAAGCAAAATTTATCTACGGAGTACTGGAAAAACCTTTCCGTAACTACTACAAAAAAGCTGACAGAATGCCTGGCCAGACTGGTGAAAACCTGATGATCATGCTGGAAAGCAGACTTGACAACGTAATTTTCCGTATGGGCTTTGCAAGAACAAGAAAAGAAGCCCGTCAGATTGTTGACCACAAGCATGTACTGGTAAATGGAAAGTGCGTAAACATTCCGTCTTATCTGGTAAAGGCCGGCGATACTGTTGAGATTAAAGAAAAATGTAAAGGTTCTGACAGATACAAAGGCATCCTGGAAGTAACCGGAGGAAGACTTGTTCCGGAATGGCTTGATGTAAATCAGGAAGCTTTGAGCGGAACTGTAAAAGAACTCCCGAGCAGAGAAGTAATTGACGTTCCTGTAAACGAGATGTTAATCGTCGAGTTGTATTCTAAATAAAGCATAACCGTGCGGTATAAAGCCGTTTATGCGATACCGAAATACAGGTGGGCGCGGCATGTAGCTTCGTAAACATCTGTATATTTCGGATATATACCCTCAAACGTTGATGAACCCAGAAGGAGGGAAACCGTATAGTGTTTGATTTTAATAAACCAAAAATCGAAATTACCGAGATATCCGAAGATAAAAAATTTGGAAGATTCGTAGTAGAACCTCTGGAAAGAGGCTATGGTACCACACTTGGCAATTCTTTGAGAAGAATTATGTTGTCCTCCCTGCCGGGAGCAGCAGTTAGTCAGGTGAAGATTGATGGTGTACTTCATGAATTCAGTTCCATTCCGGGAGTGAAGGAAGACGTAACAGAGATCATCATGAATCTGAAAAGTCTTGCAATCAAGAATAACAGCAGCGACAATGAGCCCAAAACAGCATATATTGAATGTGAAGGCAAGGGTGTTGTGACGGCCGCTGATATCCAGGCAGACCAGGATATTGAAATCATGAATCCGGAGCAGGTAATTGCTACTTTGAACGGCGGCAAGGACTGCAGGCTTGCTATGGAGCTGACGATTACCAAAGGCCGCGGTTATGTGAGTGCTGACAAAGGTAAATCCGAGGACATGCCGATTGGTGTGATTGCAGTGGATGCAATTTATACTCCGGTAGACAGAGTCAACATGATTGTAGAAAATACACGTGTTGGTCAGGTGACTGATTTTGATAAGCTGACACTGGATGTTTATACCAATGGAACATTGGATCCGGATGAGGCAGTCAGTCTTGCAGCAAAAGTATTAAGCGAGCATTTGAGCCTTTTCATTGATCTTTCCGAAAATGCAAAAACCGCAGAGGTTATGATTGAGAAGGAAGACAATGAAAAAGAAAAAGTTCTGGAGATGAGCATTGACGAGCTTGAGTTGTCTGTTCGTTCCTACAACTGCTTGAAGAGAGCCGGCATTAATACGGTGGAAGAATTGTGTAATAAGACTTCTGATGATATGATGAAGGTTCGTAACCTGGGCCGCAAGTCATTGGAAGAGGTTCTTGCCAAGCTGAAAGAGCTGGGCCTGCAGTTACAGCCTTCAGAAGAGTAAGAGCAGCGCCGGAGGCGATTCGTTACAATCCGACAGAGAATGTCGGATAACTACAGATTATGAGTGGGGATGCCAAAGCAGCAGGACAGTAAGACCGAACAAGCGTGCCCTGTTGTCCCACAGATGGAGGAAAATAAAATGGCAAAATATAGAAAATTAAGCAGAACTGCTGATCAGAGAAAAGCTCTGTTAAGAAACCAGGTAACAAATCTTCTGTATCATGGAAAAATTGTTACTACTGAAGCGAAAGCAAAAGAGATCCGCAAGATTGCAGAAGGTATGATTGCTATGGCTGTACGTGAAAAAGACAACTTTGAGACAGTTACTGTAACTGCAAAGGTTGCCCGTAAGGATGCGGAAGGCAGGAGAGTAAAAGAAGTCGTAGATGGAAAGAAGAAAACCGTATACGATGAAGTTCAGAAGGAGATTACCAAGGACGCTCCCTCCAGACTTCATGCACGTCGTCAGATGGCAAAAGTTTTCTACCCTGTAAAAGAGGTTCCTGCAAAGGGCGCCGGCAGAAAGAAAAACACCAAAGACATAGATATGGTAAAGAAAATGTTCGAAGAAATTGCTCCGAAATATGTTGGCCGCAACGGCGGTTATACCAGAATCGTAAAGATCGGACCGCGTAAGGGCGATGCGGCTATGGAAGTATTGATCGAATTAGTATAATCCATGATGAGGAAGAGGATTTACAGAAATGTAGGTCCTCTTTTTTGTATGACAGTCCTCTCAGAAAAGAGAAACGACATATTTAGACAGAATACCTCCAGAAAATGCGGGGGGGGGTGAAATGGAATTCAGAAATATGATATAATAGTAGCATCATGCAAAGGGAGAGTATGTAAGGAATGAAGAAAATGGTGGTTGCAATTTGCGATGATGTTCATGAGGATGCGGTATTGTTGGGCCAGCATTTAAAACAGGTCATGCCGGACGCAGAAAGTACAATTTTTCATGGAGGGGAAGCACTGTTAAATGTTTTAGAGAAGGATAAAAGAACCTATCATGTAATTTTTCTTGCCATTCAGATGGCGGGGATGAGCGGCATATCTGTTGCTGAAGAGATTCGCAAAAGGGAATTGTTCATGCCGATTATTTTTGTCAGCGGGAGTGATGCATATTATAGAGAGGCATTTGATGTATTTGCATTTCAATATCTTTTGAAGCCCGTGAAGTGCAAGGAACTGGACAGGGTACTGAAGCCTTTGCTGGAGCGGCAGAGTGAGAAGGAAGAACGGGTGCTTAATTTCCGTTATCGTTCGCAGTTACATACGCTGAGGACCAGTCAGATTGTGTATATATCCAGCAGTCTCCATACAGTGAATTTTCATATGGCGGATGGCAGCAGTGCACATTGCAGAGGGAAGCTGGATGAATTTGAAGGGCAGTTGCAGAACAGCAGCCTGCTGAGATGCCATCAGAGTTTCTTTGTAAATATGGATTATATTGTGAGCATGAAAACAGACAGTTTTACCATTACGGAAGGGATGGTTCCGATATCACGTTCTTATTCCAAGGATGTACAGAGGAAATATAAAGATTATCTCCAAAAAAGAGGATGACGGACCGGATCATCTGCCCGGATCAAAGAGCCAGGCCTTTCATAGACCTGGCTCTTACTCTGTTCAAAAAAGGTGCTGCCGCACTAATGATTTATTCCATCATTTAGTGCGACAGCCTCATTCTTTTTTATTACTATGGTTGATAAATTGCGGAAATTAGCGTAAAATCTTAATGAATAGTTTTAGAATATGATTCAGGAAGGGATATAGCATGGTCAGTAAAGAATTTCACGCTTCCAGGCGTAAGTTATACAGGGAACTTTTAGAAGACAATTCCGTAGGATTTGTTTTTTCCGGACAGGAGAAGGAGGACCGGGGAGATCAGATGTTTCCCTTTACTCCTTATGCAAATTTCTATTATCTTACGGGATTTGATCAGCCGAAGGCTGTTTTTATGACATCAAAGACGCAGGGAGTTTACAGGGAAATCTTGTTTATCGATCATCCGGATGAAATGAAGGCCCGCTGGCAGGGAATTTCTTATGATAAGGAAACGGTCAGGGAGGAAACTGGAATAGAACAGGTAGAGTATCTGGAACGGTTTGAGGAGAAGCTGCCTTTTTTCGGAAGGAGGAATTCCATACAGCATCTGTATTTGGACATTGCAAACTGGGAAGAGGGATTTACGCAGAATCCGGCCCAGCGTTTTGCAAAAAAGGTATTGGATTGCTATCCGTATCTGCAGACGCACAATACGTTTCAGGATTTGGCACTTATGCGGCAGGTGAAGACGAAGGAAGAAATAGCATTGCATAGAAAGGCCTGTGAGATTACGGAGGCAGGGGTGCGGAATATGCTTTCTCATCTGAAGCCGGGTATACATGAATATGAAATAGAGGCGCATTTTGACTATACGCTGAAATCCAGACATGCGAGACATGCCTTTCCGACAATTGCAGCATCCGGCAAAAATGCCTGTGTTCTCCATTATGTGGCAAATGACAGGGTGATGCGGGAGGGAGATATGATTCTCTTTGACCTGGGTGCTGAGTGGGGGATGTATGCTTCGGATGTGAGCCGCACGTTCCCGGTCGGGGGAAGGTTTACAGAACAGCAGAAGCAGCTTTACAATGTCGTACTGAAGGGATTGGACGCAGCGATTGCAAGAACCAGGCCGGGGCAGCCCAAAAACGAGCTCCAGGAAATCAGCAAGGCTGTAATGGCGAAGGAGTTAATGAAGCTTGGAATGATCGAGAAGCCGGAGGAAATTATGAAATATTATTTCCACAGTTCCGGTCACTATATTGGTCTTTATACCCACGATGTGGGAAACGACCAGGCACCTCTTAGGCCGGATATGATGTTTACGTTGGAGCCTGGGCTTTATTTTGAAGAATTGGGTATCGGTATCCGGATTGAGGATACCATACTGATTACAGAGGAGGGCTGCGAGGTTCTGACTGCGGGAATTCCGAAGACCGTAGAAGAGATCGAGCGTTTTATGCAGGGACAAAAAGCATGAAGACCGGAAACCGGGAGATGCATACAGGCAGGTTTGGCTGTTTTGCCCGCTGGATATTGCTTTTTCTGGAGATTCTGTTTCTATGCTTCGTATTGATTGGCAGGGATGCGGCTCCGGATGAAGCTTTGCCGACATCAGACACTGTATTGCCCGGGACAGATACAACACCGGAGTTTGCCTGGGAGAATTATCGTACGCTTATCCATGCGCTTGGAGGTTTGGAGGAGAAAACTTATCTGAACTGCAAAGAGAGCTTTCTCAGCTATTATGCGAAAGGGTGCCGGCTTTTTGAGGTGGATTTGACGCGGACTGCAGATGGAATATGGGTGTGCCGCCATAATTGGAACGATTCTATGGGACAATGGAATGAGGAGGGCAAAAAAATTCTGACGGAAGAGGAGTTTCTTTCAGCTCCTTTGTATGGCCGTTATACGCCGATGTCGCTGAAGGATCTGTTCCTTCTTTTGAAGGAATATCCGGATGCTTTTGTACTTGTGGATTCCAAGCAGTACTCTGTCCGGAATTATCAGAAAACCATTGAGGATTATGGTGAATACAGAGAAATTGCGAAAGAGGCGGACGCAGAGTCTGTGCTGGGGCAGTTGATCCCGGAAATTTACAATGAGGCAATGTATCCGGGAATCGCGCTCGTGCATCATTTTCCTGCCTATCTTTATTCGTTGTGGCAGGAATATTCTTTGGAGGAAGCAGAGCGAATTGCCGGTTTTTGTCAGGAAAAGGAAATTTCTGCGGTGACTGTTTATGAACAATACTGGACAGAGGAAATTCAGAGAATTTTTGATGAAAAGCAGATTCTGGTATACGTTTACACAGTAAATGATGTGGATGAGGCAAGGCAGTATCTGAAGTCCGGAGTAACGGGTATCTGTACGGATGTGATTCTGGAGGAGGAGTTGAAAGCAAAATGAAAAATCAGGATATTGCTGTACATTTCCGTAGAAAAGGATATACTATACCTTATCAGGTATACCGCTGTTGGCGCGGCAGGTGTACCAAATAATAAGTAATATGATATCAGCGTAAATATCTGAAACAAGATGCAACTGTAAAACAGAATGTTACAAAGGATAGGAGAATATGAATATAAGAAGAGTGGCGGCAATCTGGGCGGCAAAATTTGCCGGTTATGCCTGTAAGAAAATGGGACGCCAGGGTGTTACCTGGGCAGGAAGGATTGCGTTGAAGATATATCCGCCTGTTCTGAAGGAATTGGCAGGAGAGGTAAGAGAAAAGATTTTTGTTGTATGTGGGACCAACGGGAAGACAACCACAAATAATATGCTGTGTGCAGCCTTGGAGGCAGAGGGGAAAACCGTGATCTGTAATCATACGGGGTCTAATATGCTGAACGGGGTTGTGGCAGCTTTTGTACTGGGGGCAAAGCTGAACGGACATCTGAATGCAGACTATGCCTGTATTGAGGCAGATGAGGCATCTACCAGATATATTTTTCCGGCGATCCATCCGGATTATATGGTGCTGACGAATCTGTTCAGAGATCAGTTGGACCGGTATGGAGAAATTGATCTTACAATGAACATACTGGAAGAGATGATTCGGACGCAGCCGCAAATGATGGTCATTGTAAATGGTGATGATGCTCTGTCGGCATTTTTGGCTATGGACAGCAAAAACCCGTACGTTGCTTATGGGATCAGCCATCCTGTAATGAAAAACGAAACAAACGAGATTCGGGAGGGCAGATTCTGTAAGAAATGCGGGGAACGGCTTTCCTATAGTTTTTACCATTACAGTCAGCTTGGAGATTATAAATGTCCCAAATGTGGTTTTGCCCGCCCGAAGCTTACCTTTGACGCAGATGATGTCAGGGTCGGGGATCAGCTTTCCTTCCGGGTGGAAAATCAGTTGATTGCAGCAAACTACAAGGGCTTTTATAATGTATATAATATTTTGGCCGCATATGCAGGCGTTCGTACAGCGGGATTCGAAGCAGCGCATTTCAATGATATGCTGAAAAAGTTCAATCCGGAAAATGGAAGAATGGAGCAGTTCCGTATCCGGGGAACCGGAATTATTCTGAATCTTGCGAAGAATCCGGCAGGGTTTAACCAGAATATTTCTGCTGTCATGCAGGATTCGGCACCGAAGGACATTGTCATTGCAATCAATGACAATGCGCAGGATGGAATTGATATTTCCTGGCTCTGGGATGTGGATTTTGACCGGTTTCGGGAGGAAAGCATCCGTTCCATTACAGTCAGCGGTATCCGCTGTCAGGACATGCGCCTGCGTCTGAAATACGTAGATATTCCATCTATGCTGGAGGCTGACGTAGAAAAGGCGATTCGGGAACGGATTGCGGACGGTGTGGGCAATCTTTATGTTCTGGTGAATTATACGGCATTGTTCAGCACCAGAAATATACTGAAGAAGCTGGAGGGGGAACAGAAATGAAAATTACGATAGGGCATTTATATCCGGATCTTCTGAACCTCTACGGTGACAGAGGAAATATCCAGTGCCTGATGAAGCGTTGCCAGTGGCGCGGAATCGATGCAGAGACAATTGTCTTTGAACTGAATGACAAGATTGATTTTGCCGGTCTGGATATTGTACTGCTGGGCGGTGGTTCGGACAGAGAGCAGAGGCTGGTATGTGAAAAGCTCAAGGAGATTCAGAAGGATTTTAAGGCATACGTGGAGGACTATGGAGTTGTGATCGCAATCTGCGGGGGCTATCAGTTGCTTGGCAATTATTATAAAACAGACCAGGGTACCATAACAGGTCTGGAACTGGTGGATATGTATACTGAGCAGGAGGAAGGCCGTCTGATCAGCAATATCGTCCTTAAGAGCGAGCTGTTCGATATGCCCATCGTGGGATTTGAGAATCACGGCGGCCGTACCTGCATCAATGCAAATCAGCCTTTGGGAGAGGTTCTTTATGGTTCCGGAAATGATGGAAAATCGGGGTATGAGGGCGTTGTTTATAAAAATGTGATCGGGACTTATCTTCATGGTCCCCTGCTTCCAAAGAATCCCCAGTTGGCAGACTGGCTGATTTCCCGGGCATTAAAGAAAAAGTACGGTGATGATGCGGAATTGTCTCCATTGGATGACGGCCAGGAGAAAGAAGCAAACGCTTATATCTGTCACAGATTCCTGAAATAGTACTTGCATTCAAAGAGGTCAGATTGTATAATTACGGTATAATTTTGATAATAATATGGTAAATTGATGAAAGGAGAATATATTATGCAGAAGTATGTATGCGAGCCATGCGGATATGAATATGACCCGGAGGTGGGAGATCCGGACAGCGGCATCGAACCGGGAACTGCATTCGAGGATCTTCCGGAGGATTGGGTTTGCCCGATCTGCGGAATGGGTAAGGATGTATTCGTACCGGCAGAATAGGAGCCGGTTGTTAAGGTGCCGAAAGCGTATCAGCTTTTGACACCTTTCTTTTTCAGTTTATCCTTCAATGACGGGGAAACAGGAGAACCGTTCCTCCAGTCCTGCTATTTGGGGAACAGTAATGTGGGTTAAGAGAAATAAGGGGTAAAATATGGCAAAATCGCATAATCAGAAGGGAAAGATTTTATTTTTGGAGCAAATGCTGCGCGAAACTGGGGAGAACCGCGTGGTGACAATGCAGGAGATTCTTACAAAACTTATGGAATATGGAATCCGTGCGGAAAGAAAAAGTATCTATGATGATATAGAAGCACTTCGGGATTTCGGAATGGATGTAAAATACAAAAGAGGAAGGCCGGGCGGTTATTATCTTGCAGGACAGACTGCGCCGGAGAAGGAAAACATATTAAAGAAAGCAGAAGAACAGAAGGCAGAAGAGCAGAAAGCTGAGGAAACGCCGAAACAGGCAGATATCCCGAAAGAGCCGCGGCACGTTTGGGTAAAACCTGGGGCGGCAGGTGAAAAGAAACAGATGAAGCTCTTGTGTGACAATAAGAAAAAACAGGAAATTAAGGCGTATTTTGGTGAGTACGCGGAGTATAAAGAAAAAGCCCTTGGATATTTTACAGTGACAGCTCCGCAGATGAGCGGTCCGCAGTTTTTTGGGTGGCTGACAGCAATGGGGAAAGAGGTACATATATTGAAGCCGAAAAGGCTGGCGGCGTCCTATCGCGATTATCTTAAAATTCTTGCAAAGGAATACAAAGGCATTTAGACAGAAAGGATTGGATCATGAAGAAAAGAACCGCAGGTATTCTATTGGGGATGACAATGTTTGCTGCATCCATTGCCGGATGCGGAAAAAATGAAGCTATGGAAGCAGCCAATGAGAGTGCCCAGACAGAAATGGAGGGCAGCGGCGAAGAAGAGAAGATAGAGAAGGAAGAGAAGATAGAGAAGGAAGAGAAGATAGAGAAGGAAGAGAAGGAAGAGAAGGAAGAAAAGGAGAAAGAAGAGGATAAAGAGGCCCCGGAGGAAGAGACGAAGGAAACGGCCCCGGAGAAAGAAGCTGATTCCGAAGCTGAAGGGGAAGCGGACAATTCTGAGGAAGCTGAAGAGGATGAGGATTCTGAGCCGGCAAAAAAGGTAGCTGTTTTGCTGCCGGATGAGGATTCGCAGCAGTGGGAAACGGATGGAGCAGCCCTGCAGGAAGAATTGGAGTCAGAGGGATATGAAGCAGCAGTCGAATATGCAGATGGAGACATATCCAGACAAGTCTCTCAGATTCAGGAAATGTTAGAGGAGGAAGCGGCAGAGGCATTGATTATAGCTCCTGTAACTCCCTATGGGCTTGCCGATATTTTGTCGCAGGTGAAGGAGAGCGGAATTCCTGTATTTTCCTATGAAAAACTGATTATGGATACAGATGCGGTAAATTATTACACCACCTTTGACATGCGTAAGGCTGGTCAGATGATTGCAGAGGAGATCGTAAACAGAAAAGATATCAAAAAGGCACAGGAGGAAAAGCAGACCTGTACCATTGAATTCTTCATGGGTTCCACGGATGATGCGGCTGCCCTGTTTTTCTATAATGGAGTCATGGAAGTGCTTCAGCCGTACTTGGATGATGGGACTCTGGTGTGTCGGTCCGGGCAGGTGAGTTTCGACGACGCAGGGATACTGCGCTATAGCAGCAATAGGGCTAAAACCAGACTGACGGGAATTTTGGAGGAGTTCTATCAGGATGAAGCTCCTGATATTGTATGTACCGGGTTTGATGAAGCGGCGTGCAGTGTGCAGGAGGCACTTGAAGAGGCGGGTATTCGGCCGGGAAGTGAAGAATGGCCGCTGATTGCCGGTGTTGGCTGTGAGGCAGAAGCCGTGAAGGATATTGCAGAGGGCAGAATTGCCTGCAGCCTTTTTATGGAGCGGGCTGTTCTTGCAGAGGAATGTGTGAAGTTAGTGGATACATATCTGAAAGGTGAGTCACCGGAGGTCAATGATTATGAACAGTATGACAATGGCAAAAAGATTATCGGAACGTATGCATGCGAGCCTCATCTGATCGATAAAGACAATTATGAGCTGCTGATCGATAACGGCTATTATGAGGCAGAAGAGGTGCAGCCGGAGGCTTTGCCGAGCGGTACACCAATGCCTGCTGGCGGAGCGGAAGAGACCGCGGGAACGCCTGCTCCGGAGGAGGAAGCAGAAGAGACGGTAACGCCTGCTCCGGAGGAGGAAGCAGAAGAGACGGTAACGCCTGCTCCGAAGAAGGATACCAGAAAATTATGAAGGAACAGGGACTGCGTAAGCGGTCCCTGTGTTTGTACATCTGTGCTTGTGCGTATGTAGAGGAGTTGGTAATTTATTCCCGGAAGGTTAAGGAGGAATCAGACATGGAGTCAATGATGGCCAAAGATTCCAGACGGATACCCATATTACGGATTTGCTTTCCTCCGTTTTGGAAGCCCTTTTCAATGACAATGCCGGCGCCTTCCAGGGCTGCCCCGGATTTCTTAACAATATCAATGAGACCGAGAAGTGCGCAGCCGTTGGCGAGGAAATCGTCAATCAGAAGCACGTGGTCTTCCGGTTCAAGGAATTTTTTGGATAAGATGACGTCATAAACTTTTTTGTGGGTGAAGGATTCTACTTTGGTGGTGTACATTTCTCCGTCCAGATTTAAGCTTTGTGCTTTTTTTGCAAAAATGACAGGTACATGGAAATACTGAGCTGTAATACAGGCAATACCAATACCGGAGGCTTCAATGGTCAGAATTTTTGTGACAGGGCAGTCGGAAAAACGGGCTTTGAATTCCTTCCCGATTTCATTGATGAGAGCAATGTCCATCTGATGATTTAAAAAACTGTCTACTTTTAAAATGTTTCCCGGCTTAACAATTCCATCCTTAAAGATGCGGTTCTTTAAAAGCTGCATGACTTCTCTCCTTTGACTTATTAACGTTTTATGAAATTATATCTATGATACGACATTCTTTTCGGAAGTGCAATTATTTTTGACAAAAATATGGTATAATATTTTTTTATAAAGACATAAAAACATATCGAAATGGGAGGATAACAAATGGAAAATAACATTGTAGTGGATGCGAGAGGAGAGCAGTGCCCCATTCCTGTAGTAAGAGCAAAAAAGGCACTGAGCGGATTAAATGGGGAAGGCGTGATCACCGTTTTGGTGGATAATGAAATTGCTGTTCAGAATTTGACCAAAATGGCGAATTATGAGCAGAAGGAGGTGTCTTCCAGGAAGCTGGAGGAAAATTCCTTTGAGGTGGTCATCATTTCCAGGGCAGAGGAGAAGGGACAGAATATGTCACAAGAGACAGAAAAGCAAAATATCCCGGAAGTGTCCTGTATTCCGGACAGACGTGGAAATACTGTCATTGCTGTGGATGCCAATGCTATGGGGCGGGGGAACGATGAACTCGGAAAGGTTTTAATGAAGGGCTTTCTCTATGCAGTGACGCAGATGGAGGAGCTGCCGGATACGATGCTGTTTTATAACGGAGGTGCAGAATTGACGACAGAGGGCTCGGATTCTCTGGAGGATCTTAAAAGCCTGGGAGCCCGGGGGGTTGCGATCAAAACCTGCGGTACCTGTCTGAATTATTATGGTCTTTCCGACAAGCTGAAAGTAGGAGAGGTGACGAATATGTATGATATTGTGGAAACCTTGCAGAAGGCCTCTAAAGTGATTAAGCCATGAGGAAAGGACACGGCAAATGAAAGAATATGAAGTGATTTGGGAAATCTTTAATAAATGTCCCAGAAACCAGATGAGGGATGTTTTTGTAGAAGAGGTTGAAATTGCTGATCCGGAAGTATATGTGAAAGCGAAATTTCAGGGAAAGGATGTCACATATGAAAAAACAGTGCTCGGGGACGGAACCGTGATCTTCGATATTGTGACTTCCCAGATAAAGCAGCGCTGCTCCTTTACAGAGATTTAGGAAGTGTGCTATAATCAAGCTTATGCAGTGTACGGCATAAAGAAAGAAATCTCTTCTGCCGGGAAAGGGAGAAAATATGAGTGAAACAAAAGAGACACATGTGCACGTCCTGGAAGATGGAACTGTGCTTGAGCATTCCCATGGAGAGTATGGACATAAGCACAGCCATACCCATACGAAGTCTGTCCTGAACCGGCTTTCCAGGGCTATCGGACACCTGGAATCCATTAAGCGCATGGTAGAGAGCGGGCGGGACTGCAGTGAAGTCCTGATTCAGCTTTCTGCAGTAAAATCCGCCATTAATAATACGGGCAAGATTATTCTGCAGGATCATATTGAGCATTGTATTGTGGATGCAGTGGAGCACGGGGATCAGGAGGCACTGAAGGAACTGGAAAAAGCAATTGACCGTTTTATGAAGTAAGAGACGGATGATTTATCCGAAAAATAAATGAGTTATAAGGAGACACGACAATGGCAAAAGAATGCAGCAGTACAACCTGCAACAAATCAAGCTGTGAGGGCTGTGAAAAAAAGAATAATCCGCAGAGCCTTCAGGAGGAACAGAATGTATTTTCGGAAGTGAAGCATGTGATTGGGATCATCAGCGGCAAGGGCGGCGTTGGAAAATCCTTTGTGACCGCATCTCTGGCAAACCGAATGGCGGCTAAGGGATATAAGACGGGCATTATGGATGCGGATATCACAGGACCTTCCATTCCGAAGATGTATGGACTGAAGGGAGCTGCGCAGGCAGATGACAATGGTATTTATCCTATGGAAACCCAAAACGGAATTAAAGTTATGTCTGTGAATCTTCTGCTTCCTACCGAAGAAACACCTGTGATCTGGAGAGGGCCGATTTTGGCGAATATGGTAAAACAGTTCTGGACAGATGTTATTTGGGGAGAACTGGACTATCTGTTCGTTGATATGCCTCCGGGAACCGGCGATGTGCCGTTGACTGCGTTCCAGTCTCTTCCGGTGGAGGGTGTGGTCATTGTTACATCTCCGCAGGATCTGGTGCGCATGATCGTTAAGAAGGCCTATAACATGGCTGAGATGATGAAGGTTCCGGTGCTTGGCATTGTGGAAAACTACAGCTATGTGAAATGTCCGGACTGCGACAGGGAAATCAAGGTATTTGGTGAGAGTCATATTGATGAAATTGCGGCAGAACTTAAGGTACCGGTACTTGGTAAAATGCCGATAGATATGGAATTTGCACAGAGGGCAGATAATGGTGCATTCCATGAGATTACAAATAATTATGTGGAAGCTGCTGACGCAGTATTGCCGCAGTAAGCGAACGCCGCAGGATTCCTGAAATCCTGCGGCATTTTGTCTTGATATAAAAAAGATTTTGACAGATGCAGCGCTGGCGCAGCTTAAAAATATTCCAGAAAACGTTCGGCCGCCTGGGAAAGCAGCAGGGTATCATGACGGACAATGACCAGTCTGCGGGGTGGGAGCGGCTTTTTTAGGCGAACCTGTGTAAGCTCCGGCTGATCATGGCACATATAATCCGGTACGCAGGCAATTCCAAGGCCGATCCCGGCCAAATCCACAAGCAGATCATTGCTGCTCAATTCTACTTCCGGCAGGAGTTTCAGGCCCTGTGCCGCAAAAATCTGGTGCAGATATTCACTTGTGGTACTTCGCGGTGAGAGCATCAGAATCGGATATTCTAAAAGCTCTTCAAGCTCCATTTCATCCTTCATCGGGAAATATCCCTTATTTACCATAAAGACATCCTGAAATTCCCGGACGATTTTTTTCTGCATATGAGGAGCCAGTCTTGAATTGGGGGAGTTGCATACAATGAAATCCACCTGGCCGTTATTCAGGAGGTCGACGCAGCCAATGGAAGTACTGTTGGTAATCTTAATCCGCACATCCGGATAATCTTTATGGAAGCGTTTGAGATAGTCAATCAGAAAATAGCGGCAGATGGTATCGCTGGCGCCGATACGGAGCTGTCCCATAAGCGCTGTCTGCGAGGAAAGCAGTTCCTCCCCCTCTGACAGCATTTGGATAGCGGGCCTGACATGCTGAAGCAGAGTTTCGCCCGCAGGAGTCAGGAAGACCTTTTTGGTGCTGCGGATAAAAAGCGTCTGGTTCAGCTTTTTTTCCAAAGTCCTGATGGATTGGCTGACTGCCGACTGGGAAATATAGAGCTGGCGTGAAGCTTCCGAAAAGCTTAAGGTTGCAGCAACGTAATAGAAAACCTTGTATAATTCTAAGTTAATGTCCATAGTACCAACCTTCCATATATTAGTATAAGTAATAAAAAATATAAGACATATTAATTTTACTAATGATATTTCTTATGATACTATAAATTTATATCATAGTCCATAATGAATTATGGAATTGATAAGAACACTCTAAAGGGATACTACTATGGCCATTGGGCCAAAATGAAGGAAAGGAGTTCCGATGAGTAACGTAAGACGTGTCTATGTAGAAAAGAAACCGGCCTATGCCGTACAGGCAAAAGAACTGAAGCATGAAGTCAGCAGCTATCTGGGAATCCAAACAGTTACCGGAGTCAGAGTGCTGATTCGTTATGATGTGGAAAATATATCCGATGATGTGTTTGAGAAAGCCTGCAGAACCGTATTTGCAGAGCCTCCGGTAGATGAGCTGTATCTGGAGGAATTTGAAGCGGCAGACGGTGCTCGCATTTTTTCCGTAGAATATCTTCCCGGACAGTTTGACCAGAGAGCAGATTCCGCTGTACAGTGTGTACAGTTTTTGAAGGAGGATGCACAGCCGATCATCCGTTCCGCAACCACCTATGTGATTGAGGGAACGATTACAGAAGAAGAGTTTGAAGCAATCAAGAGCCACTGCATCAATCCTGTGGATTCCCGCGAAACAGGCATGGAGAAGCCGGAGACTTTGGTGACTGTATTCGATGACCCTGCAGATGTAAAGATTTTTGAGGGCTTCCAAAATATGCCCGAAGAAGAGCTGAAGGAACTTTATGATTCTCTGAATCTTGCGATGACCTTTAAGGATTTCCTGCACATTCAGAATTATTTCAGGGGAGAAGAAAAACGTGATCCGTCTGTGACAGAGATTCGTGTATTGGACACCTATTGGTCTGACCATTGCCGTCATACAACCTTCTCCACAGAGCTGACCAGTGTGAAATTTGATGAAGGAGATTACAGGGAGCCGATCGTAAATACGTATCAGCAATATCTGTCTGACCGGGAAGTCCTTTATAAGGGACGGGATGATAAATACGTCTGCCTTATGGATCTGGCGCTCATGGCAATGAAGAAGCTGAAGGCAGAGGGCAAATTAGCAGATCAGGAAGAATCGGACGAGATCAATGCCTGCAGCATTGTAGTTCCGGTAGATGTGGATGGCAGGGAAGAGGAATGGCTGATTAACTTTAAGAATGAGACGCATAACCATCCGACAGAGATAGAGCCTTTCGGTGGTGCGGCTACCTGTCTCGGCGGAGCGATCCGGGACCCGCTTTCCGGACGTACGTATGTATATCAGGCTATGCGTGTTACCGGTGCGGCAGATCCCACAGTTTCTGTAAAGGAAACCCTGAAGGGTAAGCTTCCGCAGAAAAAGCTGGTGCGCGGTGCGGCGCACGGGTATAGCTCCTATGGCAACCAGATTGGTCTTGCAACAGGCTATGTAAAAGAAGTTTATCATCCGGACTATGTAGCGAAGCGTATGGAAATCGGTGCGGTTCTGGGTGCGGCTCCAAGACGCGCAGTTATCCGCGAAAACTCTGATCCGGGAGATATCATTATCCTGCTTGGCGGGCGTACCGGGCGCGATGGGATCGGCGGTGCAACCGGTTCATCCAAAGTGCACACAGAGGCTTCTATTGAGGTCTGCGGTGCGGAGGTTCAGAAGGGAAATGCGCCGACAGAGCGTAAAATCCAGCGCATGTTCCGAAGAGAAGAAATAAGCGGGATCATCAAAAAGTGTAACGACTTTGGCGCAGGCGGTGTATCCGTGGCAATCGGTGAGCTGGCAGCAGGCCTTAGGGTGGATTTGGACAGGGTTCCGAAGAAATACGCGGGTCTGGATGGAACGGAAATCGCGATTTCCGAATCTCAGGAGCGTATGGCAGTCGTAGTGGCTCCAAAAGATGTGGATACCTTCCTTGGATATGCCAACGAGGAAAATCTGGAAGCGATTCCGGTAGCGGTGGTTACAGAGGAACCGCGTCTTGTTCTCGTATGGAGGGGGAATGAAATCGTTAATATCTCCCGTGCATTTCTGGATACCAATGGTGCACATCAGGAGACAACCGTAGAAGTGGAAATCCCGAACAGGGAAGGCAACCTTTTCATGCAGCGCCCGGATGTTGAGAATGTAAAAGAAAAATGGGTGGAAACCCTGAAGGATCTGAATGTCTGCTCCCAGAAGGGGCTGGTGGAAATGTTCGATGGTTCTATCGGTGCGGGCAGTGTGTTTATGCCTCACGGCGGAAAATATCAGATGACGGAGACCCAGGCAATGGTTGCCAAGGTTCCGGTATTAAAAGGAAATACAGAAACGGTGACAATGATGAGCTATGGTTTTGATCCGTATCTGTCTGCCTGGAGTCCGTATCATGGGGCTGCCTATGCAGTAACAGAATCTGTGGCAAGAATTGTGGCAGCAGGAGGAGATTATAAGAGAATCCGTTTCACCTTCCAGGAATACTTCCGCCGTATGACAGAGGATCCAAAGAGATGGAGTCAGCCGTTTGCGGCTCTGCTGGGTGCGTATTCTGCACAGCTTGGTTTTGGACTGCCGTCTATCGGCGGTAAGGACAGCATGTCGGGTACCTTCAACGAAATTGATGTACCGCCGACACTGGTATCCTTTGCAGTAGATGTCGCAAAACTTCAGGATGTTATCACTCCGGAGCTCAAAAAGGCAGGCAGCAGGCTTGTATGGCTGCGGGCGCCGAAGGATGCGTATGATCTTCCGGATTATCCGGCAATCATGGAGCAGTATGAAAAGCTTCACGAAGATATGCAGGCAGGAAAGGTACTTTCTGCTTATGCACTTGACCGTCATGGTATTGCGGCCGCCGTTGCAAAAATGGCGTTTGGCAATGGCTTTGGTGTGAAGATTGAGCATAATCTGGATTCAAGGGATTTCTTTGCACCCGGCTTCGGTGATATCATTATGGAAATCCCGGAGGGTAAGGCAGGAGAGCTTTCCGTTACGTACACGGTTATCGGTGAAGTGACGGCCGATGGAAAATTCTCTTATGGAAATGCAGAGCTGACTTTGGACGAGGCTGTAAAGGCATGGACGGGAACCCTGGAAAAGGTATTTAAGACCGTTTCCGGAGAAAACGGCCAAGAAGGACCGAAGGCTTATTATGCAAAACCGGAGGATCCGGATGCAACCTATGAAAGGGGAGTATATAAAACCCCGCATGTGTATGTATGCCGGAATAAGGTTGCAAAACCCCGCGTATTCATCCCTGTATTCCCGGGAACCAACTGTGAATACGACAGCACCCGTGCTTTTGAAAGGGCCGGTGCAGAAGTAGATGTGAAGGTATTTAAGAACCTGACAGCAGAGGATATCCGGGATTCTGTTGAACTGTTTGAGAAGTCCATTGACCAGGCGCAGATGATCATGTTCCCGGGCGGCTTCTCTGCCGGTGACGAGCCGGATGGTTCCGCAAAGTTCTTTGCAACAGCATTCCAGAATGCAAAGATCAAAGAGGCAGTGATGAAGCTCCTGAACGAACGTGATGGACTTGCGCTGGGTATATGCAACGGCTTCCAGGCATTGATCAAGCTGGGATTGGTGCCTTATGGAGAAATCTGCGGACAGAAAGAGGATTCTCCGACACTGACGTACAATACCATTGGCCGCCATATTTCCAAGATGGTATATACGAAGGTAGTCAGCAACAAATCCCCATGGCTTAGGCTTGCAGAGCCTGGCGGTGTGTACTGCAACCCGGCTTCCCACGGAGAGGGGCGTTTTGTAGCCACGGATGAATGGATCGGCAGACTGATTGCCAACGGACAGATCGCAACCCAGTATGTGAGTGCAGATGGAGAGCTTTGTCAGGACGAAGAGTGGAATGTGAATGGTTCTTACTATAATATTGAGGGAATCACCAGTCCGGATGGACGTGTGCTGGGCAAAATGGCGCACAGCGAGCGCCGTGATCGTGGTGTGGCAGTCAATATTTACGGTGAGCAGGACATCAGGATATTTGAATCCGGTGTGGCTTATTTCAGATCATGATATGGAACAGGGGGAACAGGATGCTGTTTCCCCCTGAGCTCCCTTTTACGAGAAATTTGTCCTATTTTTTATAAAAAATAAAAAAATTCAAAAAATGTGTTGACAGCCAGGATTTTTAATTATATAATAGCAAAGCAGGTTGAGCGAGGGATAAACGAAAACGCACAGCATGCATAAGAATATGGGGTCTTAGCTCAGCTGGGAGAGCATCTGCCTTACAAGCAGAGGGTCATAGGTTCGAGCCCTATAGGCCCCATACCTTAAAATAAACATGGCGAGATAGCTCAGTTGGCTAGAGCATACGGTTCATACCCGTAGTGTCGAGGGTTCAAATCCCCCTCTCGCTACTTAAAATCCTGTAAAGTATCTTTACAGGATTTTTTTATTTTGTTATCATAATATGATAAATAGAAGGGTTCGGTTTTGCACGGAAAGGGGATTGCACTGTGGGAAAAAAAATGCTGTTTGTGTTTAATCCAAAAGCAGGAAAGGGAAAGATTAAAACCAATCTGATGGACATTGTGGATGTTTTCAACAAAAGCGAATATGAGGTTATCATCCATGCCACACAGCAGCCAAGGGATGCATATGAAAAGGCGAAGGAGTATGCGGATTCAGTAGATTTAATTGTCTTAAGCGGCGGCGACGGTACCTTAGACGAGGTGGTGACGGGCATCATGGAAAAAAAGAGCAATGTGCCGATCGGATACATTCCGGCGGGAAGCACGAATGATTTTGCGAATAGCTTGTTTATGCCGAAAAATATGGTAGCAGCGGCTTCCATGATAATGGAAGAAGAATTGTACCATTGCGATATCGGCAGATTTAACCGTCAGACATTTGCATACATAGCTGCTTTTGGACTGTTCACAGATGTATCATACCAGACGGATCAGGATTTAAAGAATATCCTGGGTCACGTTGCTTATCTGCTGGAGGGGATGAAGAGGCTGTTTGACATTAAATCTTTTCATATGAAGGTGCGCTCGGCAGAAATGGAAATTGAAGACGATTTTATTTATGGTATGGTGACGAATTCCCGTTCTGTAGGAGGATTCAAGAATCTCACAGGTAAGAATGTGGATATGAATGACGGGCTTTTTGAGGTGACCCTGATTACCAGGCCGAAGAATCCATTGGAGCTGCAGGAAATCATGGCTTCTCTTCTGATTGCGGAGGACAATACGGATTTGATCCATTCCTTTAAGTCCAGGGAGATCACTATAGAGTCTGACGAAGAGGTACCATGGACCTTGGATGGGGAATTCGGCGGCAGTCATACGCTTGTGGAAATCGAAAACAAGCATGAGGCTTTAAATTTATATCTGAAAAGTACAAAAAAATGAAAGAATACAGATACGCAGGAATAAATAAAAGAGAACAGAAAACAAAAGGAGATTCAGAATGGGAGAATATATAGATGTTGTGGAAACCTTTGGATGCGACGTGTTCAATGATTCCGTTATGCAGGCACGTCTGCCGAAAAAGGTCTACAGAGATCTGAAAAAAACCATAGAAGAGGGAAAAGAGCTTTCTATGGAAATTGCGGACGTGGTTGCCCACGAAATGAAGGAGTGGGCCATTGAAAAAGGCGCTACGCATTACAGTCACTGGTTTCAGCCTCTTACCGGCGTAACAGCAGAAAAGCACGATGCTTTTATTACGGCTCCCATGGATAACGGAAAGGTTTTGATGAGCTTTTCCGGAAAGGAATTGATCAAAGGAGAACCGGATGCATCATCCTTCCCTTCCGGCGGTCTGCGCGCAACCTTCGAGGCAAGGGGATACACTGCCTGGGATTGTACCTCTCCTGCCTTTGTGCGCCATGATGCAGCGGGAGGAACGCTTTGTATCCCGACTGCGTTCTGCTCCTATACGGGTGAAGCGCTTGACCAGAAAACACCGCTGCTCCGTTCCATGGAAGCCATCAATACGCAGGCGCTCCGGCTGCTGCGGCTCTTTGGAAATACCACCTCCAGGAGGGTGACTCCTTCTGTAGGGGCAGAGCAGGAATATTTTCTGATTGACAAGGAAAAATGGCTTCAGCGCAAGGATTTGATCTATACAGGAAGAACGTTATTCGGGGCAATGCCTCCGAAGGGCCAGGAAATGGATGACCATTATTTCGGTACGATCCGTCAGAGAGTTTCCGCTTATATGAAGGAAGTAAATGAGGAATGCTGGAGACTTGGAGTTGCTGCCAAGACACAGCATAACGAGGTTGC
>URVB01000029.1 GCA_900551075.1 uncultured Blautia sp. | reverse complement strand
TTCAGATGGCGAAAACATTGCGCGTGTGAAGGCGTGCTGCACATTTGTGGAAAAAGACATACAGGTTTACACTCTGGATAAAACACAGCACAGTCAGCTTCTGGAGAAAGGGAAAGCAGGAAAAACAGAATTTGTACCTGCGCTGCAGATAGTTCATGTAACAATTAAGAGGTGTGCTCCCGGTGAGAGCCGTTCTGACTGGAACCGGCTATGTGATGCTCTTTGTGAGAAGACAGGCAATTCACAGTATGGGATTCCGGGAGCAGAAGGCATTTCCAAAATCGGGAGTATTATAAAAAACAATCAGGGAAAAGCAACTGTGATATTATTAAACGGAGCGGTTCTGAATATTTTGCCTGCAGAAGAAAAGGAAGAGACGGTTTTGGCGGTTGTGTTTGATATCGGTACGACCTCAGTGGTCGGATACCTGTTGAATATGAAAACAGGAAGCCAGATATCGTGTGTCAGCAGTCTGAATGAGCAGAGAAAATATGGGGCGGATGTGATCATGCGCGCCAATTATGTACTGGAAAATCGCTCCATGGGGCCATGTGACTGTATACGCCGGCAGCTTGGGGAAATGATCGGGGAGCTGTGCGAGTCAGGAGGTGTTCAAAGAGAAGAAATTTATCAGGTCTGCATTGCGGGCAATACCTGCATGCACCATTTATTTCTTGGAATTTCCCCGGATTCGCTGGTTCGTGCACCTTATAATCCGGTCATCAGTCAGGCTCTCGATCTAAAAGCGGCAGATTATGGAATCATGGTTTATCCGCAGGCCAGGCTGTGGGTTCTTCCGGTTATCGCTGGTTTTGTGGGAGCAGATACAGTTGGATGTATGCTGGCAATGGATATGGAGCATGAGGAAAAAATGACCCTTCTCATCGATATTGGCACAAACGGAGAAATTGTACTGGGAAATCGTCACAGAAGAATTGCCTGCTCCACGGCAGCCGGACCGGCCTTTGAGGGAGCGAAAATCACCTGCGGAATGCGGGGAAGCGAGGGCGCTGTGGAGCACGTAACGCTGGATGAAAGGAGTCAGCCTGTATACCAGGTGATCGGAGGCGGGGAGCCTGTTGGAATCTGCGGCTCCGGTCTTTTAGATTTGATCGCTGTGCTTCTCGATCTGGGCGTGATTGATGAAAGCGGCTATATGGAAATGAGCACCGCAACACTTGTGTACGAAGAGAAAACGGCATGGCTGATTTCCCAAACCGGCAGCGGAGACGAAACAACCGGCGTTTTTCTGACCCAAAAGGATGTGCGGGAGGTTCAGATGGCAAAGGGCGCAATTGCCGCGGGAATACAGATGATGGCAAAACAGATGGGAATTGAAATCTGTGATATTGAACAGGTGTATATTGCCGGAGCATTCGGCAATTATATGCGAGCAGAGAGCGCATGCAGAATCGGTATGCTTCCCGGAGAGCTTCTGAATCGTATTGTTCCTGTGGGAAATGCAGCCGGCGATGGGGCGAAAATCGCTGTGTTAAATAAAAAAGAGTGGCTTCGGGCGCAGCGGCTGGCAGAACAGACAGAATTTCTGGAGCTGGCAACCCTGGCAGAATTTCAGGATTATTATGTAGATGCATTGGATTTTCCGGAGGTGGAAGAGTGATAGATTTGAAGCGATTAAAGGATATAGGAAGGGAAATAGGCTTTACACTGGTAGCACCCGTTGATGCAGAAACCATGCAGTCCAACGAGAAGGTGAGAGAAATGTGTGCCAGCGGAAAATGTCACAAATATGCAAAAGCCTGGAGCTGTCCTCCGGCCTGCGGAACCATTGAAGACTGCAGTCGGAAAATACATCGCTATCACAGCGGAATAATTGTTCAGACTACTGCCGATCTGGAGGACGAACTGGATGGAGAGACGATGATGGAGACTGAAAGCTGTCATAAAGAAAACTTTCTGAGAATGAATGACGTTCTACGGTTAGAATATCCGGATATGCTTTCTCTGGGAGCCGGCTGCTGCACGCGCTGTAAGGTCTGCACCTATCCGGATGCAGCCTGCCGCTTCCCCGAAAAGATGTTCAGCTCCCTGGAGGCCTACGGTATTCTGGTGACCGATTTATGCCGGGATAACCACATAAAATATTACTACGGCAAAAACACGATCACCTATAGCAGTTGTTTTCTCCTTGAGTGATTTGTTTAAATAGATGAAAAATGTGACTAAGCCAATGAAAAAATTGAATTTATTTTTAGGCGGTATTTCCTTAAAATAGACATATCAAAAGCGTAGAGTACGCAAAAAAGGAGGAGCGTAACATGAACAAAAAAATGATGACGGGTTTGGTTTGTGCCACAATGGGTATTAGCACATTTGCCGGTACAACAGTTGCTTATGCGGAAGAAGCAGATACACCGGCAATTGCATTTGTGCCAAAGGTTATGGGACAGGCATGGTGGGATCACGTACAGGAGAACGTGGAAGAGTGGTCTGAGGAGAACGGCATTGAAGTAATTTACAAGGGACCAACAGACACAGACGCAGCTGCACAGGTTCAGATCATGACAGACCTTGTAAACCAGGGCGTTGATATCCTTTGCTTCTCACCGAACGATCCGGATGCCTGCGAGGCAATCTGTAAAGAAGCAATCGATAAGGGTATCATTGTAATCGCTACTGAGGCTTCCGGTATGGAGAATGTAACGTATGACATTGAAGCATTTGATGAGGCTGGTCTTGGCGGATTCCTGATGGATCAGTTGGCTGAGCAGATGGGTGGAGAAGGCCAGTATATTACAATGGTTGGTTCCATGACAATGGAATCTCAGAATAACTGGGCTGATGCAGCAGTTGCCCGTGCAGAAGAAGCATATCCGGATATGGAGCTTGTACCTGATGCGCGTGTAGCAGATGATTCCGATGCAGAAAAAGCATATGAGCTGACAAAAGAGCTGATCACAAAATATCCGGATTTGAAGGGTATTCTTGGAACAGGTTCATTCGATGCACCTGGTGCAGCTCGTGCGATTCAGGAGCTGGGGCTGACTGGAAAGGTATTTGCAATTTCCGTAGCAATGCCGCTTGAGGTTGCCGACTATCTGGAGGATGGAACACTTGGTTCTGTAGCACTTTGGGATGCAGGTATCACCGCAAAAGCTATGCTGAACTGTGGCGTGAAGCTTTATAATGGCGAAGAAATTACTGATGGCGTAGATCTTGGTGAGGAAGGCTACGATGCAGTGACACTTCAGGATAAGGTTCTTGTAGGCGAAGGGCAGATTGCTATTACAAAAGACAACTGCTATGATTTCGGTTTCTGATCAGGTATAAGGCAGTGCAGTGATTCGGCTGCTCCGGCTATAGAAAGGCTTAGGTTTTTGTAAATGTCAGGAGCGGCAGACAGTTATCAAATATTGAAATCTATCGGGGCAGGAAAAATAATTTCCTGCCTCGATAATCATTGAGAGAAACCGGAATAGAGATATTTCGGAGAGATATCAGTGAACATATAACCTGACAGACAGGTTAAGAAGAACAGATAAGGAGAGTGCGAATTTATGTCAGAATACTTACTTCAGATGTCCGGAATCTGCAAATCCTTTTCAGGTGTTCATGCACTGGATCATGTAAATTTTGGCGTCAGACCTGGAAAGGTTATGTGTCTGGCCGGAGAGAATGGCTGTGGGAAATCCACGCTGGTAAAAATCATCTCCGGTGTATATACCAGAGATGAGGGTGAAGTGATTTTCGAGGGTAATAAGATTTCGAAGATTACTCCCGCAGAAGCGACACAGATGGGAATTCAGGTAATTTATCAGGATTTGTCCATTTTTCCAAACCTGACGGTTATGGAAAATCTTGCAACCAATTCTGAGATTACAGCAGGAAGAAAGCTTGTCAATCGAAAACGCTGGGAAGAAACAGCGAAAGAGGCTTTATCAAAAATTGGATATAATATTGATTTGCAGGCAAAGATGGGAGAGCTTAGTGTTGCGGATAAACAACTGGTTGCCATTTGCCGGGCACTTCTTTTTAATGCTAAATTGATTATTATGGACGAGCCTACGACGGCTCTTACCAAAAAAGAGGTAGATGCACTGTTTAGGACAGTTCGTCAGCTTAGAGATTCAGGAATTGCAATCATGTTTATCAGTCATAAGACAGAAGAGATTTTCGAAATCTCTGATGATGTCTGCATTATGAGAAATGGTAGAAATGTATATTCCGGTCCTACAGCAGACCTTACAAAAGAGAAATATACGTATTATCTGACAGGAAGGGAGCTGGTAGAGGACAGATTTATTCCGAAGAATATCAGCAAAGAACCTGTTTTGAAGGTGGAGAATCTTACCCTGAAGGATCAGAAGTGTAAGGATGTTTCTTTCGATCTGAAGAAGGGAGAAATTCTTGGTGTTACAGGGCTTTTGGGTTCCGGACGTACAGAGCTTGCTCTTACACTTTTTGGTCTGGAAAATATTGCATCCGGACGCATTGAATTAAATGGAAAAGAAGTGAAGATTTCTTCTCCTATAGCAGCTCAGAAAATGAAAATCGGCTATGTGCCGGAGGATCGTCTGACTGAGGGACTTTGTCTTCAGCAGCCAATTGCGGACAATATCACATTATCTTCTTTGAAGCGTTTGTCTAATGCGATTGGTATTATCAAAAAACAGGATATTATTAATGATGCAAACATCTGGAAAGAGAAATTTTCCATAGCAACGGATGATGTAAATAAATTTGCTTCTACATTGTCAGGCGGAAACCAGCAGAAAATTGTTCTTTCCAAGTGGCTCAGCAATGATCTTGATGTTTTGATTCTGAACGGTCCAACCGTAGGTGTGGATGTCGGAGCAAAGCAGGATATTCATTATCTGGTTCATGAACTGGCCAATGATGGTCTGGCAGTTATCATTATTTCTGATGACCTGTCAGAGGTGGTAGTCAACTGCAGTCGTGTAATTGTCATGAAGGATGGTTCTATTGTCGGAGAGATGACCGGTGAAGAGATTACAGAAGATAACATCCTTAAAATCATTCGTTAAGGAGGGACTGCATCATGAATAAAGCTGATTTAAAACGTATGACAAAAAGAACAGAATTTTATATTTTTATTGTTCTTGTTGTGATGTGTATCGCGATTGAGGCTGTCTCCGGAGGACAGCTGTTTGAAGCGGATAAGATTGTTACGATTCTGCGTTCCATGGTTGTGGATGGCATGTTTGCCATGTGCTCCCTGGTTGTAATGATTTCCGGAGGATTTGACCTGTCCTTCCCGGCAATTGCATCTCTTGCATCATGCCTTTCTGTTACGATTTGTGTAAATAACGGATGGTGTAACGAGAATCCTCTGATTGGCATCATTCTTGCCATTATCATCGGATTTATTCTTGGTATGCTGAACGGTTGGATCATTTCAAACTTCAAGCTGAATACCATGATCGTAACTCTTGCAACTCAGACATTTTTTACTGGTGTCACAATGGGACTTCTTCAGTTAAAAGAGGTTACATCAAAGCTTCCAAAGGGCTTTCGTGCGATGGGAGAGTCATATCTGTTTGAGGTATATAACTCAGCGGGACTTCGCTCAACTATGACATCAATGTTCATTTTTCTGATTGTTTTGTGTCTGATCACATCATTTGTGTTGAAGCATACCATGTTTGGACGTTCCCTGTATGCCATTGGAGGTAATGAGGTGTCAGCAGAGCGTGCAGGATACAATGTAAAAAGAACGAAATTTCTTCTCTACAGTGTAGTTGGAGCTGTATCCGGATTTGTCGGCATTATTCGAGTATCTATGGCGCGTCAGGCGATTCCGAAAGCATTAGATGGAAAAGAAATGTCAATTATCCCGGCGGTTATTCTGGGTGGTGCCAGCATCTTCGGCGGCGAAGGTTCCGTATTTGGTACAGTATGTGCCATAGCAATTATTACTGTAGTATCCAATAGTATGCTGTTGATGGGAATCGGTACATATTGGCAGGATTTCTTTAATGGTATCGTGATTCTTATCGGTATTACGATTTCAGCGGTGCAGGCAAAACGCCGTAATGGTTAAAGGAGGAGTATAAAATGAAAATCAAAGAATTTTTCAGGAAAAATCAATATACCTCCATCCTGCTGGTGCTTATGGCAGTTGTGTTGGTATTCTTCACGATTACAAAAGGCGGCACACTTTGGAGCTTGGGAACATGGAAAGGCATTTTCATGCAGTTTCCGGAATATGGAGTTATGACGATTGGAGTTATGTTCTGCTTTATTGCAGGATGTATTGATATGTCCTTTGTAACCTTAGGAAATTTTGCATGTATCATCGGTGTACGGTTTATGGCAAGCCATACCACAGATGATATGTCTACAGCTCAGACGGCTGGCGTGATTCTGGTTGCGGTTCTCATTGTAATGGCAATCGGTGCAGTGGGTGGCGTCATCAACGGCGTTCTGATCACCAAGCTTGGAATTCCTCCTGTTATGGCAACCATTGCGATGCAGATGGTATGGCTTGGACTTTCCACCGGTCTGACTCAAGGCTATACCGTGTCCGGTGTTCCATCACTTTACACAGAAATCGGACATAAAATGATATTTGGATTTATTCCATTCCCGTTATTGGTATTCATTATCGTATTTGCATTTGCAGCATTTATGCTGAAATATACCGTATTTGGCGAGAAACTGTATATGCTGGGAACCAATACAAAGGCAGCAAAGTTCTCCGCAATCAACACAGACCGCATGATCATTGGCACTTTCGTTTTGGGTGATGTGATCTGCTGCATCGGAAGTCTTCTGCTGGTATCTACACTTGCTTCTGCAAAAGCTGATTACGGTGAATCCTACGTAATGAGAATCATCCTGATTTTGGTTCTGGCAGGCTGTCTTCCGGATGGAGGTATGGGTAAGATCATGAATGTGGCGCTTTCCATTATCATTATTCAGATCATTGCATCCGGTGTAAATATGTTCCCCAATCTGAATCCTTATCATGCAAGCTTCATTTGGGGTGGATTGCTGATCATCGTTTTGATTCTCAGCACCAAGATGAATGGAAATGGAATTATCCGGCTTCTCATGGGACCGAAGAAATCGAAAAAACAATAAACGAATCTTATACTTCACGGGCTGTGTATTCTGAATGGATACACAGCCCTGTATTTTTGCCTGAAAAAGGCCGATATTCTAACGGCACTAATCGTATTTCAGAAAGTCTGGGAATAAAGTATGAACATGTTGATTTTTCAGCCAGAAACGTTTATATTAATCGTTAGGCAGGAAGTGCTTTGGGGCAAAATGGGAAAGGATCTGCAATGTACATAATGTACAAGGAAAGGATGTTTTAACTTGAGAAAACTAGCTTTAAACGATGAAATTTTGTTACAAATAGACAAAGCAGCACGATATATCGGAGGCGAAGTAAACTCCGTTATGAAGTGTGATGAACGGGGGAAAATTGACCCAAAAGTCAAGATGCGTTTCGCCATGTGCTTCCCGGATGTCTATGAGATCGGCATGTCAAACTTGGGCATGATGATTCTCTACAACATGTTCAATGAAAGGGAGGACGTCTGGTGCGAACGGCTTTTTTCCCCGTGGACGGATTTGGACAGGATCATGCGCGAAGAGAGGCTTCCTCTGTTTGCCCTGGAATCACAGGACCCGATCAGGAGCTTTGATTTTTTGGGTATTACGCTCGGTTATGAAATGTGTTATACCAACATTCTTCAGATTCTGGAGCTGAGTCAGATACCGCTGCTTGCAAGGGACAGGGGGGAAGAAGCGCCGCTTGTGATCGGGGGCGGTGCCTGCGCTTATAATCCGGAGCCGATCGCTCCGTTTTTTGACCTGTTTTATATCGGAGAGGGAGAAACTTCTTTTGATGCATTCTTTGATGCATACAGGGCTAATAAGAAAGCGGGCGGGACTAAAGAGGACTTTCTTTTCAGAGCTGCCCATATTCCCGGAATCTACGTCCCTTCTTTCTATGATGTTGCTTATAAGGAGGATGGCACGATTGCATCCTTTATGCCGAACAGAGAAGGAGTTCCTGCAAAAGTGCAGAAACAGGCAGTGATAGACATTGAAAAGGAATACCGTGCAATAAAAGCCCCGGTAGTTCCGTTTATCAAAGCGACACAGGACAGGGTTACACTGGAGCTCCAGAGAGGCTGTATCCGCGGCTGCCGTTTTTGTCAGGCAGGTATGATCTACCGTCCGGCCAGAGAACGGAATATAGATACTTTGAAGGCATCAGCGAGAGAAATGCTGAAAAATACCGGACATGAGGAAATTTCGTTAAGCTCCCTGAGCTCCAGTGACTACAGTGAACTGAAGGAGCTGGTGACCTTCCTGATCGATGAATTCCAGGATCAAGCCGTCAATATTTCCCTGCCATCTCTCCGCATTGACGCCTTTGCACTGGATGTCATGAGCAAGGTGCAGGATGTAAAAAAGAGCAGCCTGACCTTTGCCCCGGAGGCGGGTTCCCAGCGGCTCCGCGACGTTATTAATAAAGGCTTGACGGAGGAAATCATCCTGCATGGTGCGGGAGAAGCCTTTCGGGGCGGTTTGAACCGGGTGAAGCTTTACTTCATGCTGGGACTTCCGACAGAAACAGAAGAGGATATGAAGGGAATTGCTCACCTTGCCGAGAAGATCGCAGAGCAGTATTATGAAATTCCAAAGGATCAGCGAAATGGTAAGGTGCAGATCGTAGTCAGCACATCTTTCTTTGTACCGAAGCCTTTTACTCCATTCCAGTGGGCTGCGATGTACAGGGAAGAGGAATTTATCGAAAAAGCCAGGATCGTCAAGGGAGAGATCCGTAACCAGCTAAACCAAAGGAGTATCAGATACAATTGGCATGAGCCGGATGTTACAGTTCTGGAGGGATTTCTTGCAAGAGGTGATCGCAGAAGTGCGGAGGTTATTTTGAGGGCCTATGAAAAAGGTGCTATGTATGATGCCTGGTCCGAAAATTTCCGTTATGATATCTGGAAAGAAGCTTTTCAGGAAACCGGTGTGGATATAGAGTTTTATACACTGCGAGAGCGGAGTTTGGATGAAATTCTTCCATGGGATTTCATTGATGCAGGTGTAACAAAGGAATTCCTGATCCGGGAATGGAAGCAGGCAAAAGCAGAAACGGTAACGCCGAACTGCCGTCAGAAATGTTCCGGCTGCGGTGCAAAGCGATATGGAGGAGGTGTGTGCTGTGAAGGTAAGAATTAAGTTCAGCAAAATAGGACACATGAAATTCGTGGGACACCTGGATACCATGCGTTATTTTCAGAAGGCTGTCCGCAGAGCAGAGCTTCCGGTCGCTTTTTCCGGCGGCTACAGTCCGCATATGATCATGTCCTTTGCAGCGCCTTTGGGCGTTGGGACAACAAGCTTTGGGGAATATTTTGATATGGAGCTGACAAAAACCGTTCCAACAGACGAGATTGAGAGACGGCTGAATGCTGCAATGGTGGAAGGTGTGCGGGTGATCTCCGCCCGTCAGGTGGAGGACGGCAAGACGAGTAAGGCCATGTCTTTGGTGGCAGCCGCAGATTATTTCGTGGAGTTCCGGAAAGGAAAAGAACCGGAAATCCCCTGGAAGGAAAGGATTGCGGAGTTTTACAGCCAGCCTTCCATTATGGTCATGAAGAAAACAAAGAGAAACGAAAAGGAAGTGGACATTCGTCCCTACATCTATAGAATGGAACTGCAGGAAGACAGAATTTTCCTGATGCTTGCTTCTGCAAGTGCCAATTATACAAAGCCGGAGCTTGTTATGGATACGTTTCTGCACTGGCTTGGTGCGGAACCAAAACCCTTCTGCTATATGGTGCAGCGCCTGGAGGTGTATGCAGACCAGGGGGATGAAAACGGGCATTCCTTTATTTCGCTGGAAGCGTTAGGTGATCGGGTTGAGTAAGCTGATTATTACGGAAATAGGGATCAAAGGCCGTTTCTGTGCAGTCTGTGCATTTGCAGAGGATGGAAAAGTTATGGAGCTTCGTCTGGAGCCTTCCGGAAAGAAAACGATTCTGCATAACATTTATGTAGGACAGGTAGAGAATATTGCAGGCAATATCCAGGCTGCTTTTGTACGGTTCGGAGATGGGCTGACCGGATATTTTCCCCTCTCAGAGGCAGAACAGGTCATTTATACAAATGGAAGAAAGGGAAATGCACCCCTGCGTCCGGGAGATGAAATCCTGGTACAGGTTAGCAGGGATGCAATGAAGGGAAAGCTTCCTGCTCTTTCCTCGAACCTGAACTTTACGGGAAAATATCTGGTTCTGACAACGGGAAACAGGAAGTTCGGACTTTCTGTAAAGCTTGACAAAGAACACAGGAGTCTTTTAAGTAAATGGCTGGAGGAGGAGGTACAGAAGCCGGACAAGCCCTATGGCATCATTGTCAGGACCAATGCGGCAGATGCTTCCAGGGAAGAGATTTTTCATGAATTGGAATATCTGAAGCGTCTGTATCAGAAAACAGCCGTAAATGGACGAAACAGGACCTGCTTCAGTCTTTTATATGAAACGGAACCTTTTTATCTGACTGCGATCAGGGATGCATACAGCCGGAATCTGGAAGAAATCGTGACAGATATACCGGATATATATGAAAGTATTTCCGCCTATCTGCATCATTACGGCCCGGAGGAAAAAGAGAAGCTTCGGCTTTATCAGGATTCTCTTTTGCCGCTGTATAAGCTGCATCGGCTGGAGGCGGCCCTGGAGGAAATCCAAAGGGAAAAAATATGGCTGGACAGCGGAGGGTTTCTCGTTATTCAGCAGACGGAAGCTTTTGTGTCCATTGATGTGAACAGCGGCAAATATACCGGCAAAAAAAAGGCGGAGGAAACCTTCCGGAAGATCAATCTGGAGGCAGCAAGGGAAATCGTCCGCCAATTACGGCTGCGGAATCTGTCCGGTATCATTCTGATTGATTTTATTAACATGGAAAATCCGGATCACCAGGATGAGCTGTTTCATGTACTGCAGAAATACCTGCGTAAGGACCCGGTCAAGGGTAAGGCAGTTGATATTACACCGCTGCATATTCTGGAAATGACACGCAAAAAGGTGCGGCGTCCCGTGATAGAGGACTTAAAAGAATTAGAAAAAGGAGAAGAGTGATGATTAAATTCGACCATTTTAATTTCAATGTACTGGACCTGGAAAGAAGTTTGAAGTTTTACAAAGATGCTTTGAATCTGGAGCCGGTGAGAGTGAAGGACGCTTCCGATGGTTCCTTTAAGCTGGTTTATCTGGGAGAAAAGGAAACAGGCTTTCAATTAGAACTGACCTGGCTGCGTGACCGGACAGAACCGTATAACCTGGGAGAGTGTGAATTTCATTTGGCCATGCGTACAGATAAATATGAGGAATATCACAGGCGCCATGAAGAAATGGGCTGTATTGCCTATGAGAATCCGGGAATGGGTGTTTATTTTATTACAGACCCGGATGGATACTGGATTGAGATGCTGTCTGTCAGATAAATACGGGATATGGAGAAAATCATGAAAACAATCAAACATCTTTTAAAAGCCGTGGGCATTGTGCTTGGTATCGTTGTGCTGATACTGGTGTTGGCAGTGGCATATCTGACGCTTCGGGAATACCGGCCGGATGCAGTGGAGGAGATTTCTCCGGCAGGGGGTATACAAACTCTGAAGTCCGGAGATACCTTTTCTGTTACCACCTTTAATACCGGATATGCGGGTCTGGATGCCTCGGAGGATTTCTTTATGGACGGAGGGACCAGGGTTCAGCCGGATTCGGCGGAAGAGATTCAGGAGAATCTTACCGGAATTTCCGGTATCCTCAAGGAAACCCGAAGCGATGTTTATTTCCTGCAGGAGGTAGACAGAGATTCGAAACGCTCCTATCATATAGATGAGGCAGCTTATTATGAGAAGGCGCTTGGTATGACAGGGATGTTTGCCCATAATTTTAAGTGTGATTTTGTTCCGTATCCTCTGCCTCCTATCGGAAAGGTCGAGAGCGGCCTGGTATCCCTGACAGCCCTGGCTGTCGGCCGGGCAAGCCGGATATCTCTGCCGGAATCCTTTTCGTGGCCGGTAAAGACCTGTAATTTGAAGCGCTGTATGCTGGAAATGAGGATACCTCTGGAGGGAACAGATGCAGAGCTGGTGCTGATCAATTTTCATCTGGAAGCTTATGACAATGGAGAGGGCAGGACTGCACAGAGCAATCTGCTTAAAGAAAAGCTGCAGTCAGAATATGAGGCCGGGAATTATGTCCTTGCAGGCGGGGATTTTAACCAGACCTTTGATGATATTCTGGACAAATATCCGCTGCTCCAGACAGAAAGCTGGGCACCGCAGGTTTTGAGCAAGGACAGCCTGCCGGAGCATTTCGCTTATGCAATCGACGATACGTACCCCACCTGCCGGCTTTTGAATGCACCGTATACAGGCAGCTACGAGGATTTTCAGGTGTATGTGCTGGATGGATTTATCATTTCCGATAACCTTAAGCTTCAGGAAGTGAGGGTCATTGACCGGGGGTTTCAATACTCAGACCATCAGCCGGTAAAAATAACGGTGAAGCTAAATTGAAGCATCTGTTCTTTGCAGGAGGATGTTTTGCGGAGCTGACAGAAGAGAAACAGGAAAATCTGATCGAAAAGCAGGCGCATCTGTGGACGGACAGGAAACTTGCAGGCGTTGATTCTACATAAAAGAATCAGCGCTTTTTTAATGTAAACAGCTAATTTTTATAACCCTTCATTTTCAGAAGAGGGCGCGGAATCTTCCTTACATCCAGTAAGGAATCAATATATGTCCGAATAGATAAAAGCTCTTCGGAAGACATTGCGTTTAATTCATCAACGAAGCTTGTTGACGAAGTTCTAATTGGCTGTTGTTCGGGCTTCTTTCCAAATAAAAGATAATCTGCAGATAAATCACAGGCCACGCACATGTTTGCAAGCGTATCCTGCGACATTCCTTTGCGGCCATTTTCAATTTCTGAGAGAAAATTAACGGATATATTAATCTTTTCAGCAAATTGAAATTGGGTGTAGTGATGTTGGCGCCGATATTCGCGAATACGTTTGCCTACCAGCTTTTTTGAGTATAAATCTGACATAGGATACACCTCCAATCTTTCGGTTCGTGTATATCATACTTGATATCATATTTTTAATAAACCAACACTTGAATAACATATGTCGCTATTTGCGATATTTCGAGCAGAAATAGATACTCTATCAGCGAAATTATGATTGAAAAAAGCAGAATGATGAAGTATAATGCTGTTAAACGCAAAGCACTTGAGAGAAAAGCATTTTGTAAAGGCTTTTTCGTGTCGTTTTATAAAACAAAATTGAATGGTGATTAACAGAAAGCGGTGATTCTTTCTTTGCTTGGGTTACGGTTTTCTTTTTTTGAGCGTTTTGTTCGCTTATAGCGAATATGCATTCTTAAGAAATATGAAGAAATACAGAGAAGGAGAAAGAAATGAAAGGAATCATTCTTGCGGGCGGTTCTGGTAAACGCCTGTATCCTTTGACAATGAGCACATCTAAGCAAATGCTTCCTGTGTATGATAAACTCATGATTTATTATCCGCTGTCAACGCTTATGATGGCCGGGACAAGAGACATTCTTGTAATATTAACACCGCAGGATACGCCCCCAGGTTTAAGGGGTTACTGAGAATTGGAAAAGACATAGGCATCCACTTGCAGTATGCAGTACAGCCCTCACATTTGGCGTTGCAGAGAAAGCAGAAAAGGCAACACCAAGCCATCACGGGGAACTTGATGATGAGCTTCAAATGGAAGCTATAAGAAAAATGAACGAACGGTAAAAAGCTGATCGGTACAGAGGGTAATATCGGAAATTATGTGATTGAGAAGATTACAAAAAGGATGTGGATAGACATAGCGGAAAGAACAAATAGGAATAAGAAGGTAGGAAACTGCTTTTTAGAATAGAACCGGGGAGACTTGAAAAAACGATACGTTACCACATTAGCGTGAAGAAGCAAGAGGGAGCGTAAGCCTCTCTTGGTTGGGTCGGAGGAGAGGTTATGAGGAAATCTGATAGTCGAGCGAATGGTTATTGAACTGTAATCTGTGGATTTTTGATATGTATACATATTTACTTAGAAAAGATAAAGAAGAAATGAGGTTATAGAAAAAATGAAGTACGATTTGATGAATATGAATACAGTTATGAACCCAGATCCTAAGCTTGGTGGTTTGTCTTTTGTCGAAAGTGAACGTGATATACCATTCGCGATTAAACGTATTTATTGTATTTATAAGACAGAAGAGCATCAACATAGAGGTTTTCATGCACATAAAAAGAACTGGCAGCTTCTGTTCTGTCCATATGGTTCGATAGATATTATTTTGACCGATGGAAAAGAGCAGGAAACAGTCACTCTTGACCAGCCCTCCAAAGGGCTTGTGTTGCATCCCGGTTTGTGGAGAGAGATGATTTGGAAGCGCGATGATTCAGTGCTTTGCGTTGCAGCTTCTGAGTATTATGATCCGGATGAATATATAAGAAATTTTGATGAGTTTCTGGAATATGTTTCAAAAAAGAGTGAGGGATAAATGGAAATGAAAGTGCCTTTTGTTAGTTTTCTTCCAATGGAGAAAGAATTAGATAAGGAATTAAGAGCTGCCTTTGAACGCGTCTATTCAGCAAGCTGGTATATTGAAGGCGTAGAAGATATCTCTTTTGAAAAGGCGTTTGCTGAATTTTGTAATACAAAATATTGTGTTGGCGTTGGCAATGGTCTTGATGCTTTGATGCTTGCGCTTAAAGCGCTTGGAATTAAAGAAGGAGATGAAGTCATTGTTCCTTCAAATACTTATATAGCCACTGCCTTGGCAGTCACATATGTTGGTGCTGCGCCGATATTTGTTGAGCCGGACATCAGAACTTTCAATATTGATACATCCAGAATACAAGAAAGGATTTCTGATAAAACGAAAGCTATTATGCCGGTTCATTTGTATGGGCAGGCTTGTGAAATGGATTCCATAATGGATATTGCCAGAAAATATCGTCTCTATGTTGTGGAGGATTGTGCACAGGCTCATGGTGCTGTATATAAGGGTAAGAGAATTGGTTCTTTTGGCGATGTATCATGTTTTTCATTTTATCCAGGAAAAAATCTGGGGGCGCTCGGCGATGCCGGAGCTTGTGTAACGGATAACGAGGAAATGGCAAAGAAAATCCGGGCACTTGGCAACTATGGATCAGATTATAAGTATCATCATATTTATCAGGGAAATAATAGTCGCCTTGATGAGATGCAGGCAGCTTTTCTTTCTGCAAAGCTGCCTTATTTAGAGATGATGAATATTGAGCGCAGAAGAATTGCACAGATGTATTTAAATGGAATACACAATGAAGAAGTGATTCTTCCTTATGTTCCTGAGGATATGGAGCCAGTGTGGCATGTTTTTGGTATTCGCTGTAGGAGAAGAGATAAACTTGAAAAATTTTTGAATGATAGAGGTATTGGTACCAATAAGCATTATCCAATTCCAATACATTTGCAGGAGTGTTATAAAAATCTTGGATTTAAAGAGGGTGATTATCCGATTGCAGAGGAGATTAGTGCAACGGAGCTTAGTCTGCCGATGTATTATGGAATGACTGATAAGCAGATACAGTATGTGATAGAGGTAATTAACGGATTTTCTTAACTATTAGGGAGAAAAACATAATGAATACAGTGCAGATAAATAGTGAAATATTGAAGAAAGACGCTGTTGGGAATACCGGCTTAAGTTCTTCAAAAGAAAGTTATGTAGCTGGAAAACTGAAACAGATAAACTTGGAACGAGTAAACAGAGAGTCTAAGCAGGTAATCCCTAAAACAGGTTTTTACGTTAGATATGGGAAACGTGTCGTAGATTTTATAGTTGCATTGTTGGCATTTATTGTTTTTTCGCCTCTGAATATTATACTTGCCATATGTACTTTTTTTGATGTTGGAAGTCCCATTATATTTAGGCAGACACGCATTGGGAAAGATGGGAAGGAATTCCAAATTGTTAAATTTAGAAATATGACTAATGAAAAAGATACGGACGGAAATCTTCTTCCGGCAAGCCAGCGGGTTACTAAGTTTGGGAAAATTGTTAGAAAATATTCATTGGATGAACTGATGAATTTTTGGAGTGTACTTAAAGGAGATATGTCAATTATTGGTCCACGACCTTTGCCGGTTTTCTTTAATGAGAGATATAGCGAAAGACATAGGATGCGTAATGTCGTCAGACCAGGACTTGAATGTCCACGAATGCTTCGTGACGAGAATGTACCGCGATATCATGAACAATTTGAGAATGATATCTGGTACGTAGAAAATATAAGCTTCGTTACAGATATTAAGATGGTTGTCATGCTTTTTAAAATGACATTTAATACAAAATATCGAAAAATCGGTTCGGAGGGTGGAAGCTATTTTGTTGGATATGATGAAAATAATCATGCAACAAGTCTGAAGATGGTATGCAAAAAGCATCCGGAATATGAAATGGAATATGAAAACATTAATTCAAAATAAATCAGGAAAAGGAAAGATACAATAGACAAACTGGAAAAACGGTTTAGTTTATTGTAGAGGAGATATATGTGAGATGATTATCATTAAACAATATATGGATGAAAATAAGAAACAATGGGATGAATTTTGTAACAAATCCAGAAATGGTATTTTTATGTTTAACAGAGATTATATGGATTATCACAGAGACAGATTTACAGATTCTTCATTAATGTTTTTTCTGGACGAGCAGTTGATTGCTGTTCTGCCCTTAAGTATTCATGGAGATGTGTTAATATCACACGGTGGTTTAACTTATGGTGGATTTATAGTTAGCGAAAAAATTAAACAACATACGATGATAGAATGTTTTAACGAATTGAAAACATATTGCGCAAATAAAAATATTAAAACATTGATATATAAAAATATACCGCATATTTATCATAGATATCCGACAGAGGAGGATATTTATGCTTTGTTTGTAAACAGGGCATTCATATATAAGATTGAACCTTCAACTGTAATTGATTTGGAAAATCCCATGAAGATGCCGAAAGGAAGAAAAGCTCAGATTTCGCGTGCTAAAAGAGAGGGCGTTATAGTAAAGAAAAGTGAGGATTTTGAAACATTTATAGAATTAGAAAATTCTGTTCTTTTGAAATATCATGAAACAAAAGCGGTTCATAATGCAGGAGAATTGAAATTATTAAAAAATAATTTTCCAAATAATATTTATTTGTATGCCGCATATTATGCCGAAAAAATGATCGCAGGTGTTCTTATATTTGAATATGATAATGTGATACATACCCAATATATGGCATCAAATGATTTTTCAAGAGAAATCGGCGGATTAGATTATACTGTTTTCACCATAATTAATGAATATAAAGGAAGAAAAAAATATCTGGATTTTGGGATTTCCACCGAAGATGGCGGAAAGATATTAAATGAAGGTTTGATATCACAAAAAGAAAGTTTTGGAGGAAGAACAAATGCTTATATCACTTGGGAGTGGGATATGTGATGAATATCTTAGTTTCTAATAATTATAAAGGGCAGGTTTTAGAAATACTCAAAGTCTGTGTACCAGATGGGTTTGAGGTATTGCTGTTGGAAGAAAATACGCAGGAATGTTTTGAAAAGTTGGCGCCAGAGGCTGATTACATTCTTGCCAGTGGGAGAGTAAAAATCACCAAAAATGTCTTAGAACGGGCTTCTAAATTGAAGATGGTCCAGAGGACAGGAGTTGGCTTAGATTCAATTGATCTTGCGGAGCTCAAGAGAAGAGATATTCCTCTTTACGTGAATCAGGGCGTTAATGCAGAAAGTGTTGCGGAACATACATTACTTCTGATGTTAGCATGTTTAAGAAGACTCTCCATGATACACAGGAATACAATAAATGGTATATGGGAACGGCAGGAACAAGGCATTCAGACGTATGAACTTGCCGGGAAAACGGTTGGTCTTGTAGGAATGGGAAATATAGCAAGAACTGTAGTTAAGCTGCTTAAAAGTTTTGAGGTAAATATTCTTTATTATGATTTATTTCCGTTGCCACCGGAAAGAGAGATTGATCTTGGAATTTCATACTGTAAATTGGAAGATATGCTTCCTCATGTAGATATCATATCATTGCATTGTCCGCTTACAGATGGAACAAGAAAAATTATTAATGCGGAGTCACTTGACCAGATAAAGCAGGGAGCGATTTTGATCAATACGGCCCGTGGCGGTTTAATAGACACTGATGCAGTGGTAAAAAGTTTGAGGTCTGGAAAATTGTCGTATGCCGGATTAGATGTGCATGAAGAGGAACCGCTAATTGGAGAGAAAGAAATTATGAAATTAGAAAATGTGATACTTACCCCGCACATTGGTGGTATTACACATGATTCATTTTATCGTATGATGCATGATGCAATGAGGAACATTGCTAAATTTGAGGAGGGCGATCTGGAAGGCATTTCGAAATATCTTCATTAGAGGATTGATAGTAAAGGAGAAATCAGTGGGACAGGCTACTATTTTTATAAATTATTTACTGGATAAAGCACAGTTTATTCCTGATCAGGTATATGAAAAAGCAAAAGACTGTCTGTTTGATTATTTAGCAGTTACAGAAGCAGGAGCGCGGGTGAATAAGAAATGCTGGGATAATTATTTAAGGTATGTTGGAAATGGAACTGCACCGGTTATAGGGTATGAAGTTGTTTCTGATAGTAAGACTGCTGCATTAATAAATGGATTTAATTCACATAGTCTTGAACTGGATGATGGCCAGCGTTTTGCTATGATACATTTAGGAGGCTCAATCATATCTGCTCTGATATCAGCAGAATCTGAAAATAATATAGACAGACGGGACTTACTGAGAGGGATAGTAATTGGTTACGAGGCAGCTTGCCGGATTTCAATAGCAATGCAACCATCGCATAAGAAATGCGGCTTTCACACGGCAGGTACGTGTGGAACAATTGGAGCTGCTATTGCAGTGGCAGTAGCTTTAAAGATGAGCAAAAGACAGATAGAGACTGTTTTGGCTGCCGCAGCAACAAGTGCTACGGGGATTCTTGAGATACAGGAACAGGCATCTGAGTTGAAACCTTACAATATTGGTCGGGCTGCTATGGATGGATTGACGGCTGCATATATGGGATTAACAGGGTTTTGTGGACCAGATGATATTTTAGATGGCGAACGTGGTTTTATGAAACTGTTCAGTCGGAAATGTGAGATGGGGAAGATGGTGGAATCTGCAGAGTACTATGAAATAGAGCGGATTTATGTGAAGCCTTATGCTGCCTGTAGGCATTGTCATTCAGCAATTGAGGCCGCATTGACGATAAGAGAAAAGTTTGATTCTGAAACTGATATTAAAACAATTGAGAAGATTGAAGTTCAGACTTACCACCTTGCAATGAAAGGACACGACCATACAGAGATTATTGGTACATCTTCGGCAAAATTAAGTATACCCTATAGCGTAGCGGCTGCGTTCATCCTGGGAAAAGCAGATGTTTCTGTGTTTGAACTGCAAAATACAATAAGGCAAGATATTTTGGAACTTACGAGGAGAGTAATGGTTTATGAGAATCCTGATTTTACAAAAGAAAGTCCTGAAAAAAGAATAGCAAAAGTGACAGTTTTTTATAAAGATAAAGTTTTTTCAGAACAGGTAAATTATGCGAAAGGTGATCCTGAAAATCCGATGAATCGCCATGAAATTATTAAAAAAGCCAGTTTGTTATTAGGCGACAGGGCAAGTGATATAGTTAATTATGTTTATGATTAATGAAAGGAAAAGGAGACTATGATGATGAACAGTATGGAACAGACGAGGGCATTTTTGAAATCCATTGGACAGCCGACAGGCGATTCATATAATCTTCCGACATCAGAGAAGCGCTTTGGTGATGGGGGACAGTATCGTTTTGAGGTGCCTGGAATTCAAGGACCGAAGGTTATGAAAGCATTACTGGAGGCAATGGACAGCTATGGGATGTATCTGCATCGTGTTACTCAGACACAGGGGATTATGCGCCTGACGGATAAAGAGATTTCGCAGATGGTTGAATATGCTCATCAGTGGGAGACTGACCTGATTCTTGCAATTGGTCCTCGTGCTACGACCGATACTTCTGCATCTGTTCATACAGAAGAGGGCGTCCGTATGGGATATCGGTTGCGTGGGCAGGAGCAGATTGTTCGTGCAATTGAGGATGTAAAGAGAGCAGCAAGGCTTGGCTGCAGGGGATTTCTTGTATATGATGAAGGCTGTTTGTGGGTATTGAATGAAATGCGAAAAGCGGGAGAAATTCCTGCTGACTGTTATTTCAAGATTTCTGCTCATGCCGGTCACGGGAATCCGTGCTCCGGAAAGGTTTTGGAAATGCTCGGAGCTGATTCTATCAACCCGGTTCGAGACATTCAGCTTCAAATGCTGGCAGCCATGCGTGAAGCTGTAAATTGTCCAATTGATATTCATACTGAGAATCCGAAGTCTACAGGTGGATTTATCCGTCATTATGAAGTCCCTGAGATGATTCGTGTAGCAGCGCCAATTTATTTGAAAACAGGAGGCTCTGTAGCCGCATCACACAGTTGGGATTCTACTGAGGATGATGCTAGAAAGAGAGCTAAACAGGTAAGTTTGGTTAAGAGAATGATTGATGAATACTATCCGGAAGCTATTCAGTCTCCAAAAGGAACTATCAAATAAGAAGGAAGTGGAATTATGGGAGAAATTGTGATTGTCCTTGGAGGCATTGAAGCTCATAAAATTTTGATAAAACGGCTCAAAAAAAGAGGATATTATACGATATTAGTTGATTATCTGGATAATCCTCCTGCTGCAGCAACTGCAGATGAACATATAAAGGTCAGTACTTTTGATACGGATGCTATTAAAAAGCTTGCTAAAGAACGTAATGTCAAACTGGTAATTAATAGCTGTTTGGAACATTTAAATGCCACAATATCCATGATTGCAGAGGAATTATGCCTGCCACATATGTATTCATATAAAACAGCCTTGGAAGTTTCGGACAAGCAAAAAATGAAAAGAATTATGAAAGAAAATAATATTCCAACAACAGATTTTGTCTGTATTTCTTCTACGGATGAGTTGGAAAAGATTAATCTTACATATCCACTTTTTGTAAAACCTGCGGATTCTTCAGGCTCCACCGGCGTAAACAGAGTATTAAACAAGTACGAACTGACGCGTTTTACCGAGATTGCGCTGAAGTCCAGTCGAACGGGAGTTGCTATTATTGAGGAGGAAGCGGTTGGAAAAGAATGCAATGTGTATTGCATTATTGTTGCTGGTAAGGCTCAGGTGCTGATGTTATCCGAAAAGTACAGTGAAGTCAGAGAAACATCCGATGACAATAAAACTACAAAAGCAATCGGATCGTTATGGCCGGCAAACATATCTGCCAATGCACGAAAAAAAATCGAAGATGCGGCACAGGGAATTGCGGATAGCTTTCGACTTAATACTACACCGATGTTTATGCAGCTAATGGTAAATGGTAATGAGATAAATATCATTGAATTTGCCTGCAGGGTTGCTGGTGGATATAGCTATCATAATATTAAAGACACGCTGGGATTTGATTATTTTGATTTTACGATTTCTGCATATTTAGGCGAGAAACCCGAATTTGATATAAGAAACTATGAAGGCGTGACTGTGATCCATTCAATCTATGCAACCCCCTGTGTGTTTAAGCGGATAGATGGTCTGGCCGAATTAGAAGCGTCAGGAATAATTGATGACTATATGATAGCAAGAGTACCGGGAACCATAGTTACAGATGAATCAGCCAATAGGGCAAAGGTGGGTTTTTTTACGGTACGAGGAGGAAGCGTTGAAGAAGTTTTGAAAAAAGTAAAAAATGTATATGAGCATATAGAAGTATTCGATGTGGAAGAGCATCCTGCAATGAGAAAGGATATTTATTTAAGTCAAAGCCTTCTAAAATGAGAAGAAAGGTAGGTATAGTGAATGAGACATCATGCAAATCAGCCAAGCTCGAAATTTGTGATTGAGCCAATTGATTTTGATAAGTATACGGATCAAAGTATGCTCCGATACTGTCTTGGTGCAACGATGTATATGCCTGGAACAAAAGACTTTTTGAATCCTATTCTGACAAAAAAGTATCCGGGTCTTACTTCGATGGTTATGTGCTTTGAAGATGCTTGTAAAGAAGAACTTGTTCCGGAAGCGGAGCAAAATGTCCAGCACCTGTTAGATGCATTGAATCGTGAATTAGAAAAAGGAACTATTGAATATGAGGAAATCCCTTTAATAATTTTCAGAGTTCGCAATGTAGAGCAGTTTAAGCATTTTACATCTATGCTAAAACCAGAACAGATTCATTTGATCACAGGATTTAACTTTCCGAAATTCAATAAGGAAAATGGAGAAGCATACTATTCAATTTTAGAGGAATTAAACGAAAAATTTGGGGAGATTATCTATGGTATGCCTATTCTGGAATCGAAAGATATGGCGTATCTGGAAACGCGCATCCCGGAACTTATGGGAGTTAAAGAAATTTTGGATTGCCATAAAAGGCTTGTATTGAATGTCCGGGTGGGAGGAACTGATTGGTCTTCTATATTTGGCGTACGTCGTGGGATCAATTATACCATTTATGACATTATGACCGTGCGTGACTGCCTGAAGGATGTTTTGAATGTATTTTCACGCAATAATGATTATAGTGTTTCTGGCCCTGTTTGGGAATATTTTAGAGCAACAAAGGAAATGAAGTTTGGGGATATGCCGGGAAGTATTAACGAGTCACTGTTTCGTCGCGAAACATTGATCAATGATGCTGTTGATGGTTTGCTGCGTGAATTGCTGTTGGATCGCGCTAATGGCTTTATTGGTAAAACTATCATTCATCCGACACACATTCCATATGTTAATGGGATGCTGGCCGTAACACAGGAGGTGTACAATGATGCAATGCAGGTACTTAATACCAGCGGCGGTGTGATTAAGAGTAAGAGTGAAAACAAGATGAATGAGATAGGCCCGCATCGATGCTGGGCAGAAAAAATTGTCATGCGGGCAAAAGTGTACGGTGTGATTAAAAATGAGGGCTGCTATACAAGTCTTTTTAGTATTTAATGCACAGAAAATCAGAGAGGAAAACTATGAGAAGAATTCAGACACCGATTTCCGATGAAATGATAAAAAGCCTGAACGTTGGAGATATGGTTTATATCTCCGGTTATATTTTTTGTGGAAGAGATGCAGTTCTTCCACAGATTGTGAAGGAAATAGAGAAAGGAATACTGGATTCTGGTATTGACTTAAGGGGAAGTGTTATCTTCCATACGGCGGTCAGTCCGGCGGGGATTGGTCCGACCAGCAGTAATAAACTGGAAATTGAGTCCAGTATGGTTCCGTTGTCAAATGCAGGGATAAAGATACATCTGGGAAAAGGCAAAATTAAAGCTGAGACTGTTAATGCTCTGGCAGAGAGAAATGCGGTATATGCCGTTATTCCTCCGGTTACGGCTCTTTTAGAAAGCAAAACCAGTGAACGGAAATGTGTTGCGCATCCAGAGCTTGGAATGGAGGCACTCTATCGAGTGAAGGTGGAAGATTATCCTGTTATTATTGCAGCAGCAGGAGGAAGGAGTATCTACTAATGAATTATGATAACATTGTGGCAAAGGTTTCTGAAACATTGGTAACAGCCAGCTCCACTTTTAGGGAAGATAAGAACAGGGCATATCAGCGTGCAATTGAAAAAGAAAGCAACCCGCAATCGAAATGGGTAATGGAGCAGATTGTAGAAAATGTAAAGGCGGCTGCACAAAATAGAAGCCCTCTTTGCGATGATACAGGTATTCCACATATTTATTTAGAGGTTGGAAAGAATCGGGAAGTCAGTGGTGAGATGCTTCAGGCTATTTATGAGGGCATTGCCCGGGGATTGAGAATACTTCCCGGTCGCCCTATGGCAATTAAAGGAAATGATGAGCAAAGGCTGGATCAGTCAGGTGGGTTGAATGAGGACTCTGGCGCATTGCTGCCTGCTCCAATACAGATCAGAAAGATTGATGAAGAAGTTATCCGGGTGTATATCATGATGGAGGGTGGAGGTCCTGCTATCAGAGGTAAAGACTATAGAGTATTCCATAAGCACAGTATTGATACAGTTGTCAAGGAAATTGTGGCTTGGGCCAGGGAAGCTGTGGCGCAGTTGGGATGTTCACCATGTACATTAGCTGTAGGTATAGGCAGATCGCATTACGAAGCCGCTGCTATGATGATGGAAGCACAGGTACATGGGAATTATGATGTTCAGAGTGAATTGGAACAGAGGATCACAAGAGAGGTAAATGAAGCAAATATCGGGGCGCTTGGTCTGAAAGGCAATAATTCGGTAATTGCTACCTTTTTGAAGGTGGGACCACAGAGAGCCAGTGGTGTTAGAATTGTTTGTCTTAGACCTTGTTGTTGTTTTGAGCCGAGAGTTGCCAGTGTAGAACTTTAAGGGAGGAACAGAAATGCCTGAAGTATCGTTTATTATGCCTATTTATGGCGTAGAAAAATATTTAGGAGAATGTATTGACAGCGTCTTGGCGCAAACGTTTACAGATTTTGAGCTGATTTTAGTAGATGACGGATCACCGGACGGATGTGGCAAAATATGTGATGAATATGAAAAGAAGGATCCTCGCGTTAAAGTTATTCATAAAGAAAATGGCGGAGTATCTAAAGCAAGAAATACCGGTATTGACTTTTCAGCAGGAAACTGGGCATACATTATTGATTCCGATGACTGGCTGGAACCGGATGCGCTTGAAAATATGTATAAGGCAGCGAAGGAAAACAATGCGGATTGTGTTATGTCTGATGTCTTGGTTCACTATCCTAAGTCTGAGGAGAGGGGCTATTTGTTTTCTCAAGGCTTTTGTACAAGTGACAGAGAAACAATAAACAGTATACAGAAATTTATTTTATGCCATAAGTACAGCCCTTATTATACCAATAAGACAATCATAGGGTTTGCTGCGCCATGGTCAAAGCTGGTAAGGATGTCAATTATTAAGAATAATAAAATATACTTTGATCCATATGTCAAAGGCAGATTTGATGATGGACTCTGGTCATTGCATATGTTGGATCATGTTCAAACGGTCTGTTACCTTCCTGAAGTTACATATAATTATAGAATGCTTCCAAATTCTATTACGCATGCCTTTAAGCCACAGACAATGGATATTTTAAATCGGGGTTATGAAAAAACAGAAGAATGGATTAAAGAGACGAAAAAGGATGAAAGTTTCATGAAAGCACATTATGGACGTGTATGCATGTTTTTTGCAATGCAACTGTTTCAATATTTTTTTAATCCGAATAATCCAAAAGGGAAGGCCGAAGTAATATCTGAATTAAAGATGGTCATGAATTCTGAACCGTATAAAACGGCAATAAGACAGGTTGATATTGACAAGCTGGAAAAGAAGCAGAAGGTAGTTATCTTGTGCGCAAAAATGCAGTGTATACCGGCATTAAGATTGTATGCTTATATGAAACACATTCAGGCAACAAAAAAATAAGTATTCTATGAAAAATTCATCTCATATTATTGGCCATTGAATGTCGTTATCCGGGATGTTCTTAGGAGATAATAACAATGATTATAAAAAATGATTTATTGCGTATAAATGCAGAAAAATTATATTTGTTGGCATTTGGAATATATTATGGTGCGAAATTTTATGAGAGCACGATGTTTGTTAACGAATATCCTAATGGCTGGCTCAAATATATTAAGCTGTCTGCAATGATACTACTAATTTTAAAAGTATGTTTTTTTGATAAACATTATACCAGAGCCAGATTGATCATTACTTCTGTAGTAATAGGATTATCGTTACTGACTTTTTTGGCATCAACATATAGCAGTTTGTTTGAAATAGTATTGTTCATTGTTGCAGCCCATAGAGTCTCGTTTGATAAATTGCTATGTATAACATTATATGTTGGAATCAGTATGACGGCGGTAGCTTTTATATCATCGAAAATAGGAATCATAAGTGATCTAACGTATATGAGAACGAATGGAACATACCGTCATGCGTTTGGCTCAGTATATCCAACTAATTTTGCGGCACATATCTTCTATTTTATTCTCGCAGATTTTTATCTTTGCAGAGGAGTGTTAAAGGTAAAAAGAGTGTTGGCCTATATAGTTGTTGTTGGATTGTTGGAAATGTTTTGTAATGTAAGATTAACGGAAATGATGATTTTGATCACAATCGTGAGTGCATTTTTTATTAAGCAATTCAATAAAAAGGGGAAAATTTTTTGGGCTGAAAAAATCCTCATTATATATTCAATTCCGCTTTGTGCTGCGCTGTCGACAGGGTTATGTGCATTTTATACTTCATCCAGCGCCCTGATGGTTAAATTAAATAATTTGTTATCAAGACGGCTACAGTATGGCTCGGTTTATTTAAAAGAGTATAAATATAGTTTATTTGGCAGCTATATTGAACAGCATGGAAATGGCGGAACAGTTGAAAAATTATCTCAGCGAGGAATATCATCATACACATATATTGATATTTCCTATATGAGAATTATGTTTATGTTTGGGATACTTGCATTGCTTATTGTCTGTGTCATTCATGTTATCTATTGTTATAAGCGAATAAAAAAGGGGGATTTTTTGTGGCCGGTTTGTATAGCCCTGATAGCAATTTCAGCAATGATTGATCAGCATTTGATTGACTTTGCATACAATCCTTTTATTTTTTCTTTTTTGGCTGTACTTTACACGCCCAAGATGCAAAAAGGAGGTAGTATTAATGTCGAAAAACAAAGTGGTAAAAAATTATATATATAACACAGCGTATCAGATATTGCTTTTGATAGCGCCATTAATTACGACTCCGTATGTATCGCGTGTTCTCGGAGCAGAGGGAATAGGCGTTTATTCTTATGCGCAGTCTATCGCAACTTATTTTGTTTTAGTCGGCGCGGTGGGAACAACCTTATATGGACAACGTGAAATTGCTTATGTTCAAGATAGTCCTGAAAAAAGGACAGCGATATTTTGGGAGATTACTGTTTTCAGGTTTGTGGCCGTAATAATTTCTTCCGCAGTCTATTTCTTCATCTTTGGATTTTCAGGAAAATATGCTGTGATTTATCGTATATTGATGCTGGAGGTTCTGGCTACGGCATTTGATATTTCGTGGTTTTTCATGGGATTAGAGAATTTTCGCTTGACTGTCATAAGAAATACGATAATAAAACTGATTGGTATAGCTCTCATCTTTATCCTAGTGAAAAATGCAGACGATGTACCGCTTTATACATTATGTTTAACACTGCCGATTTTTATTGGAAATATCAGTTTATGGTTTGGTTTGCCGAAGTATCTTGTCAAATTACCTGGCTCGGTATTTTGGGGTATTCCTAAACATATTAAGCCTATTTTGATATTGTTTCTGCCTCAAATTGCTTCTGAGGTATACCTTGTATTAGATAAAACAATGATCGGAGTATTTTCATCCGGAATTGATCAAGTTGGATATTACACGCAAGGTCAGAAAATCATAAAAATAATACTACATATTGTAACATCTCTTGGAACTGTTATGTTGCCGGCAATGTCAGCGGCATTTGCTCAGGGGAAAATTGAAAAAATTCAAAAGGATATAAGGACGTCGTTTAGATTTGTTTTCATGTTGGGATGTGCACTACTGTTTGGAATTTGTGCTGTCTCTTCCAGATTTGTTCCTTTTTTCTTTGGAAATGGTTATGAACCTGTTGTAAAGCTGATGATTATTATTTCACCGATAATTATTATCATTGGCATCAGCAATGTTATTGGAAAACAGTATCTGCTTCCAACAAAGCAGCAAGGCGCATATACGGTGTCGATAGTATCTGGTGCCTTAGTGAACTTTGTCTTAAATTTCATTTTGATCCGTAAGTTTGATGCGATAGGGGCCTCTGTTGCTACAGTTCTTGCAGAACTGGCTGTAACGCTGGTTCAGTGTTGGTTTGTACGTAAACAATTGCATTTATGGAAATGTCTTAGATCATTTTTTCGCTATTTATTGTTTGGAATTGTCATGTTTGCAATAGTCAGGGTATGTGACAGGATTCTGCCTTCAGGGGTAATATCTCTGGTTGTAATGGTAGTCGTAGGTGTGCTGGTTTATCTGCTTGAGTTGGTATTTACGAAGGATGAGTTGCTTCAACGTGGTCTTGATATGGTTATGAAGAAAGTAAGGGAAGGATACTAATTATGTATGATTATATTGTAGTAGGTTCGGGATTATATGGAGCTGTTTTTGCACATGAGGCAAGAGAAAAAGGCAAATCAGTTCTTGTAGTTGATAAACGTACGAATATTGCAGGTAATGTGTATACCAGAAAAATTGAAGGCATCCATGTTCATATGTATGGTGCACATATCTTCCATACTAATAACACAAAGGTTTGGAATTATATTACCCAATTTGCAACCTTTAATCGTTTTACAAATTCTCCGGTGGCTAATTACAATGGAGAGCTCTACTCTATGCCCTTTAATATGTATACATTCAATAAAATGTGGGGTGTTGTAACACCGGAAGAGGCAGAAGCTAAGATTGAGGAGCAGCGCAGGGAAATTATTGGAGAACCTCAGAATCTTGAGGAACAGGCAATTTCGCTTGTCGGTCGTGATATTTTTGAGAAGCTGGTTAAGGGGTATACTGAAAAACAGTGGGGACGTGACTGCAAAGACCTTCCGGCATTTATTATTAAGCGGCTTCCGGTTCGCTTTACTTTCGATAATAATTATTTTAATGCATTATATCAGGGAATTCCTGTGGGTGGTTACACAAAATTGGTAGCAAATCTGTTAGAGGGTATTGAGGTCCGTTTAAACACGGATTACCTGGAACATAAAGCAGAACTGGATGCTGTTGCAAACAAAGTAGTTTATACCGGACCAATTGATGCATATTTTGGTTATATACTTGGTTATTTGGATTATCGATCGGTTCGATTTGAAAATGAGGTTTTGAATACGCCAAACTTTCAGGGCAATGACGCTGTAAATTATACTGACCGTGAAACTCCGTGGACCCGTATCATTGAACATAAATGGTTTGAGTTTGGGAAGGATGAGGAGGGCAATGAACTGCCTAAGACGGTAATCAGCCGTGAATACAGCAGTGAATGGAAGCCGGGGGATGACCCGTACTATCCTGTGAATGATGCTAAAAACAGTGCATTATATGCAGAGTACAGGAAGCTGGCAGATGCTGAGAAGAAGGTGATTTTTGGCGGCCGACTTGGTGAATACAAATATTATGATATGGATTCGGTAATTGCAGCAGCTTTGGAAATGTGTGAGAAGGAACTCATCTGAGGGAATAAGTTGGTTTCAAGGGAGGTGTGATACATGAGAACACATGGTAGACGATTCAATTCTTTTGTATTAGCAGTGACAATGTGTGCGAATACGTTAGTGAGCTCAGTGTATGCGAAAGAGATAGATGAATCTGTTTTAGAAACAGAAGCTGTTGTTGAAACTCAAGTAAATGACAAAGTAGTGGAAAATCAGGAAGTGAAGATTTCAGAAGCAGAAACAGTGAACGCAGAGACACTGCATACTGAGGAGAATGAAAATGATCAGACCGATGGGGATACAAACTTTGGGGCTGATACGATTGAGATAGAGGATGAGACAGACACATCTGACTCAGATGAAGAAATGCAGGATTCTTTATCTGATGAAGCCGCAGAAATCAATTTGGAGAATAATGAGACAGAAAGCGGTGAAGAAGAGACCGAGATAGAACAGATGTCAGAAAGTCAGTTTGCTATGCAGGCAAATGCTTTATTTGATGAAATAAAAATCACATCTCAGCCTATTAATTATATTGGGCAGTCAGGAGATAAGGCAACCTTTACGATAGTGGCAGAGGGAAGTGGACTGAGCTATCAGTGGCAGTTGAGCGACGACGGAGTAAACTGGCGTAACAGCAGTACGAAAGCGAAAACGTACGCGGCGATCCTGACAGAGGCCAACAATGGCCGTCAGGTAAGGTGTATAGTAACGGACAGCGAAAGAAACAGCGTGACATCCGAAGCGGCATCGATGATGATTAAAGAGGAATTGGCAATACTGTGTCAGCCGGAAGACTATATAGGTTCAGAAGGCAGTGCAGCAGAATTTTCTGTGATTGCTAAAGGAAATAAGCTGACCTATCTGTGGGAAGTGAGCACAGACAATGGTATTACCTGGTCACAGACCGGATCAGAGGAAGCTTCTATTTCAGTGATAGTAAGTGATGAAACCAACAGAAATTTATATCGTTGTACAGTCAGCGATAGCTTTAATGATAGTATTGTGTCTGATACTGCGCTGCTTAAACGGGAAGGTATCATCATTGCCGTACAGCCAGAGGATTATTTTGGCTTAGTTGGGGATACTGTGACATTTAAGATTGAAGCGGAAGGTAATGAGCTGACCTATTTATGGCAACTGAGTGATAATGAAGGTGTAAACTGGCGTAATAGCAGCGGAACAACTGCTTCCTACAGTGTGATTTTATCAGAGAAAAATAATGGCAGAATGGTTCGCTGCGTAATTACTGATAATGAAAATAATGTGGTAATCAGTGAGTCAGCAGTTATGAAGATTGACAGTAATTTTACAGGAGGTTTCAGCACGAGAAATGGCAGGACCACATATCGTTATGCGGATGGAACGTATGCGACTGGTTTAACTATTATAGATGAAGAGCTTTATTATTTTAGCAGTAAAGGCGTTATGCAAACGGGGTATTTTAAAATTGATGGTTCGAGATATTATTTTGATGATAATACAGGAGTGGCGATCACAGGTCTAAAGACCATAATTAATACTGGATATACGTATTATTTTCGAGGGGAAGGCGGCGCGGCTACTGGTTTTATATCTTTAGATGACGGATTACGTTATTTTAATGAAGAATGTGTTATGCTGACAGGACTGCGAATCATCGATGGCAAATATTATTGGTTGGATAGTATAACAGGTTTAGCCAAAGAAGGATTTTATACGGATAATTATAATAATTGTTACTACTTTGACGGAGCAAATGGAGCATTAACTGGATTCCAGGAGATTGGTAAGGAGACCTATTATTTCAATTCAGATTATATAATGGCGAGAGGGTTGGCAAATATTAATGGACTACGTTATTACTTTGATCCGGAAACAGGTGTCAAAGGAGAGGGGGGATTGATTAATATTGGTTTAGGAGCACTGATGTATTTATATTCTGAGGGAGGCTGTGCAACTGGTCTGATGGAGATTGAAGGTAAACTTTATGATTTTGATGCAGTTAACGGTAGTGCGGTGAGCGGCCTTCAGGTTGTTGGAATAGATACTTATTATTTTAGTCCTGATTCATTTACGGCACAGACCGGCTTCATTACTCTGGAAGGTCAGACGATGTATTTCGGAAGCGACTATAAAATGGTAACCGGACTGCAAAATATTGATGGTAAGTTGTATTATTTTAGTGAAAAAGGATATTTGTATACCGGAGCATTAAAGGGAACCGATGCTACGTATTATTTTGACGATAATACAGGTGCAGCGGTGTCAGGATGGTATACAACAATTTCCAATTATCGTTTTTATTTTGATTCTGAAACTAAGCAGGCGGTGACCGGTTGGCAGACAATTGATGGGGTAAAATATTATTTTGAGGATAATGGATACCAGAAGACCGGACTGGTTCGCGATGATATTAATGCTTATTATTTTGATGAGAATGGAGCAGCAGTTACAGGATGGGCTGCTCAGAATGGAAACAATTATTATTTTGATACAGAAACCAGGCGCGCAGTAACAGGTCTGCAAAGTATTGACGGCACCCTCTATTATTTTGATGATCTGGGCGCTATGCGCACAGGTATGAAGGTTATTGACGGCAAAACGTATTATTTCAATTGTGATACCGGTGCAGCTCAAACCGGATTCATCACACATGCGACAGGTGATGTCAGTTATTTTGATCCTCAGACGCATACAATGGTTACCGGATTACAGACTATAGATGGTGCACTGTACTATTTTAGTGAAAACGGGCTCATGAAGACGGGATATAGACTGATCAATGACGCTTGCTACTATTTTGATGTTAAGAGTGGAAAAGCCCGTACTGGTTTTATTCAATCAGAAGAAGGAGGCGAGGTTTATACCTTTTATGCAGATCCTGAAACGTATCGTCTGGCAACTGGTATAGTCGGGATTGACGGAGATCTGTATGGCTTCAAAGCAAGTGGTATCATGCGAAAGGGACTCTATGAAGATACATCTGGAGTTTACTATTTTGATGAAGTCACTGGAAAGGCTCGTTATGGTTTTGTAGTTGTGAATGGAAATGTCAGCTATTTTGATGAAAATGGCTTGCGTGTCAGTGGTTTACAGAAGATAGACAATAATATTTACAGCTTTACATCTGGAGGAAACCGTCAGGGGAATGGCATAGTGACGGTAGATAGTGTCCGCTATTATCTGGATGGTAATACGGGAATCTCAATGGGCGGTGTGCTTCTTAACCCAAGTAATGGCAATTACTATGCATTTAATAAGGATGGTGGTTTCAAAACAGGATTGTTTGATGAGTGGGGAACCGAGTATTATGCTGGTAGCACTGGTGTCCTAATGGTATCTTCCACGACGGCTGTAGACGGTCTGAGATACTATTTTGATGAAAATGGTGAGCGCCAGATGGGAATGCTGACTTATACAAATTCCACAGGAGCCTCATATACATTTTATTTTGGAGCATCTGAAAATGTAACAAAAGCATCTGACATAGCAGCTATTCAGGCAGAATTAGACAGTGCTCTTGCAAAGGATGGCTGGTATGAAATCGGCGGTTTAAAGTATTATGTAAAAGATGGTAAGTTTGCAAAAGGTATTGAGACAATTAATGGGAAAAAGTACGCCTTCTCATCTTTGAACGGTACGCTTCTTACAGGTATGCGTAAGGTAAATGACAACAGTTATTACATGGATGAGGATGGTTGTGTTCAAACAGGATTTGTAACGGTCAACGGCGAAACTCGCTATTTTGATTCGAGCACAGGAGCTATGGCAACCGGATTAGTAACAATAGAGGGCAAGAAGTATTATTTCCTGTCAAATGGGGTGTTGGCAACTGGTGCATTATGTATTGATAACGCTCTCTATAAAGCAGATCTGTTGACTGGTAAGCTTAGCACGGATACAGAGTTATATGACAATCAAGGGATCAAACGCCAGAACTGCTGGATGAGCAGTGAGGAGGATTTATACTATCTGGATGGCAGCGGCACGCGTGTTATCGGAGAACAGACCATCAATGGTGTTCGCTATTATTTTAATGCTGAAGGTATTATGCAAAGAGGTATTTTCAGCGTTGGAGACAACATTCGTTATTATAAAGAGAGCGGATTACAGACCGGCTGGCAGAGAATAGGAAACGATACTTATTATTTTGATATTCAGACGGGAGCTATGCTGACTGGAATTCAGACTATAGATGGCGTGGCTTATTATTTCTCAGATGAAGGAAAAAATGAGTATGGCTTTGTAAAAAACAGAGTCGGAAAAACATATTACTTTGCTGATACCGGACTGCTGACCGGCTGGCAGACGCTTAATGGCAAGAACTACTATTTTGATGAACAGGGAATTATGCAAACAGGTTCCCTGACATTGGACGAGAACATTTATTATTTTGGCACGGAGGGAGTTCAGCAATTCGGTCTTCTGTCTTATGGTGGAAATACCTATTATTTTGACATCGAGACAGGTATTAGACAAAGTGGATTAATTGAAATTGATGGAAGCTATCATTATTTTAATGAAGCAACCGGGCGACAGATTACTGGACGGCAGGAAATCAATGGAAAAACATACTATTTTGATCCGGTATCAGGTAAACGCGTAACTGGCTTTGTAACAACCAAAGGCAGCACTTTTTATTATGATGACTCAGAGGTGGGATATGCAACTGGCTTAGTGCATCTGGGAGAGGATACTTATTATTTTAATGAAAGTGATGGCTCAATCAGAACGGGGTATCAAGTAATTGATGACATTAAGTACTATTTTGATATCAACAGCGGTGCTAGCGTTTCAGGAATTTATCAGGTAACAGACAATATCAGCTATTACTTCTTAGAAAGCGGCGGAATTGGCTATGGTCTCCAGACCATCGGGGATAAAAACTACTTTTTCTATCCAACAAATGGGAGAAAGATTACTGGTCTCCAATCTATAGGAGATACATTGTATTATTTTGATCCTGATGAAGGAATGTTAAAAAATACAACTGTGAGTGTAGGCGATTTGAGTTTTGTACTGGATGAAAACGGCGCTGCGACAGTAAAAGGCGCTTCGGATTTAGCAAAGATTGTCAGTCTTGGAATGACCTATTTGGGACAAACTTACAAAACTGAGTCTGATGGCGGTGATGTCTTAAGTTGTAGCGGTTTTATAAAAGTTATTTTACAGGCAGCAGATATTGAATTGGATGGCTCAAGTTATCACCAGTACTACATGGCAAGTCATAATCCTGATTATGAGATTGTAGATAGTATTGAGGACGCAATGCCGGGAGATATCATATTTTATACGAGTTTGAATTGCGATCAGGGGGATGAATGTGGCTTTTGGAATGAGATTCACCATGTTGCATTATATCTTGGGAATGGAAAGGTACTTCATTCAACAACACATAAAAATGCATTGCATCCGGAACTGGATTGTGTACAGATTGAAGATTCTGTTGAGAATGATGCGTACTTTATATATTCTATTGTACGTGTTTTGGCTGGCTGATATGCAAACGTTGGATAGTATGTACACTGATCCGTTAAAATATGGGACAATAGGCTATATTTCTTTTGCAAGTATTAAGTATAAGACTTAACTTTTGATACCGTTGGAGATAAGGCTATGAGTTCGGAAACAACTATAATAGCGGCACAATATCGCCTTCGGGAAGGGGGTTCAAGATCAAAGACTGTGAGAATTGGCCAGCCGATATGGGCGTAGCTGACTGCTGTGGCTGTAATGGCAGCGTGATTGCCTACAGTATAGCGGAAACTGCGAAAGCAAGCAGTTCGAAGTCTTGTGATTACTTTAAATTACTACTTATCAAATGCTGTGTTGCGAAGCAAAAGGCACCTCCTTAGGATGACTGAGCGGTTTGACGTTGCCGGGGGTTCCTGAAAGCTCCGGAAAGCTATGCGTTTGATAGCGATGCCTATGAGAATCTCCCTGATGAATTCAAAAAACTCATTGATTTTTACCGCGCCCATGGAAGTCAAGGAAGTAAAAAAGAAACAACTATCTATCATGAGTCGCTAAATACGGTTTCGCTTTTATGCTTTTTGCAGCAGCAGGGATGCGGCAGTCTGGAGGAAGTTACAGAGAAGGATGTGCTGGCGTTCTTTCTAGCGGATGCCGGCAGCCTTACCAGAGGATGTCCACAGATTGTTGGTGATAAGGAAACTGTGGCTGCATCAGCCTTGGCGCCTATAAATATCGCTACAGGCTTGCAGTTCGTCACCATCATTGATGAATGGGATTGTTTTTTCCGAGAGGATAAGGAGAACCAAGCGTTATTGGGTGAATATATAGATTTCCTTCGTGGATTGTTCAAGGGCAGTTCTGCGGATGAGTTTGTGAAACTGGCGTATATTACTGGCATCCTTCCCATCAAGAAATACGGCACACAGTCGGCACTTAATAATTTCAGAGAACTGACAATGACGAATCCCGATGGTATTGCAAAATACATTGGTTTTACGGAATCTGAGGGTTGTGGACATGCTGGGTGGTGGTCGCTGCAAGGTGAACACAGAAATGTTCCAGAATGATATGACTACATTCAAGTCGGCCAGTGATGTTCTGACGCTTCTGATTCATCTCGGCTATCCAGCCTATGATAGCAAAACACAAGAGGCTTTTATTCCAAATGAGGAAGTAAGGAGCACTTATGTTCTTTCTGTTATGGATGAAGGCTGGGTTGATGTATATAAGGCAATCACTGATTAGCAAGATCATCCCGAAACGAAGTCAAAAGTGCATGAATGTCAAATTGAAAAGATAGAAATGTAAATATTGATTCATTGGAACTCACATGGAGGGCTTCTTTTTCCGCCCTCCCCACGGTGAAGAACTGGCTGATTCCGTTCTCTTTAAGTCTTCACAGCATCTGATGCATGAGTTTCATGCAAATCCAATAGTTTTCCATGCGTTTGCCTGACGCATTTTTTCTTAAATCTTCCAGATCCTTTTCGGGCATGAGCCAGTCCGGACGCAGTAAACCAAGGGAAAGACAGCGGCGGCATTCATCCAGAATGCGGGGGTCTTTCTCCTGGTTTTTTAATTTGGTCAGGACAGTATGTGCGCGTGCTTCGTATTCCGGATGCACAAACCGGCCGGATTGACTGTCATAAGCAAGAGACAGGGAAGGATAACAGGTTTGTTCTGTCTCGGTTTCAGGCATATATGCGGAAGGTTCGGAAGAGCTTTCCATATAGAGATAGTATAGCCCGGTAATCCTCTTGCCGTCAAAATTGCGCAGGATTCGTCCGAGACGCTGGATGCGCTGGCGTTCCCCGGATGAAGAGGAGAGGACAATTCCTATATTGGCTGAGGGGATATCAAAACCTTCGTCCAGCGCACGGCAGGTTACGAGAATACGGTTTTCTCCGCTGCGGTAGCGGTCAAGGGCGGCTTTTCTTGCTTCCGGTTCCATCTGGGAGTGATAGCGGCCTGTCTGATTGGGATAGATCCGGCTGAGACATTTATAAAGACTGTCCGCCTGTTCGATTCTTTCTCCAAAAATAAGTATACGAGAGGCGGGCGAAAGCTTTTCAATCAGCCGCAGGGTACATTGAGTTCGGGCGGCGGCATTGTAAACTACGGATTTACGCTGGTAGGACAGGGTTAGGGCTGTCTGGGCAAGCTGTGCGGTATGGGGAGAGCCCGCAGAGATTGAAAGGTGTTTCAGGGTATGAAAAAACCTGATGTGATCCAGCTTCCTGAGATACGGGCATCTGGCATACAGCTTGTTAATCAGGAGCGTAAGCCGGTCGCTTAACTCCTGGTAGGAATCATGTTCCTCCGGTGTGAAGGTGAGGGCAATATTAAAAATTACAAAAGGACGGATGCTGCTGCGGATTGCGGCATCTTCATAGGTATAACGATATATTTCCGGACCAAGGGCAGGAATCAGGTACTGTTCATAGCCGTCTGTGCGCGGGGTGGCAGAAAGGCCCAGGGAAAAGAAGTTTTTTTCCTGCTCCGGCAGATACGGAAGAAACTCAAATATTTTTCTGTTTTCAGCGCTGGCATAATGGTGGCATTCATCCGCAATCAAAAGGACCGCATAGCCCATATTGATATCGCGAAGAATATGGCGTGAAAGGGTATAGCGTGCAGAATTAATGACATAAATCATATTCGGGCACTCTGTGGAATCTTTATGTGTTCCATGGTAACATCCGATTTCGCAGCGTGGGATGCCGGCCAGCTTTTGCATGGCACAGGACCATTGGGAGGTCAGAAATGTCTGGGGCACAATAATCTTTACACGTAGCGGGACAGGCAGTCTGCGGCGAAGCTCTTCCATGGCTGAGAGAGCCATGACAGTTTTGCCGGCTCCTGTGACCACACCAGCGATTCCTCGGCAGCCATGTTCAAACCATGCGTGCCGGCATTCCTTCTGCCAGGGATAAAGCTGCAGATTCATGATAATTTCTCCTTTTTGCGGTATATCCGGCAGTCCATGGGATTTCCATACACAAGCGTATAAAGAAACCTGACCGGACAGAATCTTTGAATCGTGTCATTCAGTATATCATGTGATGAAACAAATTGGAATATATTATCAAAAAATGTTGAAATTAACCGGTGTTTTCAGTATACTCAATGATATGTGGGGGACAGAAATTTTTGCTGCCCACGGAGCGTGACAGAGGGAAAAGCGACAGCGCTGCAAATCGGGTTGGTGTATGAAAAAATAAGATGAACTAAGAAAGAAGGAAAACGATGAATTACGAAAGTTTATATCAGGAGTACCAGACGCTGGCAAAGGCTTTTAAAGATAAGACATCTCTGGTGCAGAGACTGCAGAAAGCCATTGGTAAAGAAATGGAAACCGGGGATTTGAAAAGCTGTGACAGGGATATGGAGCTGCTGCAGGCAGCCTGCAGGGAGCAGTCACAAATTCTGGAGGAAATGAAGGCGCTTACGGCACAGTTTGACCGGAAAGCATATTTTGAAAGCGGAAATTTTGCGGAACAGATGCTGGAATATTGTGAGGACAGCGGTGTGGACGTAAAAGGTGAATATCCTGTCTACGAGATGTTTCCCTATCGCGTCAGATTTGATACGGAGAATCTGGATATCTATATGGACAGGAAGAAGGTGCAGTGCCTGCGGCCACTGAGCTTTGTGCAGCGGGTTAAGGCCGGACAGGACAAGCTTCTGAAGGCTTCCTTCAATGCCTCTGTGTTTTTGAATGAGCTGGCAGATGCCTATGACCTTGCAGTACTTAAACAGGGTAAGCGTCAGGAAGCGGATTTGTATTTATCAAAGCTGTACAGGCTTCTGGCGCCTATGGGAAGATTTCGCAGAGACTATGACCAGCAGAGTTATGCATTTGATTTGGCAAGGCTGTATGCTTCCGGGGTTGAGGAAACAAAGGACGGCAGAAGATATCAGTTCGGCCCGAGCAGAAACATTCATCAGGCAATCAGGATTTTGGATCAGGATGGACAGGAGCACTATCTGGCAACCATCCGTTTCTTTAGATAATAGACAGGAGATAGATGGTGGAATTAAAATACAGAGAGATTTCGGAGATAACAATACCGGAGGAACAAATAGAAGAGCTGTCGGTTGGAATTGACTTTCTGACGGATTTCTGGCGTGAAAAATATCTTAAGGAATATATCCGGGAAGGCGGCAGTAAAATCAAGTTTGTGACAGGGCAGCCAGGAAGCGGGAAATCCCATCTGCTGAAGCTTACTTCCCGCCTGGCAAAGCAGGAGAATTATGTGACAGTCTCGTTTTCCGCAAAGGAGATCTGGATGCATGATTTCAGGGAAATTTATATAGAGATTTTGCGTCAGAGCAGTCTTTTGGAATGCTTAAAACGCTGCAGCTATAAAGTTATAGAAGACTGCGGATTTGACTATCAGGATATTCCAAAGCAAATGACTTTTATGGATTATCTGTCCCAGAAAGATTTGGCAGATGCTATTACAAGGAGGGAGATCCGCCTGCAGCTTAAAAGCATGTTTCTGGAAAATCCGCTGATTGATAATAATTTTGCCCTGGCCTGCAGTCTTTTGACCGGAGGAATCTTAGGACATCCGCTATTGGAAGAACAGAATAAGGATATGCTTCTGGGATGGCTGGAAGGGGACAGGAGTGTCAAGCTTACTTCACTGCGTTCCCTTGGACTTTCACCTGCGCGGATTACAAAGGTGAATGCCCGGCATATGCTTCGTTCTCTGGCGCAGGTGGTGCATATGGCAGGATATGCCGGACTGTTGGTTTCGGTGGATGATATGGAGATTCTTGTGAGTAAATCAAGTCTGGATCCCATACATTATACAAAATTGAAAAGGGAAGATACTTATGAAAGCATCCGGCAGCTTATTGATGATATTGACAGTCTGAAAAATATTATGTTTTTGTTTGCGTTTGACAGGGAACTTCTGGACAATGATAATGCGGGAATTAAATCGTATCAGGCCCTCTGGATGAGGATACAGAATGAGATTATCAGTCAAAGATTTAACCGTTTTACCGATATTGTGGATATGGACAGACTGGGCGTGCAGACATATACGGCAGATATTGTGATGGAAATGTCTGAGAAAATGGCACAGGCGGCAGAAAAAACGGGCATCAAAGCGGCAGCAATCCAACGGGAAAAGGCGGAGTCCATCCTGGCACAGGCCAAGGTAGGCGCAATGGCAATTCCCGGGCTTGTCCGTCAGGCTACACAGGGAGGTGCAGAATAATGTTTGATATGGAAGCGCGCCATGTAATAGAAGCTCTGCGTTCCGGGATTCCGTCCCGTGCAGTGGGACAGTATTTTTCGGAGGCCAGGCCTGCAATTATAAAAGAGATTTCAGGGCAGATGGACAAGGTTTGTGAGACAGGAAAATCCACGGGGAAAATCATTGCAGGAAAATACGGAGAAGGCAAAACACATCTGCTTAATACAGTGTTTAATCTCGCACACTCCAATAATATGGTTGTTTCGTACCTGTCCCTGAGTAAGGAGGCGCCGTTTGATAAATTATACCTCCTGTATCAGAAGCTTGTGAATAATACATATCTTCCAAAGCGTATGCAGCCGGGATTTATTCAGGAGCTGGAGAAGATGACGCCAAACAGCCCGCTTGCCAGTGAGATGCAGGTCTATGGGGCAAAAGAACTGGAAACGGATAAGCTTTATTATCTGCTGCGGTCTTATCTGAATACGGAGGACCAGGATGAGAAATTCCTGCTTCAGGCCGATTTGGAGGGGGATTTTATTACGAATGCATCACTGCGTCAGATTTACCGGCGTATTTTTCAGCAGAGGGTAAAATATAATGTGAATTTCAGTAAAACAAAGCACACTATGGATTATTTTGATTTCCTCAGCCATATGTTTATACATATGGGCTATCATGGCTGGGTGATTCTGTTTGATGAGACGGAGCTGATCGGGCGTCTGGGGAAGAAGACCAGGCTGAAGGCCTATAAGAATATGGCGGAATTTCTCCTGCCGAATGAACGCCTGGAATCCACTTACACCATGTTTGCACTGGGAGCATCCTACGTGGAGGATGTCATTGAAGCTAAGCATGAATTTGAGACATTGGCGGAGGTATATCAGGAGGAGCAGGAGCCAATGAAGACTGTTTTGGAAATAATCGCAGGAGCCGGGCAGCTTCAGCCGCTGATGAAGGAAGAAATCAATGAGATTCTACAGAAGCTCCAGGTATTCCACGGAAGGGCCTATGGATGGAATCCACAATTTCCTGTAGAAACGATAGCAAAGGCTACGCAGTCGGGAGGATATCTCCTGCGGACAAAAATACGGGCCGCCATAGAATTTTTGGATCAAATGTATCAGTATGGGCAGGTACAGGATACCTTGGTTGGTGAGATTGCAGCAGAAACCTTTGAGGAGGATGTTCCCTCTCTGGCAGAAGCGGAGATTCTATTGTAAACCGTAAAGGTCAGTTGAACAGGAAAGGTTAATACAAAGCATTCGTGAGCGTGCTTTCAGACAGGCAGGGAAAGTGCCGATTCGACATAAAAGAATCGGCACTTTTTGATTGAAAAAAGGTTAAAAACAAAAAAGCTCATTTCTCTTTGCTTTTCAGAAGCGGCGCTGAATTTTCCTTACAGCCAGCAGGGAATCAATATATGTCCGTATAGAAAAAAGTTCCTCAGAGGACATTATAAATCGCAGGTTATGCACAGGTTTGCAAGCGTATCCTGCGACATTCCTTTGTGACCGTTTTCAATTTCTGAAAGAAAATTAACAGGTATATTGATTTTTTCAGCAAACTGAAGCTGTGTGTAATGATGCTGAAGCCGGTATTCGCGGATGCGTTTTCCAACAGGCTTTTTTGAATAAAAGTTAAACATGGGGTACACCTTCAATCTCTACAAGATGGTTCTATCATACTTGATGCCGAATTCTTTATGAATGGATGGCTTTTTGCAAATTATGCCCGGATTATCGCCAATAGCGAAAAATGTATTGCAAAACATAAGCTAATGGGATATAATGACAATCGAATTACGGCTTGTTTGAGATTTATTATTTTTTTAAAATATATTATTCGCTGTAAGCGAAAAACTGCTTATTGACTGCAAAGAAAAGAAAGGAAATCAATAATAATATGAACGGTTTGTTTGATATACACTGTCACATCATACCATTTGTGGATGATGGGGCGGGTGATATCGAGGAATCAGTGCAAATGCTTCGTATGGAATATGAACAGGGTGTTCGGAAAATTATTGCAACCCCTCATTTTCGTTTTCATATGTTTGAAACACCGCTTGAACAAATAAAAGAACAATTTCTTCTGCTGAAACAGGCGGCAGAAGAAATCGGGGGCGATCTTGAATTATATTTGGGGTGCGAATTTCATGCAAATATGGAAATGGTTCGTATGCTTTCGGAGGGAACCGTCGCGGCTATGGCAGGTTCCAGGTATGTGCTGGTAGAATTTTCCTCAGGCGCAGAGCAGAGATATATCAGGGAACGTCTGTATTCCCTGCTTTCCAATGGCTACAAGCCTATAGCGGCACATATCGAACGCTATGAGAATCTGCGAAAGGATATAGGCTTTGTAGCTGAGCTTGCGGATATGGGAGCATATATGCAGGTAAACGCAGACAGTATCATTGGAAGAGAGGGCTTCGGTACAAAAAGATTCTGCAAAAAGCTGATGCAGGCGGAGCTGCTTCACTTTGTGGGGTCTGACTGCCATGGGAGCAGGCAGCGGGTATCAAGGATTGGCGAGGCTTATGCCTATGTTTCAAAAAAACTGGGTGACGCTTATGCCAGACAGATATTTATAGAAAATCCGCAAAAGATCATTATGTAAATTATCAGGATACAGGAAGGATAAAGAAATGGAACAACAGAATTCTAGTGCAGAAATTGAAATTGATGTTTTGGAATTACTCCGGGTGTTGATCGACAAAATCTGGTTTATTATTTTGGCGGGAATGATTACCGGCCTGGCTTTTATTGCGGCTACTCTTCTTTTTATTACACCTCAATATGAGTCTACAACAAAAATGTATGTACTCAGCAAGCAGAACAGTGACACTCTGACGAATCAGGATATGCAGACCAGTTTGTCCCTTACAAAGGATTACGCAGAGCTGATTAAAAGCCGGACAGTAACGGAAGGTGTGATCACGCAGTTGGGTCTGGAACTGACTCATAAACAATTTCTCCGTAAAATGTCAGTTGATTCGACAACAGATACCCGAATTCTATCAATCACTGTAAGTGACGAGGATCCGTATGAGGCCTGTGAGATCGCAAATGCCGTGCGTGATGTTGCGGCAAACCATATAAAAAATGTCATGGATATTGATGCGGTAAACGTGGTAGAAACGGCAAATATCCCGGATGGAAAATCAAGTCCCAGTTTAAAGAAAAACGGAGCTCTCGGCGGGCTTTTGGGCGTGTTTTTGGCTGTTGTATTTTTTTTGGCCGCATATTTAGCCAATGACACGATTAAATCCCAGGAGGACGTGGAACGGTATCTTGGTTTAAGCACACTTGGCACGATTCCTCTGACAGATACGATGAAGAGCGGGAAAAAGTCAAAAAAGCGTAAGAAAAGCAGGGGGAGAAGGAAATAATGAAAACAATCAAAATTTCAAGGCCGCAGTTGGATTACAGTGCCAATGAATCTTACAAATCCCTGCGTACAAATCTGTTGTTTTGCGGGGAAGACAAAAAAGTGATCGCTATTACCAGTTGTACGCCGAACGAGGGAAAAAGCAGCGTTTCTCTGAATCTTTCCCTGTCTCTTGCCGATTCAGGAAAGAATGTGCTGCTTATTGATGCGGATTTGCGTAAGAGCGTATTGATAGGAAGAACAGCGGTTAATGAAGAAATACGCGGCCTGTCCCATTTTCTTTCACGGCAGGAAACTATGGAAAACGTAGTATATTCTACAAATTATCCGCGTTTTCATATTATATATGCCGGAACAATGCCTCCGAATCCGGCGGGGCTTTTT
>URVB01000028.1 GCA_900551075.1 uncultured Blautia sp. | reverse complement strand
AGAATCGTATGTGTTTCACTGTTTAGTTATCAAGGTTCCTGTCTTGCGACAGCTTGTTAAGATTACCATATCTTTCCACATCTGTCAACAACTTTTTTAACTTTTTTGTCGCTTGTTTTTTGTTGTTATCAGCAACTTATTCAAAATACCATACATTCAACTGCTTGTCAACAACTTTTTACAAATTTTTCATTTAGAAAAATTTGAACGGAGAAGGAGGGATTTGAACCCTCGCGCCGCGTTAGCGACCTATACCCTTAGCAGGGGCACCTCTTCGGCCTCTTGAGTACTTCTCCAGACTCCGAACTCATAATTTCTTATGCTATTTGAAAGCGTTTTTCCCAAACGCATTGTTCATTATACTGAAGAAACTCTATCTTGTCAACAGGTTTTCTCTCATTTTTTCAATTTTTAGGATTTTTTATCGGGCTTTTTAATGGGAATCAAAATTTTCAGTTCAAACCAACTGTTTTCCTGAGATGCCACTACCGAGCCGCCATACTTTTCCACTGTTTTGCGGATACTTTTCATCCCATAACCATGAAAGCGCCTGTCCTTTTTTGTGGTAATGGGCATTCCCCCTCTAAAGGACAGCCTTTCCGCACAATAATTTTCTGTACGGATACGCAGAAACTGCTTTTCTCCATTCATATACAGCCCTATCAGTCTTCTGTCCTTTTCAGTCTGTCTTTCGGCGCATTCAATCGCATTATCCAGCATATTACCGAACAAAGCACTGATATCCATATCCTCCATAAAATCCAGAAGCTCGCCTTCTACCATAAATTTCAGCTCAATGCCGTTATTCTGACAATACAGACTCTTGCTCGACAAAACTGCGTCCAAAACCTTGTTCCCTGTTTTATTCTGTGTCTCGTATACCCTAATCTCCTGTTCCATCTTTTCCAGATAACGATTACTTTTTTCTGTATTCACTTCTGCTTTCAAAAGAGTGATCTGGTGCTTCAGGTCATGATATTTCCGATTCACAAGGTCGATATTTTCCTGCGTAAGCTGATAGCTTTTGTACTGCATATCCATAATATTCCGGAGAGTATCCTTTTCAAAACAGAGCTGTACCTCTTTTACCTGGATATGGTATGCATATAGGACGGCCATTCCGCTCAGATCCACCAGTGTACGGATAATAAAAATATCCACGGCAAGCCTGCCGCTGAAAAGCCCGTTCTGGTCGAGATAGCTCATATTGCTGACACAGAAAATGGCCGCAGCGACCACCACCACTACCGCAAGCTCTCTTCTGGTAATCTGCAGCTCCTCGATCCCCTTTTTTAAATGCCTTTCAAAGAGATAAAGAAAGCCGAAGATCAGAGCATATACCATGGTCATTTCCACCCATCTCCAATGCCAGGGCATTCCCTCTCTGCCCATAGCGGAGTGATAATAAATCTGCCAGCAAAGAGAGGCCGCAAACTCACCGTTTATAAATACTTTTACACAATAATATCCTGCCTCCTGCGGCTGAAATCCGCAGTAAAAATAAATGTACGCAAATATGAGAAAGATAATGACGATCATGGACGGGATAAACAAAGACCGGCGTACGCCATCAGTTAAGTTCATAAATAACAGAAGCGCAGAAAGAGACAGTATATCCGCAAGCCATCTTTTCCAGCCCTCCAGCTTCCTGTTCATATTGACAACCACAAGTGCAGAAAGCCAATAAGCAATTGCATAATAATACCCCGGTGTATTCATTACATCTGCTGTGATCATTTGCCTGCCTCATTCATATATTCATTCAATGCATCCAAAAACGGTTTCCTCCTGCCGCGGCTCACCTGAATCATATCTTTATGCACCGTAATGCCGCTGCCAAGATAATTCTCCACATACTCCAGATTTACCAGGTAACATCTGTTGCACCGGAAAAATTTCTTCCGGTCAAGCCAACCTTCCACATCGCGAATGGTTCCTTTTGTCACAAACTCGCCTTCTGTAGTATGGTAAATCAAAAGATGATCCTGCACCTCCACATAGCAGATCTTAGATACATCCAGTTTCATCCTTCCGCCTTTTTGGGCGATCGTGATATATTCTTTTTCTTTGTTTTTCACACGCATCAATGCCCTTCCAAGGCTTTCCGAAAAAGAAAAGTACGAAATAGGCTTCAGCATATAATCCAGAGCGTTTACCTTATATCCCTGAATCGCATACTGAGGCATATTCGTAATAAAAATAATCATAACATCAGAATCTAATTTCCGTATCTTTTCCGCGGTTTTCATTCCGTTCAGAAATGCCATCTCTATATCCATCAGAATCAAATCGTAATCTGCGGTATAATCCGTTACGATATCCTCGCCATCCTGAAATTCTCTGATTGAAAATTTCAGCTTCTTTTCTTCCTCATAACGATGCAGACACTTTTCCAGTTCCTTCCGGTCATGCGCATCATCCTCGACTACCGCAATCCGAATCATACCTTTCACCCCCATAATCCTGCACTTTACCTAATGCCAGTATATCAGGAAAATGGTTATGAAACAACGAAGAATCACGTTTATGCGATTCATTTTTCTTACTTTAAGTCAAAGGAGAGGAAATCAAAGCTTCCCTTTCCTTCATAAATAAAAAACAGCGCTTCCTTTTCTCCTAGTGCTCCAGACAGCTCTGCCGTAAAACCATGTGCCTCTTTCACAGGCCGTATCTGAATCTTTGCTATTGTACCTCCGTCTTCTTTGTTCCTGACAGTTACAACTCCGGATGCATTGCCCTTTATATTGATACGGATTTTCTGAGAATCCCGCAGGTCAAAATATTTAAATCCGGCTGCCGCACCGTCGCACATATTGGCAATATACGGATCCGGTCCTTCCTCTCTGTCTTTGCCATCCTGGGTAAAGTACGGATAGCCGTTCTTCGGATGTTTGATCATACTGAGAAAACGCGTTCCCTTTTTGCCATAAAGATTACATGCAATATACGCGGGATAATTTCCCTTTCCTTTGAGGGGTCCGCCGTTTAAGCCGCAGGAGGTCATTTCCGCCTGATAAAATTTTCCATTCTCAAAACGGAGCTTCTCTGCGCATCCCTGTCTGGACGACTGCTTGCGGTTGCTGTGACGATGATAAAAGATATAATATTCCCCATTGATCTCAATAATACTGCCGTGAGTATTTCCCGTGTAGTTCTTTGCATTCTTTACATCTGTCACTCCCGGCATTCCGATATCCCCGTTGCTGACCAATATCCCTCCATACTGAAAACCGCCGGTCGGATGATCACTGTACGCATAGCAAAGCTCATGGCTGTTCAGGGAACTGTAAATAAAGTAATAGGTTCCGTTAAACTTCCGCATGGAGCTTGCCTCCAGGAACGGATGTCCTTCATAGGGTGTTCCCTTGGATTCCTTATCTCCGGCCACACCTATATAATCCGGTCCGGTTATTACAGTCAGCATGTCTGAAGGGTCCAGTTCAAAGCACATGGGGCCGTGCTCTGTCGGTTTGGAACCATCCAGCAGAATCGGATTGCCTGCCAGAGCAAATCCTGTGTAAAGATACAGACGGCCATCGTCATCCTTAAATATACCCGGGTCAAACTGGAACGGTTCATCTTTTTTGCCGATCGGCACTCCGTCACTGTATTTCACATATCCATAAAACTCATAACTTCCTGCCGGCTCGTCACACACCGCTACAGAAATCATCTTTGTTCCGCCCATAAAATAGTAAAGATAATATCTGCCGTCCGGTCCCTGTACCATATCCGGAGCCGCAAGTCCGTTTGTCAGACGGATTCTCGGCGCTGCAGGGTCCTGATCTCTTTTAAAAATACATCCTTCATATCTCCAGTTTCCAAGATCGTCTGCCGGAGCGGACCAGCATACATAATCCCCCAGACAAAAATTCAGCCCGTTAAATAAATCATGCGAACCATATACATAGACCCTGTCTCCTACAATGTGAGGCTCTGCGTCCGGTACATATTCCCATCCCGGCATATACGGGTTAAACGCCTGCTTTGTTTTCATCATTTCATCCTCCCTGTTATTTTTGTATATTTTATGTCTCCGTCACTGATTTTCTTTGTGCATCATTATATCATTTTTTTGTTTTTTTCCATGTTTTTTACGCAAAACGTCATTTTTTCAGCGCAGATCGTCAATATGTAATCCGCCCTGCATAGAGTGACCAGAAATAATTTGTCCGATAATCCGAAAGAGCCCTCTGATTTACATGGATCAGTGCCCCGGTTCCCTCAAGAAGCTTTTGGCCCGGACGAATTTCAGAAGGATTATCATTTTCTACCTTCACGGCTTTCAGACTGCTGCAGCTCTGAAAAGCACCATCCTCTATAAATTCCATTCCCTTCTGAATAATAATTCTCTCAATCCTCTCATTTCCCGCAAATACCTTCGCTCCCAGCGTTTTTACGGGAAGCCCTCCAAATGATACGGGTATCGTAAGAACTTCCTTCCTTTTTCCCTCTTCTGTCAGCCCTGTAAGAACTGCCCTCCCGTTTTCCTCCTTCCAGGTAAAATAAACCGCATCCTCATTATTTCCCTCCTCCATCCGCTCCTGCTTCGGTTCCGGCAGCGGCACATATGGAGAAGCTACTGCTTCCGTCCGTCCCAGCATGGCCTTCATATCCCGGACCGTCTGAACCGTATTCACAAGCCTTCCGCCGGAATTCAAATGAAAATTCGTATCATAAAACCATTCTGCCTCCATAACACTTTCTCTGGGATCGCCAATAATAGGAAACACTATTTTTTTCTGCAGCAGCAGATAATAATCTTCAACAGCTTCTTGCGATGCAACGGCTTTCCCGTTCACCGGACAGAATCTATACCATACCAAAGCCCCTTTCTTCTCCATTTCTCTGGCAAAGTTATTCATATAGTCCACAAAACGTTCTTCCGGAATATCCTCCTCAAATTTTACAGGTGTATTTTTATCATATCCCTCCGGCATGATATTATAAGAACAGAGTTGTGACTCTATATTTCCATAAGCATCAAAGGAATTTTTACTGTATACACCCTCTGGCGCCGGCTTTTCTCCTTTTATCACATAACGCAGCTTTTCCGCTGCAAAATCAGGGAAACTCCCTGCCATTTCTCCCCGGTTTTCCCTCTTCACCTCTCTGAGAAGATGAAAAGCGCCGTCCGCAGCCTGCCACATATATTCTGCCCCAAAATAACAGGATAAGGACTGTTTCTCCTGCTCCGGGGACAAAATCACAATATCATCCTTATGGATGCTTTGCGCTGCCAAATCCATCATAGCCTTTGTTCCCAGCCCTCCGTACATGCCGAAATTCACTACCTCATATTCCGGAAAAATTTCCTTTATAAAAGAACAGTCATAACCAAAAGCTACGCCGCTTCCGCCGATAAGCACAATTTTTTTTCCTTCCGCCTCCTTTAACAGTGCATATTTTTCTTTCAGCTCTCCCACAAAGGTATCCCCATACTGTTCAGGGAGAAAAAATCCGCATAGGATAAGGAATACAGGCCCTGCCATAAGAAGCAGGCAAGAGGTCACTGTGAGAATCATCAGTCTTTTTTTCTTCATCATATACAGCCTCAGAATTTAAAATATATAAATACGTTCCCTCCGTTTACAGCCAGTTGGGACAGCCAGGAGAGCCCAATAGCAAGAACCATATAAAAGCCAGCCACAATCATTCGCATCATCTGCTCCTCTGTTCTGCAATTCTTATGAATGTCTGATATTCCTTCTATCAATATCAGGCACAAAAAAACAAGTGGCAGACGAATAAAATCCACTGTGCGGATTTGCATAAAATCCAGCGTCTCCATAAATCCGGACCCGGTAAAATGAAAGAGTATCTGTCCGATCATGATTTGTGCATCCTTTAATGTCTCTGCCCTGAAAAATATCCAGGAAAAACATACGAGAAAAAAGGTTCCCGCACAGGACAGATATTTTTTTCTTTCTGACACGAAAGAGGGTTCTTTTCTTTTTCTCACCAGTGTATAGCCTGCAAGCAAAAATCCATGGAACAATCCCCAAACCACATAGTGAAACGACAGACCATGCCACAGACCACTGAGCAGAAATACTGCCAGAATATTGAAGGATTGCCGGGAAATTCCTTTTTTACTCCCTCCTAACGGGATGTACACATAATCTGTAAACCACCTGGTCAGACTGATATGCCATCTCCGCCAGAATTCCCGAAGGTTGCCGGCTCTGTACGGGTGATCAAAATTTTCCATTAAATGAATCCCCAGCATACGTGCTGTCCCCCTTGCAATGTCTGTATATCCGGAAAAATCGCAGTATATCTGCCCCGCAAAAAGCACAGTTCCCAGTATCACGCCAAATCCGCCGGCTTCCCGGGGCGACTCATAAACAACATTCACAAAACCAGCCAGATAATCGGCTACTGCAAGCTTCTTAAAAAACCCCCTCAGCACCAGCCACATTCCCTCTGCAGCCTCCTGCCTGCTCCATACATGGATTTCCTTTAACTGAGGCAGAAGTTTCTCCGTTCGCTCAATAGGCCCTGCCACCAATTGCGGAAAAAAGGAAACAAAAAGCGCATAATAACCGAAATTTTTCTCACACGCAATCCTTCCGCCATAAACATCCAGCATATAGGAGATTGTCTGAAAGGTATAAAAAGAAATCCCGGCTACCAGTATTTTCTCTCCTTTAAACAAAACAAGGCAGCCCAGACAGAATACCAGCGCCAACACCAGCCATGCCCTCTTTTTTCTGCGGCTTTGCGTACCGGCAATCTTCCATGCGGATATATAGGATACTGCCGTAGTGGAAAAAAGCAGCAATCCTGTCCATAAATTCCAGTTGATATATAAAAAATAACTGGCTGCCAGCAAAAAAAACCATCTGCTTTTTCCCGGCAGCATCCAGTACAACCCAAAAACCACAGGAAAAAACACCAAAAATTCCAAAGAGATGAAATTCATATCCGTTTTTCTCCTTCTCTGCTGCTTTTGTACAGAGGAAGCAGGCACAAAACCAAAGCTCCAAGAATTCCTGTTAAAAGCTCATCTGTCGAAGCCCCTTTGACCAGCGCCAGTAACATTCCTGTTACTATAACAGCTTCACATATGATATAGACCATCACTCTTTTCATGAAACAGCCTCCTCTTTTTGCATTTGTACCCTTATTTCTTCTATGATCTTTTCTGTACGCAGCTTCACACCTTCCGTGGAAAGATGATTATCCGTTCCATAGAGATATACGCCGGAATACAGAGAATCCTCAATTTCAGAAATGACCGGAACAACCAGATTTTCTTTCAAATACTGATGAAGTCCTGCACGTTCCTCCCTTGTGCTTTCCTCCGACAGGGCATAACGGTTCCGTGGAGAATACGTAAAATAAACCTTCACCTCTCTGTCAAGAAACTTTTGGAATATATTATTTATGGATTGTATATAAGTTTCTTTTGGAAAGGCATTCACTGTATAATTCACCTCAAGGCCATAAACCGGCTTTTCCTCTGCCGAATTCGGACGGTACAAAACATAGTCTCCGTATTCATTATAACTGGCTTCCTCCACAGGATTTCCATCCTCATCAAAATCCGAGGGACTGACCTCATAGCTTTTCCCTTCCATGTCCCTTCTTGCAGTCTGATATGCGGTAAACGCTGTAAAGACCTGAGTAAATTCCCGGATATCCAGCCCTGCAAAGGCATCATAATTCTCTTCCATCATGGCAAATACAGCATAGTCCAGTTCCTTCTGGCTGCAAAACTGCCTGTTTGCCGCATCAAATTCCGGTGAATCAATGAGAATATCCCCTTCCCCCATACAATTCAGAATCAGCTCCAACTGAGGCAGCGCAGGGGAATAGGCAAATACCCCCATATTGATTACCCGATACTCTGAAAAAGCCTGCTCAAGCACAGCGCTGTCATAACCAAATCTTGTGGATGAGCCGGAGAACAATACAATTTTTTTCTTGTCTTTCAGAGACAGCAGCCTGTCATATTTATCGGAAAAGGTGGCAAAATAATTGCCGCAGTAAACAGGCGGCTCCACAGCATTTATATGCAGGGTGCTGAAACTGCCGCATTCTGAGAACGCATAATCGCTGATCCTCTGAATATCGTCATAAAAATAAAGTTCCTCAAGGCTGCTGCCCCGAAACGCCCATTTTTCCATTTCGTACAGTCCGGGAGGCAAAACCACTGTTTTGCATTTTGCTCCGGCAAAAGCATTTTCTGCCACAGAACGTACCGGAATCCCATAAAGACTTGCAGGAACGCAGAGTATTTCCTCCTCGCCGTCATATCCCGTAATCACGGCAAAACCGCCTTCCTCTTCATAAGAAAAACAGGAACCCTCTGTCCAGGGTATCCACTGGGCAAACAGTGCCAGTCCCTCTGTCCATTCCACACGGCTTCCAAGACCGATCCTTATTCCGCTTCCATCTGCCTCCGTATTCCAGCCAATCTGCGTATATCCTTCTCTGACAAATAATTCTGTCCCCACGGAGGTATTGATTCTGAGATGGGTTCCCCTGTAAAAAAGCCTTACCATTTCCTTTTTTCCCTCCAAAGGGGTGCCGCCGTTGGCATGGTAACAGATATCATACTTTCCTCTTTCCACCTGAAGGCATATGGTTTCCGAATATTTTATATTGTGAAGCACCACGGATGCCGAATTTCCGTCACTGTCGTAATCCGTCTCATATCCTCCGTCATAATCTACGCCCAGAAGCTGGTATCCCTCTTCCAGGGCTATCTCGTATGTGACATCACTTCCTGCCTTCACTGTCCTGGCCGGGTCCTTCACGGTAAATCCCTTTCCCTCCTCCAGCACCAGATGGCAGACATTTTCCTGTATATGCTCCTTTGGCACACATCCGCCTGCCGCCATAAGCCACAGGAAAATGAGAACAAAAGGAACGGGCCTTGCCAGTTTCATTCTCACCCTCCTTCCTTTTCTGTCATCACAGAAAAAATGCAGCAGACGAAAGGACTCCGCCGCCGCATTTTTATACATGATCATTTGTTCCGTTTATTTTTTCGCGCTGCAATAGCAGCCTGCTCCTCCGGAAGCTTCTTTTCAATAGTAAAGAAGAATACCAGAATCGCACAAATCACATAAGCAACCGTTTCCACCCAGATATATCCCACGGAAATAGCTGTCTGCACACCTGCGGCCTGTGCTGCAGTTCCAAGAGCAATATCTGCCGCCTGGTTGTAGCCGCTTGCATTCAGAATTGCGCTGAAGACAGAATTGCACACCGGAGTTCCCGCAACCATGACGGAACTGTATATGGACATCGTCAAACCGTCTGTACGGATGTTTCTTTTATATTCTATATGATCGATAACATCTGCAAGCATGGCAAGGATCATATAGCATGCAGGAGATGAACCCAGACATTTCAGAGCAACACCGACTGCAACAGGAATGATCTGTCCATTTCCCATGATCGCTATGACGCCGCCCACCGCTCCTACGATCATACCCGCCATACATACCAGCCGTTTGCCGAATTTGTTGCACAGCGGAACAATAAACACAGCCGCTACAGCCATTGGAACCGCACCCATGATACTTAACAGTGACTGGGAAGCGCCCCAGGCATCCGCCGTTCCGAAAAAGGTATTATCCAACACCCACTTGCAGAAATACGTCATGGAACCGTTCTTCATAGCTCCGCTCCACTGGAATCCCATATAGAACAAAATAACAATCCACCATGTTTTCTCGCTGACAACCGCACTGAGCTGTTCCTTTAAGGAGGCAGCCTTTGCCTGTGTTTCCCCGGTGCTGCCCTGTGCCATTAACTCCTCTGTCACACGTTCACGGGTGAACTGAAACTGCAGGTAAATTGTCAATGCAGAAAATACCGCAATGGCAAGCATTGCAACAAACCACAGGTGCTGATCCTCTTTTAATGCAAAGGATACCAGAATAGGGAATACCATGGAGCCTGCGCCCATAACCCCAAGCCCGGCCACGTTGGTAAAGGACGCCAGCGCGCCTCTCTGTTTGCTGTTTCGTGTGGAAACAGGAATCAGGGTTGAATTTGCCGTATTATAGATGGGATATGCCACTGCATAAAACAGATTATAGGCGACAGCGATCCATACCATCTTTGCGGTTCCCTCAAAGGGAACAATAAACATCAGAACGCTGGCTGCAGATAAGGTCAGTGCCGATAACAGAATCCACGGCCTTGCCTTCCCCGCCATAGTCCTGGTTCTCTCAATAAGCTGCCCTACAATCAGATTCGCAGCCACTATGAGAATGGTGGAGAAAAGCTGAAGTGTTGTCAGAAACGTCAGATTCAGCTTCAGAACATCTGTAAAATAGTTCTGCAGAATGCTTGTAAAAATACCTGATGCCAGCAGTGCGCCGAATGGCCCGATAAAATATCCTATGAGCATTTCCGGCATCCTTACATCATCTGTTTTGATTCTGGAGCCGGTCAGAGGCCCGCTCCAGAAATCATTTTTCTTTTTATTCATACTATCATTCCTTTACTACCTTAAAAAAGGATGTAAGCATTACGCACACAAGCGCTGCCACACACACAGCCATTGCCCGTATAGCTCCGGTCAGATCTGCCATGTTTTCCGCATTGTTTTCAAATGTCATGATAGATGCAGCGCCTGCGATACGGCTTCCGATAAACTGGATTGCTGCCAGTGCAGTCATAACGCCGCAGGCCACCGGAATCACATCAAGGACTGGTTTTGCACCCATTTTCATGGAAAGAACGATCATCAGGATTTCCAGTACCACAGATGCCGCAAGGCATCCCACAACGGTATTATTTACCCCCATATTGGAAAAATAGTTTGTCTTACAGTTCTGCATATAAAGCATCAGTGCGGCTGCGGTAACCACAACGGTGATCACATTCAAAATCAGGCCTGCGCCCATTTTTTTATTATCCGTCATATTTTTTCCCTCCTTACTGCTCTTTCTTACGCAGTCCAAGCAGATACATTGCCACACACAGCGCTGTCAGAAGGCCAAAACCGATTCTGAGACCGGTGATCAGGTTGTCGTACCAGGTATTCAGCTTCTCAATATGTGTGGATGTTGACAGTCCGTCCATTGCATTGGAGTTTGCAAGTGCATAGTTCTGATACAGCATAGCCTGCTTCAGGTCTCTTAGAAGCTCTTCGCTCCGGCCTGCGTCTTCTACATTCCAGTACGGCCATTTCTCTGTTACTGCCGCAATTGTATTGTCGCCGGTATTACAGGTCATGGTTACACCGTTATGTACTGCCATACGGATTTTTGTATAAGTCGGATCCTGAATAAAGTCCTCAGACATCAGACCCTTGAAGCCCCACTCCTTATGAAGAATGTTCAAAAGAAGTCCTGTATGGGCATTACTCTGTACACAGCCTACACGGTTGTAAGTAGTCATAACGCCAAGAGCACCTGCATCCTCGATACAAGCCTGTGTACCACGAAGCTCGTTCTCACGTGCCGCCTGCTCTGTCATAAACTCGGCAATACCGGTTCTGTTTATTTCGGTATCATTAAATGCCAGATGCTTCGGAGCAATGATCGCGCCGTATTCCTGTCCTGCCTGGATAGTTGCGGCTCCCTGCCCTGCTGTCAGAACTGCATCCTCGGAATAATACTCATGGTTACGTGCATTATAAGGTACACGGTGAAGGTTTGTGCCTACGCCCCACCAGATTGTTGTATTTGCCCACAGAGAATAGTTTCCGATTGCCCTGCCCCACTCTGCTGCAAGCTGTTTGCTGAAGGTCTGTCCGATAACCGTCTCGTTTGCCATGACACCCATCTTATAATTCCTGTTCGGATCATCCTCTGCAATTACGCAGGGATCACCGTTGGAATCATCAGAGCTTGCATACTGTCCAAGCGGATAGGAATTGAATCCGTTAGGCCCGTCATTCTGGATTACCTCCGGAGAAGTGAGGGACTCGATAATCTTCGTGCTGGTTCCTCCAAGAGCAGTACGTATCAGGCATTCCTCTATCGTAATCTGATCCATCAGAAGCCCCCAGCGCTCATCTTCCATATCGGTAACGCCCTTTAAGTTTGCAAGGGTCATTCCGTTGTCTGCTCCGAAGGTTACAGAGGACGGATCTCCATTTGCCTCGATAGTGCCGTAGTCATCGCCCATAGCTTCGATCATTTCGTCTGTTGCAGTCAGGTCTTTATAGGCTTTTGGCCATGTTCCTTCCCAGTCGTTTCTGGTAAGATAAGTTACTGTATCCTCCATCCAGTAATTCAGGTCTGCATCCTCTAACTGGTTTTCCACCGGAGTGCCGTTTAAGGTTACTGCGAAGGAAGCAGAATCAAATGCTTCCAGTTCCCAGGTCTGTACATTGTCTTCGTTTCCGTCTACATCCTCATCCTGTGCCGCCAGAACGTTGTTCACTGCTTCATGAGAGCCGTTGCCTACGGTAAAGTAATAGGTTCCCTCATCCAGAATCCAGTTTCCGTTTGTACCTGCCTCATTGCTGCAGGTGGAATCCCAGCTTGCCATATCCTGTGCATCTGCTGTGATGGTGAGGGTTTCGGATGCACCCGGCTCAATAAGCCCGGTCTTTTCGTAATCCAGAATCCAAATAGCGGCTTTTTCCACCTTATGCTCTATATCATAATCCGTATAAGGTGCGGAGACATAAAGCTGAGCTACATCTTTTCCGGCAACATCACCGGTATTGGTAACTTCGACTTTTGCTGTAACCGTTCTTGCCTCCAGGTCTACATCTACGCTCTTGAGTTCCTGCTCAAAGGTAGTATAAGACAGTCCATAACCGAAGGGATAGCTTACTTCACTGTCATAATCCCACGCTTTTCCGGTGGAGCTTCCTGCTGTGGAGTCTGCATTTCCCTGTCCCAGAACAGTATCCGCATACCTTGTTTCATAATACTTATAGCCTGTATAAATTCCCTCTGCCTCTACTTCCTCTGAATTGATGCTGAGAGCCGGATCTGCATTGGTCCATGCAAAATTGCCGAAATTCTGTGCCGCAGGAGAGTTTGCATTAGTAACCACATAAGTATCACTTAAATGTCCGGATGGATTTGCCTCACCGGAGAGAACATCCGCGACACCGTAGAATCCATAGCCTCCCGGAAGTCCGACCTCCAGAATCGCATCTACACCGTCGTTGTTCTTGATCTCATCAATTTCCATTGCGTTGGCATTGTTCAGCATAACGATAACCTTACCGCCGTTCTCTTTCTTTGCCTCAACAGCCGCATCGATCAGGTCGCGCTCATCATCACTCAATCCCAGAGGGTCTGTCTGGTTCAGGTTCTGGGAAGCATCAACACCGTCTACTCCCGGAAGATAGGTTCCGTTTTCCGTAGAAGAACGGGCAATCGTTACCAGCATGACATTATAGTCATCCATACTGCTCTTCCAGGTGCTGTCCGTGCTGGAAAGAAGCTCCTGAGAAGGCTCCCTGCTTGCGAATACTCCATCCGTTGCCGGAGCAGTAATGTGGTAATATTCAATAATATTTCCCCACATGTCAATTTCTGTTTTAAACTCTGCTTCCAGGCTCCTGTACAGATCGTGAAGCGTTTCATTGATGCCGAATCCCTTTGCAGCCAAAGCCTGCACAAAATCAACCGTATCCGCGTCTGTTCCCGTGTTTACTGAAAGAGAACTTCCCATGTCGCCGCCCTGTACCGGATAGTAGCTGGAGAAGCCCAGAAGGGACAGCTTCTGTGTTTCATCCTCAGAAAGAGGCAGTGCCTCGTTTTCGTTTTTTAACAAAACGGTTCCTTCCTCACTCATACGTTCTCCCAAATCCTCAATGGAATCCAGAAGCTCTGTGGTGCTGGAATAATCAGATTTGAAGGTATACAGATCCTCTCCCTCTGTATTTTCTGTCACCATAGCGCTGCTCTTTGTCCCAAGAAACTTGTCAATGTCTGTACGATAACTGTCTACCAGCGGACCTGCTGCCAGTGAAACGGTAAGCAGGGATGCGGTACAGGTGGACAATCCGCGCCAGAGATTACTTTTCTTGCTCATTCCTATTCTCCTTTCCCAAAGCATGTTAAGTTACATTTTTCTCATACGTTTGATGTGACAAATTTTAACACATTTTTTGTATCAGAGAATTTTCTTTACGCAAACTGCATATTTTTTACCGTGAACGGAATTGGTTTTTAACACAATTTCACAAAGACTTTTCAGAGACAAAAAGATGCACAAAAAATTCTTATTCTTTTATCGGTATTTCTACAGTGCAGTACTCTTTTTCATCACTGACATGCACCCTCACTGTCCCGGAAACTCCGGCACGAATCACAGCCAGCGCCTCACCATAATAGGTCTTTACCGTATCCTCCGTATAATTGCCCTTCACATAAGAATTGGCGCTTCCCAGTCCCGCCAGGGTTCCGTTCTCCACAGTCACCTTTAGCTGATGCTTTTCCATCGGCTTCCAGACGCCATCCTTATCCGTATACTTAAGCGGAACAAACAAAAGCCCGTCGGGACGCACCACGTCTGCTTCCGGTTTGATCTGAAGAATCGTATCATCCTTTGCTGTCGTCAAAGTTCTGCGTCCGATTTCCCGGCCGTTTCTATCATAGGAAACGGCTGTCACCTCTCCATCCTCATAAGTGGTCCGGAAAATTACCCTGCATTTCTTTTTCAGCTTTTTCTTTCCAACACGTTTGCCGTTTATCAGAAGCTCTACCTCTGCGGCTCTGGCATATACCTCTACCTTTGCCGTCTGTCCGGCGCACCCTCTGAAGGACCAGCTTTCCAGCGCTTTTGTCAGCGCCCATCCCGTAAGGCGGAGCTTTTCCTTCTGGTACACAGGATCTACCGCAAGAAACGGCCCTGCCTCCTGCTCAAAGGCAACCCTGGTAAAAGCCGCTTCCGCTCTGGGTTTTCCCAGAAGATCGATGCGTCCGTTATTGCCTGTCATAGGGAAAACCTGTTCCCCTTCTTTATAATCCTGATATTCCGCAGCGCCATCTCCGGTTTCTCCCAGGTAATCCCAGCCGGCCCATACAAAATCACCGATAATCCGCGGATTTTTCTTTGCGATTTCCCAGAAGGCATAGGCATCCTTACAAAAAGTCTCGCTTCCCAGGATCAGTCTTTTGGGATATTTCTTCAGATCGTGCTTATAACGGAAAATGCCGTAATTATAGCCTGCAATATCCATGTTGGCATAGGCATCTCTTGTTTTTACATCGCAGGGATAAAGAGTGGCGCCCACCTTCATAAAATAATCACCTACAAGGCAGGCCAGTGTATTATAAAATTCACTTCCCACAGGTTTTTTCTTCTCTTTAACCTTTGTATCCTTTGCATTTTTTTCTGCCGACTCCGCAGCCTTATTTGCCTTTTCGTCGCTGTATACGCCAAGTCCCACCGAGCTTAAGAAATTAAAGAAAATATTAATTCCGCAGGTAACCGGACGTGTATCATCCAGACTGTGCAGATATTCCGTAAACGCTCCTGTAAGCCCGATTCCCTTTTTCTGGGCTGTTTCCGCAACTTCATTGCCCGTAGAATACATGATCACACAGGGATGGTTATAATCTTTTTCCACCATATCCTTCAAATCCTGTTTCCACCATTTTTCCAGTGTCCCCGCATAGTCATATTTTGTTTTGTGGATGTACCACACATCCACGTATTCATCCATCATCAGCATACCCTGACGGTCACATGCATCCAGCATTGCCCTGGAACAGGGATAATGGGAAGAACGGATTGCATTGTATCCGTTTTCCTTCAGAATACGCACCCTGCGTTCTTCCGCTTCAGGAAATGTACAGGCCCCCAGAACGCCATTGTCATGATGGACGCAGGCCCCCCGCAGAATCACACGCCTGTTGTTTATGGTCATTCCGTTTTGGCTGTCCCATTTCAGCAGACGAATGCCGAAAGTCTCCATGACAGTATCCTCACCGAATATGGCCCGGCAGGTATAGAGGGTCGGAGTATCACAGCTCCAGAGCCTTGCTTCAGGAATTTCCAGACGGAAAACCGCCCTGGCTGCAGCACATTCTTTTTCACTGTCTTCTGTTTTTTGTACACTTTCTGCTGCCAATGCGACAGAAGCTGCCCCATTTGTATCATCCAGTATCTCTACCTTCACTTCTCCCGGTACGGAAGTCCGAACTTCCACCTCGATCACCGCCGGCTTCACACTTACCGTTCGGATTTTTACACCGTTTACCGGAATATGCTTTTTTTCTCCCACATACAGATATACGGGACGGTAAATTCCTGTACCGGAATACCAACGGCTGTTAGGCTGGTCATCATTTACGGCAATCACGCGGATTTCATTTTCCCCGCCGTATTTCAGGAAGTCCTTTGTGTCCACATAAAAATTCGTATACCCATAGGGCCGGAACGCTGCCCTTTTTTCATTGATATATACCTCTGCATTATGATAAACACCTTCAAATTCCAGCAAAACCGTTTTATTTTTATATTCTTTGGGCACTGTAAATTGTTTCCTGTACTCATAATCTCCGCCAAGGTACCAGCCTGTATTTCCTCCCCCGGGGCTTTCCTCCGTCCTCGGCTCACTGAGCATTGCATCATGCGGCAATGTTACCGGATATGCTTCTTCATTTCTGGTCAGGCATTTGCATGTCCAGCCTCTGTTAAAATCCAGTTTCTGCATTTTCCCCTTCTCCTTTTCTGTCAAAAAACTCCATTCTGTTGCTCAGGAACTGTCACGGTTCGTCCATGTAAAATTTCCTCAGAAAATAGGTCGGTGTACAGCTCCATGCATGACAAAAACTGTTTACTGAAACAGAGCCATAGGGTGATTCATATTTGTTATAAGGATTATACAGTTCCCAGAAGGTATCCGCACCATCACGGATCATTTCTCCCCAATAACGCTTCATTTCTTCCAGAGCACGCTCTTTTTCACCGGAACGGATCAGTGCATCAATATAGTGATGGTACATATAAGGAGTTACCATGCGGATTCTCGGATTTACCTCAATGGTATGAAGGATCAGCTCCCTGTTTTTTTCCTTCGGAAAAACCCTTGCCAGAATCATCCACACCTGGGTAGCCCAGGATACCTGGTGATCCTTTCCGCTCACAAACAGCTTCTGTTCTTCATCCCAGAAATGCTCCACTGCACTGCGTTTTAACTCCTCCATCCTGCCTTCCAGACGGCTGATCTCTTTTGCATTCTCCATATATTCCGCAAGCCTGATCCCATATCTCATGGAATAGATCAGGATCGCCAGGGAAGCCGCCTGCGTGTTCAACCCTTCTCCCCAGTCTACAAAACACCAGAATTCACCGCTTCGGTCCGGAATGATATGTTCATCATTCAGATACTCAAGTCCGATCTCAATCTGCCGGATCGCTACAGAATACAAATCCTCCAGCGTCTTTTTATCGTTTGTTTCTTCATAATAATCCAAAAGGACAGAACCATACAAAAGGGCATAGTCGAACAAATACGTATCATCCGGCTCCACCTCCGGTTCCAGAAACAGACAGGCAGGTACTTTTCCTTCGTTGAAGGTCAGTCCGCCGAACAGATACAGACATCTTTTTACAAGCTCAAGATTCCGGAAGGTCTTATAATTTGCCCTTGCCTGAAGCCGGAAATCCCCAAGCCACATTCTCCGGTCACGTTTCGGTCCGTCTTCAAATACAAGCTGCATACAATTCTGAAGTGTTTTGACGCTCACCTGATCAATCCGTTCCAGAATTTCATCCTCAGAAGAAAGCATATGTACATCTTCCATCTTTACGGCAGAAACCGCCCTGCCGGTCACAGCTTTGACTGCCAGGGAAAACTTCAGAGAAACATCAATCACTTTAATCTCCATATATCGGAACGCATACCTTCTCGGAAGCGCAAGCTTTGCCGGAAGTACATCTGCATGTATATACTCCTCCTGTATCCAGCCCCTGCTGATCCAACCGTTATATGCATCAATATTCACGGTAAGCTCATCCAGCCGTTCCGCAAATTTGAGATAAATATATGCGGGTGCATCCTGATGGCTTCCCACAGAAGCCAGTTCTAATGTAACGTATCCCACATAATGATTTCCAAAATCCAGGATCACCGAATCGTCTTTTTTTAATACCTTTTCTTTTAATGCTTCCGGCTTTTCTTCGGAAACGATCACCGGCTCCGGTTTTTCTCCCGGTTCCAGATTTAATAACCGTAACGGCCTGATTTCCGTCTCATGCAGCTCCGGCTTCAATTCCTCCGCTGTCCGCAGAAACTCCTCATTTTTATGCACATCAAATTCATCCAGAATACAAACAGACGCCATATCTACATACCCCCAAATTATCATTCTGTTTTTAAACCATATTCTTACGGCCGGCGCAGTAAATGCACAGACCTGCCCGGACTGTTATCATAATACTACTATAACGTTTGTTTCAAATCAAATACAGTTGACGTAAAAAAAAGGACAGTTGGCGTTTCTGCCAACTGCCCGGGAAGTTTACTCCCATCCCCCGTTTTCCTGAATCGTCTTTTCAATCCTGCGTTTTACCTCACCAGCAATCTCCGTAGACTTCATATTCTGATACTCTTCATATGGTATAGGTGCAAGGAAATGTACCTGAACCTTCAGATTTGCAATAGATCCTGTATCAAAGGATTTGTAAGAATCAATCAAAGCTACGGGAACAATTGGACATTGTGCTTTCATAGCAGCCTTAAAGCTGCCTCCTTTAAATTCCTGCGGGTGATTTCCCTGCCTGCTTCTGGTTCCCTCAGCAAAAATCAAATAGTTTCTTCCGGCCTTCACCTCTTTTGTCACATTAAGAATCACCTGCATAGACTGCCTGATATCTTCTCTGTCAATAATATAGGCTTTCATACATGCAAATACCTGCTTCAAAAAAGGAATCTCTCCCACTTCCTTTTTCGCCACAACAGAAAAAGGAACCGGACATGCGTCCAAAATTGCCAGCACATCATAAAGTCCCTGATGATTCGGATAAAACATGAAGCCATTTTCTTTTGGAATATTTTCTGTCCCATGAGCATCAATAAAGATATTTCCCCCTCTATTTGCACGCCCGTCAATATATTTCAGCAAAGCGTATCGTTCCTCTTCCGTATACCTGTCGACATGAGACGCATACCAGCATAATTTAAACCATCCATACGGAACAAACAACAGATTTCGCAATACCATCATAATAATCCTCTTCATTCTTTCTCCCTCCATTTTTCTGCTGCTGTTTCATATAGATTATTTCCCTCAGAATCAATCACTACAATCACCGGAAAATCTTCTACTGTCAGCTTCCGGATAGCTTCTGTACCCAGGTCCTCATACGCGATCACTTCAGAAGAAAGAATTCTCCTGGACAAAATAGCTCCGGCACCGCCTACTGCTGCAAAATAAACACTGCCGTTACGGACTATCGCATCAATCACTTCCTGACTTCTCCTTCCCTTTCCGATCATGCCTGCCAGTCCCAAATCCAATAGCTTCGGCGTATACTTATCCATACGGCTGGCTGTCGTAGGTCCTGCCGAACCAATGGGACGTCCTTCTCTGGCCGGGGTAGGCCCCAGATAATAAATCGTATTTCCCCTGATTTCAACCGGCAGCTCTTCACCCCTTTCCATAGCTTCGATCATTCTTTTATGTGCAGCATCTCTCGCCGTATAAATCGTTCCCGTAATTTTTACATAATCGCCGGCCCGAAGAGCTTTTGCCGTTTCCCTGTCAATCGGCGCCTGAATCTGTCTGTCCATACTGTTACCTCCCGTCATCTTTCTCTTCTGCTTAAAGTACCCTGCTGATATGGCGGTTTACATGGCAGCAGATATTCACTGCCACCGGCAAGCCTGCGATATGTGTGGGGTAAGTATTGATATTCACTGCCAGAGCAGTCGTCGTACCGCCCAGGCCTCCCGGACCGATCCCCAGCTTATTGATTTTTTCCAAAAGCTCCTCCTCCATTTCTTTTACATAAGGAATTTCCGAATGCTGATCTGCCGGTCTGGCAAGCGCCATCTTTGCCATTAATGCACATTTTTCAAAGGTACCTCCGATTCCCACTCCGACTACCATGGGAGGGCAGGCATTAGGTCCTGCATCCTGTACGGCCGTAAGCACGGCTTTCTTCACTCCTTCTATACCGTCTGCCGGCTTCAGCATAAATACACGGCTCATATTTTCACTTCCAAAGCCTTTCGGAGCCAGAGTTATCTTTATATTTTCTCCGGGAACAATTGTATAATGAATGACTGCCGGAGTATTATCCCCGGTATTTTCTCTGAGCAAAGGATCCTTTACCACGGATTTGCGGAGATATCCATCCTGATATCCCTGACGCACACCTTCATTCACTGCATCTGCAAAACTCCCTCCTTCCAAATGCACTTCCTGCCCGACTTCCAAAAAAACCACTGCCATACCCGTATCCTGACAGATTGGAATCCTGTCACTTTTTGCAATCTCCAGATTATCCCTGAGCTGTTCCAAAATCTGACACCCAAGAGGGGATTTTTCCTTATCTGCTGCCTGACAAAGCAATTTCTCCATATCAGGGGATAATTCATGATTTATTTCTATACACATCTCCCTGATATTACTGGTAATCTCAGAAACATTGATATTTTTCACTGGCTTTCCTCCATAAAAAGAAGCCGCCCCTTGAGGCAGCCCCTTATTTTAACTTACCTTTCCGGCAATTTTTTCCTCATACCCCGGATTCTTTTTAATAAAGGTTTCATAATCCGTAGTATATTTTTTATAAGTATCTGTTGTCATAAATTTTGCATACTCTGTTGCCGCCTGCTTACTCATATCTTCCGTAACCTTAGATGGCGGGAGCACATAATATTTCCTGTTTTCCAATCCAGTCATAAAAGTACTGATACAGGGATATTCCTGTCCGTTTTCCAGTTCCAGCTTATAAACAATATAAACATACGTATAACTCTTATTTTCGGAAAGAATGCCGCAGGCATCTATCTTGATTTCTCTTGCATTATGCGCTTTAAAATATTTGATCGTAGCATCAATCTGAGCCTGAAGCTCCTTATCCGTATCCTTTTTGGCACCATAGCAGTCCTTCACTCTGCCTTCCTTGCCCTCCGCATAAGATTGAATCAAAGCTTTTACAACGCCTTCCGGTGATTTATGACTGGCACCACATCCCCTTATCCCAAATATCAACAGAACCAGAACAACAATTACAGCGCCTGCCACTATAATATACCTGGGGTTTATTCTGATACCGGCCTTCTTTTTCCGTCTTTTTGGTTTTTTCATGACTATTCAATATCCCCTTTTGTTTCTTCTGTCAGATCATTCTCTTTTGCTTCACGTATAATTTCCTCCGTATTTTTCTTCGGTGCCTGATCCTCTTCCTTCTCTCTGACCTTTGCAAAGCTTGCCACTGTCACTCCCTCAGAAAGATTGATCAGCTTGACACCGGAAGTAATTCTGCCGAGAATGGAAATATCAGAACACTGCAGGCGGATAATGATTCCCTCCGTCGTAATCATCATGATTTCATTTTCTTCGTTAACAGCCTTCGCTCCGATAACATTACCTGTTTTTTCAGTAATCTTATAACATTTTACACCTTTGCCTCCGCGGTTCTGACAGGCAAATTCCCCAACAGAAGTACGTTTGCCCATACCATTTTCGGATACGACCAGAAGATAATGTCCCTGGGAATTGAGCTGCATAGCCACAACCTCATCCTCATCGACCAGATTAATGCCGCGCACACCCATAGAAATCCTGCCCGTACTGCGTACATCCGTTTCTTTAAAACGGATACACTGTCCGTATCCGGTAACCAAAATCACATCCTTCTTATTATTGGTTGCTTTTACCTCAATCAACTCGTCATCATCTCTTAAGGCAATTGCAGCAAGGCCGGTTTTGCGGACATTTGCATATTCCTGAATCGGAGTCTTTTTCACAAGGCCCTTCTTCGTTGCCATCATCAGATACTGTCCGGGCTCAAACCTGTTCATTGGAATCACTGCCGTAATCCTCTCTTCCGGCATCAACTGCAGAAGATTGATGATTGCAGTACCTCTGGCTGTTCTCCCTGCTTCCGGAATCTCATATGCCTTCAGACGATATACACGCCCCGTATTGGTGAAGAACATGACGAAATGATGTGTGGTCGTCATCATCAGTTCTTCGATATAATCATCCTCCAGGGTCTGCATACCCTTGATTCCCTTGCCGCCCCTGTTCTGGCTGCGGAAATTATCAACGGTCATACGCTTGATATAACCAAGCTTTGTCATGGTAATGACCGTATTTTCCTTCGGAATCATATCCTCCATGGAAATGTCATAAGCATCAAAGCCAACAGAAGTTCTTCTTTCATCTCCGTATTTCTCGGAAATCAAAAGAATCTCCTCACGAATGACACGCAGAAGCAGATTTCTGTCTGCAAGAATTGCTTTTAATTTGCGGATTTTTTCCATTAATTCCGCATATTCAGCCTCCAGCTTCTCCCTTTCCAAACCGGTCAGCGCACGCAGACGCATATCAACGATCGCCTGCGCCTGTACATCTGTCAGTTCAAAGCGATTCATTAACTCCTGCTTCGCAATCTGTACATTCTGTGAACTGCGGATAATATGAATGACCTCATCGATATTATCCAGAGCCTTCAAAAGGCCTTGCAATATATGCGCACGTTCCTGCGCTTTGTTCAAATCATATTTTGTTCTTCTTGTAACAACATCCTCCTGATGTGCCAGATAATATTTCAGCATGTCCAGGAGATTCAGAACCTTTGGTTCCAGACTTCCTTTTGTGGAAACAAGGCAGAGCATGATCACGCCAAACGTATCCTGAAGCTGTGTATGCTTATAAAGCTGGTTCAGAATCACATTTGCATTGGCATCCTTACGCAAATCAATACAGATTCTCATGCCTTCGCGGCTGGAATGGTCATTCAGATCCGTAATTCCATCAATCTTTTTATCTCTTACAAGCTCGGCAATCTTCTCAATCAGACGGGCTTTATTCACAAGATAGGGAAGCTCTGTTACAACGATACGTGATTTTCCATTTGGAAGCGTTTCGATATCTGTCACTGCACGAACACGGATTTTTCCCCGTCCTGTGCGGTAAGCCTCCTCAATGCCTCTGGTGCCCAGGATGGTAGCACCTGTGGGAAAATCCGGGCCTTTTATGATTTCCAGGATTTCTTCTATAGCAGTCTCTCTCTGTTCCTCAATGGTATTGTCAATGATTTTCACAACTGCGCCTATCACCTCACGCAGATTATGGGGAGGAATATTGGTTGCCATACCTACCGCAATACCGGAGGTACCATTTACCAGCAGATTCGGATAACGGGAGGGAAGTACCACAGGCTCTCTCTCCGTCTCATCAAAGTTCGGCTGAAAATCAACCGTATCTTTATTAATATCTGCAAGCATTTCCATAGAAATTTTGCTCAAACGTGCTTCTGTGTATCGCATGGCAGCCGCACCATCGCCGTCTACGGAACCAAAGTTTCCGTGTCCATCTACCAGCGGATACCTGGTGGACCACTCCTGGGCCATATTGACCAATGCACCGTAAATGGAGCTGTCACCATGAGGATGATATTTACCCATGGTATCACCAACAATACGTGCGCACTTACGATGAGGCTTGTCAGGTCCGTTATTCAGCTCTATCATGGAATACAGCACACGGCGCTGTACCGGCTTCAGGCCGTCTCTTACATCCGGCAGGGCACGTGAGGCAATTACACTCATGGCATAATCAATGTAAGATTTTTCCATGGTTTTCTGCAAGTCCACCTCATGAACTTTGTCAAAAATATTATCTTCCATCTTTTATTCTCCTGATTAGATATCCAGATTTTCTACAAATCTCGCATTTTCTTCGATGAACTCACGTCTTGGCTCTACTTTGTCGCCCATTAAGGTGGTAAAAGTCAAATCAATTTCCGACGTAGCGGATTCATCCATAGTAACCTTGAGAAGAATTCTCTTCTCCGGATCCATAGTCGTTTCCCAAAGCTGATCAGCATCCATTTCACCCAGACCTTTGTAACGCTGAATCTTGTTATTACCGTCACGGCCGATTTCCTCCAGGATTCTGGCAAGCTCCGGATCATCATACGCATACCAGACTTTTTTGTTTTTTTCTATTTTATAAAGAGGCGGCTGTGCCAGATACACATACCCCTGTTTGATCAGCTCCGGCATGAATCGATACAGGAAGGTGAGCAGAAGCGTTGCAATATGCGCACCATCTACATCGGCATCCGTCATAATAATAATTTTGTGATAACGGAGCTTCGTAATATCAAAATCTTCATGGATACCTGTACCAAATGCCGTAATCATTGCTTTGATCTCTTTATTTCCGTATATCTTGTCCAAACGTGCTTTTTCAACGTTCAGAATTTTACCGCGAAGCGGCAGGATAGCCTGCGTTGCACGGTTTCTGGCTGTCTTCGCGGAACCTCCCGCAGAATCGCCCTCTACAATATAAATTTCACAATTTGCAGGATCCTTGTCTGAACAATCGGCAAGCTTGCCTGGCAGAGACATGCCATCCAGAGCCGATTTTCTTCTTGTCAGATCCCGTGCTTTACGTGCTGCCTCCCTGGCCCTCTGTGCAAGAACAGATTTTTCTACTGTAGCCTTTGCTACGGATGGGTTCTGCTCCAGAAAAATCTCAAGCTGTCTGCTCACAACAGAATCAACGGCGCCTCTTGCCTCACTGTTACCAAGCTTCTGCTTCGTCTGTCCTTCAAACTGCGGTTCCTCTATCTTAACACTGACAATTGCTGTCAGCCCCTCTCTGATATCCTCACCGCTCAAATTCGGCTCACTGTCCTTGAGAAGCTTATTCTTTCTTGCATAATCATTAAATGTCTTTGTCAGCGCATTCCGAAAGCCCATGATATGGGTTCCGCCCTCCGGCGTATTGATGTTGTTGACAAAGCCATAGCTGTTTTCTGTATAGGAATCGTTGTGCTGCATAGCAACCTCCACAACAACTCCATCCTTTTCACCCTCGCAGTAAACGATCTCCGGATATAAAGCCTCTTTGCTCTTATTCAGGTAGGCAACAAACTCGCGGATACCGCCTTCATAATGAAAAGCTTTCTCTCTTTCCATTCCTTCACGGGTATCCTTCAATGTAATCTTCAGACCCCTGGTAAGAAAGGCCATTTCCCGAAGACGCTGCTTCAGGATATCATAATCATAAACGGTTTCTTCAAAAATTTCTTTATCCGGTAAAAAAACTACCGTCGTTCCGGATTTGTCGGGAGCACAGGTTCCTGAAACCTTCAGCGGATACATCGTATGTCCCCGTTCATATCTCTGCCTGTAAATTTTCCCTTCATTATAAATCGTAACCTCCAGCCATTCGGACAGAGCATTTACAACAGATGCACCCACACCATGCAGACCACCGGATACCTTATATCCCCCGCCGCCGAATTTGCCGCCTGCGTGAAGAATTGTAAATACCACCTCTACTGCCGGAATACCGGCCTTATGATTTATTCCAACAGGAATGCCACGTCCATTATCAATAACTGTAATGGAATTGTCTGGATTAATGATTACCTGGATTTCCGTACAAAAACCAGCCAATGCTTCATCAATGGAATTGTCCACGATCTCATACACAAGATGATGAAGTCCCCGGCTGGATGTACTTCCAATATACATACCCGGTCTTTTGCGTACGGCTTCCAACCCTTCCAGAATCTGGATTTGATCCGCTCCGTACTCTGTATTTTCTGCTCCCATGTGTTCCCTCCTGTTATTCTCTATATATTAACAAGGCATCCGGGCTCCCCCTTATCCCCTCTCAGATAAAAGCCCGATTGCCTTTTGTATTGCCATTTATAGACATACTGATACCAATTTATTATAGCACAAAAATTGCCCGCATTCCACCAAATTTAGAAGAAATATATGAAAAAAGGCTTTTGAAACCAACATCCATTCAGTCAGTTTCAAAAGCCTTCTCATCCGTTCCGTTATACCATATGATATTTTTTCAGCATTCCCTTTTCAAATGCAAGCAAACGGGCAGCCTCCGCATCCAAAGCAGCTTCGGACAAATCCCTCTCCAGATCTCTCCACACACAGATATCACGGCCAACCTCACCTCCTCTGGCTACAAAGAGCTCCGAGACAATACGTCCCTTATAATGGATATCTGCCAGCGCACGGAAAATTTCGTCAAAATCGATATGTCCCCTTCCCGGGCAGCGTCTGTTATTATCTCCCGTATGCAGGCCATACAGCCTGTCTCCGACCAGATGAATCGCATCACTGAAGCTGTCTTCCTCAATATTCATATGATAAGTATCAAGAAGCACGCCGATATTCTGTGCATCTACACGTTTGATATAATCCATGGCTTCAGCCGCCGTATTTAAAATGCAGCCTTCATAACGGTTTACAACTTCCACACAATATGTAACACCATAGTCTTCTGCTGTTTTTACGATTTTTTTCATAGAATCAACCGAACGCTCTACAATCGGCTCTTTATTTCCGGACAGATCTTCTTTGGGAACACAGCCCCAGCCGGCATAGCTGACACCGGAAATGATTTTTCCATCCATGAAGCCAACTCTTTCTACGATTTTTTTCAGATATTCAATTCCGCCCTGACGAACTGCTTCGTCAGCACTGGAAACATCATAACGGGGATCAAGACCCAGACTGTAGGTCAATTCCACATTTTCTTCTGCTGCAATTTTTTTCAGCTCCAGCATGCGCTCCCTTGTCATATCAAGCAACGCCTGCGCCTGAAACTCAAGGACATCAAATCCAAGCCTGCCGGTCTTACGAATATATTTTGCATGATCACAGTCCCAGTTTTTCTCCCAAAAGTTAATAAATACACCTAATTTATTCATATGCGGTACCTTTCCTGTCCTCCAGCCTTAACATCAGTTTTTCGGAAACCATTTCTCATACTCATTGCAGAGCGGATATAAAACCGGCTCATCCTCTTCAATATCGGCAAACCGCGCGGTAGGCTCTGCAAAATAATTGTCCGTATTATCATCATTTACCTTGGAAACCTCACCGCTGATCAGCGGTCCATCTCCCATTTTTGCACCAAAGGTATGATTTACGAACGGATCCAGGCGCACGCTGTTTCCTCTTGTAATATAAACAGGCTCTCCTGCTTTTGCCACACATGGAATGCCGTCGCTGTAATAGGTCACATCACTTTCATAATCCACGCTTCCATCTTCTTTTCTGAGATAGAAACGCATCTCCATGGTACCTTCACCGCGGTTGATAATGTCCTCTGTTTTTTCAATATGATAGTGTACCGGCAGCCGCTGCCCCTCTTTAAAAATCAGGATTTTTTCCGCATATGGAGAACCTGTACCCGGCTTTCCCAATTTGCCGTTACGGATAGTAAACAGAATTGCGCCGATCTTATCGAAATCGCCGCTTCCAAAGTCCGTAATATCCCAGCCGGCCATTACTTCACGCAAGGTATCGATATGATCTTTGTTCCGGTTCCATTCCTCCATTGTCCAGTATGCAAAACGCGGCAATTTAAAATTGTTTTTGTCCAAAAGCCCGATTGCCCATTTAATTGCAGCATTAATTTCTGATCGTTTCATAATTTTTGCCTTCTTTCTTTATAATATATGAAAAATATTTTCCATTGGAGCCCACCACTCACCTTCCTGCACACCATCTACAGGTGTCTGGCAATTATCTGTAAATGTCAGCCAACGTTGGTTTTCCTCATCAGCAGCCAATTTCTTCATATCTGCTTCATAATCATTGCCGACATATTCAAAATATTTAAAAAGATATCCATCACGGTAAAAAATCGTAAAGTTCTGCATATTTGCCTCTTTTTGCTTTTCTACAATACCCGGCCAAATTTTATCATGAAGCTTTTTGTACTCTTCATATTTCTCCGGTTTAACCTTTATGACCTCTCCAAATCTCTGCATCTTTACATCTCCTGTTTTTAAATAAAATATTCACCTATTTTTGCTGAAATCACTTCACCGGGCTGCTCAAAAAACTCTTCTCCCTTTAGCTCAGCTACAATCTGCTTTTCCTTAAAAATTAACATTCTTCTGGATAAGGAGATCACTTCATTCATATCCGAGGAAATCAGAATGACCGCTTTTTGCTCTTTCTTAGCCAAATCCCATATCAGGTCATGGATATATTCCTTCGCACCGATGTCCACACCTACCGTAGGTTCATCAATAACTATGATATCGCAGTTTGCAGAAAGCCATTTTGCAATACTAACCTTCTGCTGGTTTCCTCCGCTAAGGCTGCCTGATTTCGTACTGAGCTTCGGTGTTTTGATTTCCAGCTTTTCTACAAAAGCTTTGGCGTTTTCCTTTTCTGCTTTTGTACTGATCAGCGGAATTCCGTTCTTATAAAATTTCTCCAGGGAATTCATACAAATATTCATTTCCACAGAATTGGCCAGGAACAGTCCCTCTTCTTTTCTGTTTTCCGTTACATATCCTATTTGATACTTATGAAGACTTTGGGAAAGACTGTTCAATTTTACTTTTTTGCCCCAGACATAAACTTCCCCTTCACTCATAGGATCCACTCCGAGAATGGTGCGGATAAGCTCTGTACGGCCGGAACCTACCAGTCCATACATGCCGAGAATTTCTCCTTTCTTCACCTCAAAGCTCAATCCGTGGAATCCATGATATTTAGAACCGATATTCACTGCCTTCAGTGCTGCTTCATTATCCTCTGCATCCAGACGGCCTTTATATGCCAAAAGACTTTCCCGGCCGATCATCATCCTGACCATTTTGCCTCTGTCTACGTTTTCGATCAGTTCTGTTCCAACCAACTGTCCATCTCTGAATACCGTAATCTTGTCGCAGACCATCTGCACCTCCTCCAATTTATGGGAGACAAAGATCATTGCAACGCCTTTTTCCTTCAGGTTCCTCATGATTCCAAACAAGATATCCGCTTCATATTGTGTAAGAGAAGAAGTAGGTTCATCCAGCATTAAAACCTCTGCCTCCGTACTCAAAGCCTTTGCAATCTGAATCAGTTGTTTGTGTGCCGCACTCAAATGGCGCACCGGTGTGGCCGGATCAAATTCCAGCCCTACCATATCCATATAGGTTTTTGCTGTTTCATTCACTTTTTTCCAATCTACAAAACCAGCCTTAGTAAATCTCTCAAGCTTATCAAGACAGATATTTTCTGCAATGCTGCTGTTTGGTATTAAGTTAATTTCCTGGTTCACAATACTGATATGATGGTTTACGGCATCGCTATAGCCATTTAAGTGGAGGGTATTACCGTTCATAACGACTTCACCCTCATCTGCCTGATAAATTCCGCAGATAATCTTCATCAAAGTACTTTTTCCAGCTCCATTCTCACCCAAGATCGCGTGGATTTCGCCGTTGTGGAAATTAACGGAAATATTCTGAAGAGCTTTTACACCTGGAAACGATTTTGAAATATTTTTCAGTTCAAGCATATGTTATCCTCCGTCAATTCTGACTGCCTTTTATCTTATCTAATTGCCATAATCAGATGGTATATGAAATCTCTTACTATGACCTGTTAGTAATATTCTAAGCCATTAAAATCCTCTGTCACTGTTACAAAATTCTGTGATATGTACGGAAATATCATTGTGGGGACTCCTCAGGGGAATTTCCCCTGAGGACTATATTCCAGATACATGGTTTTGGCATAATAACATTAAGTTTATAAAATAAATACCTGATACTCCTTATTCAGCTTTTTTAAACCAATCTGTTTCCAGAGAACCAATCAGCTCTGCTGCCTTTGCCTCGATGTCCGCCTGCCATGTTTCTGCATTATCTTTGTTGATAAAAATATATCCCGTATCAATAAATTCACCAAATTCATTTGCTTCCCATCCGTCTTTTAACATGCAGAGAATCAGGGAAGAAACATAACCCATAGCCCAGCCGTTCTGTGCTACCGTATAGTCAATTTCACCGTTTTCAATTGCACTCATAACTTCATTGGACTGGTCCATGCTGCCTGCAAAAATATGCTCTGCATCCGGATTGGTTCCATAGTAATCGGACAAAGCGTTTGCAAGACCCTGAGAGGATGTACCGCCGGTTGTGATAATGCCTTTTACACCCGCATTCGCTGTCAGGGCATCAGAAATCTTTTCATATCCTTCATCAACGGTTGCAATATCTGCAACTGTCTGGGCAATCGAGACATTTTCATATTCTGCAACTGCATCTTCTACACCCTGCTGTCTCTTCTGCGTATTTACATCACTTAAATTCTCCAATACATTGATAATTTCTCCCTCTTCGCCCATAAGGCCGATCAAATTCTTTGCAGAATTATAAGCCTGAACATATACATCAGAAGCCAGGGTTGCTGCAGACTGCTGGGGATCATCCATAAGTCCCGCATAATTGACAACCTGTCCTCCTGCATCATAGATTTCCTGATAAAGAGCGTTTGCACCGGATGTATCCGCTCCAAAGATCAGGAACAGATCATAACCCTCCGCAATCTTAGCTTCCACAGACTGATTTTCAATATCCTGCGTCCACTCTGTTCCTACCATCCAGTCAATATCTACTCCGTAATCCTTTTCAAATGCTTGCAGACCCTCTAATACATAGCTGTCAAAGAAGGTATCCGGTGCCGGCCAGTAACAATGAAGCTTATACCCGGATGGATCACCCGCCATTTCCCAGGTATTATTCTCTGCCGCCTGCCTGGTATCCACATTTACGCTTGCTTCATCTGCCGCCATAACCAGGCTGCTGCTTCCTGCTGCCATAGCTGCTGCCATAATGATTGCCAATACTCTTTTACTTGTTTTATACATTTGCTATCCCTCCATTTTCTCTATGCTGTTATTCTTATGTCTCGCCCACATGTACCTGTTCCTATTCTCTATATCCCGGCTATATAACCCGGCCATTTTATCAACGAATACGCCTTTAGTCCCCATATGATTTCGTATTCGATAATAAACACATTCTATCAGCCCATTTTTTCAGAAACTCTTGTTCTCAGACTTTCTATTGAAACGGCCAGAAGAATAATCGCTCCAAGAAAAGCCTGTTCATAATAGATATCTACTTTCATCATAGTCAGACCATTACGAATCATTGTCAAAATCCAGGAACCGCAGAAGAAACCGATTGCCGTAAAATTGCCGCCGTTTAAGTTAATACCGCCGATTGCACAGATAGCAAAGGAATACAGCATCCAGTCTTCACCTGTTGTCGATACTGCCGTGCCGGTCCTGGATGCCCAGATCAGTGCGGCTACACTTGCCAAAATACAGGAAATCGTATTACATGCGATCTTTACGCCATCTGTACGGATACCGGAAAGAGCTGCCGCCGACTCATTACCGCCGGTAGCCAGAATATTCCGTCCAAAACGTACATTCCTGAAGAATACAGCCAATAAAACGACAAAGATGAGCATGATAATAAATAATCCTGATGTAGGACCAACCTTACTTCGTCCCAAAAGTGTAAAATTCTGAGACAATTTATACGCATAGCCGTGAGAAATACCTACCGCAATACCGTCATATATAAAAGACATGGCAAGTGTAATGATAAAACCGGATAATTTTAATTTTACTACCAAAAAACCATTGATCAGGCCGCATAGCGCGCCGACAAGAATTGTCAGTATAATTGCCATAGGAGTACTCAGTCCCAAATCCTGCACTGCAAGACCAAGAACTACGGAAGACAAAGCGCCTACTGCACCTACCGCAAGATTCATACCTCCGATAACTGCAACCATAAGCTGAGCACCTGCAATAAAGGCATAGACAGCGGCTGTTCTTGACAGGTTAAACAGGTTATACTGTGTCAGAAATGCACTTGTTGTAATTGCAAAGATCACTACCAGTAAGATAATTGCAACAACTGCACTGGACCAGCTCTGTAGAAAGAAATTTTTCATCATTATCCCAAAACCGGTTTTAGATTTTTCATTTTTCTGCATATTCATTCTCCTCTTCTTACTGTTTTTCGGCTATTTGCTTTCTTAGACACCATCTGGATGGCCAAACCAAAAGCTGCCCGCACCGTAATTACTTAAATAACTTAAGTTATTATCTAAAAATAAAAAGGCGTTCTCCCCACCTTTTAACTTAAGTTATTTAAGTTATAGTCAAATTATACATTTCCCATTATCAGTTGTCAATACTATATTGATATTTTGTACATTATTCCTTTTTTTAGTCCCATTTTTTATGCACTTTTCCGGTTTTATCAATATATCTTAACAAAGACATCTACATGGTTGCATTTTCCGCACTATCCGGCTGTTTTGAATACGCAGCAGGGAGATGCCCCGAGTGAGCATCTCCCTGTTCTAATTATCCTAATATCCTTCCCGCAAATCAATACAAAAAGGACAATGCATCAAACTCTGATCCTGAATCCTGAATCATCAGCGTAGCGCCGCAGGCTACATTCATATCCTCCTTACTTCCCGAAAGAATCACCACATGACGGCCTGCCAGATGCATCTGTCTCTCTCTGGTATATTTCTTAATACGGTTTAAAAAATCATCCCCGTTTTTCATCATACCCCCGCATAAATAGATGGTATCCGGATCCAGCATATTGATTGCGGTTGCCAAAGCAATGCCAATGTATTTCGCAGCCTGATCGATCAGTCTCATAGCAATTTCATCCTGCAGCACGGCTGCTTCAAATACCATCTTCGCAGTGATGCTTTCCACGTCGCCCTTACACAGTTTCTTTAAGACCGTATTGCTTCCATTTTGCACGATCTGCTTAGCCTGTTCAGCAATTGCACGTCCGGACGCCACTGCCTCCAGACAGCCGCTATTTCCACACAGGCAGACCGGACCGCTTGGATTTACAATAATATGACCAATCTCGCCGCTGGTGCCGGAAGAGCCATAATACATTTCCCCATTTGAAATAATTGCCGAACCGATACCATATCCAAGGCCTACACAAAAAATCGTAGATTCCTTATTTTTTCTCCCTGGCCTGGTCTCCCATCGTGCCTGGGCACGGTTTGCATTCCTCACTACCACATGGAACGGCTTCAAACGCTCCTGCATCCATTCTTCAAGGGGAACATCCTTCCAGCCAAAGTCCGGGGAAAAAATAACTGTTCCTGTATCAGACTCGATCAATCCGGGCATAGCAACACATACGCCCACGACCGTTTTTCTTTCAATACCTGATTTTTTCAAAGTCATTTCAATCTGTTCACTGATATTATCCACACATTTCAGCGGTTCTTCCGCATTTTCCGTGGATTTTTGAGTGCTGGCCAATATTTCCCCATCCTGCCCGGTTATCACCACGCGTGTTGTAATACGTCCTACGTCCACTCCTACATAACGGAAATGCTCCCCGCAAATCGTAAATAATTCCGGATGTTTACCAACTCCGGAGCCAACCTTTCCTACAGACTGAATGATCCCATGTTTTAAAAGCTCATCCGTGATGGTCATAACCGCCGGTATACTTAGCCCAACCATCCGTGCAATTGCAGAACGGTTGATCGGCTGATTTTCCTGAATGCAGTTTAAGACATTTCTCTTATTCATATTTCCAATGTTTTTTTTGTGGATACTCAGATAATTAGTGATTGTAATCCCCGCCTCTCATTAAGCCTGCACATCAATCAGCAATTTCATTGTCGTTTCCCGATTTTCATCAATCTGTTGATATGCCTGCAGATAATCTTTAAAAGCAAATATAATTGACTGCCCCATGGTGATATCATTTCCTGCACAATCACAGATAACATCTGCTTTGTCAGGTCCGAAGCATTCGGTCATAGCCTGCACAGCCAGATTGCCTGTGGCTCCGGCCTCATCTCTCCCTTTTGTAAAATATGTAAAACAAAATAAAAAAACTATTGCTTTTTTTAGACAATCTGATATGATAACAATAACTCATCTTTCTTAACTAATTAAAAGTATGCCATTAGAAACAGGCGTTGTCAATCACCGTTTCATATATATCGGGCCCTGAAATTGGTGATTCTGCCACTTTTAACATGCATAATTTTGTTTATTCATATTTTTTTGTGTAATTTGTTAACTTACTTAAATTAAGGAGGTTTTTATGAAGGAAAACTATTTACAAAACATGTTCTCCATGAAAAACAAGGTTGCATTAGTGACCGGCGGCGGCCGTGGAATCGGCCAGGTTATCTGCCGTGAATTGGCACGTGCAGGTGCAAACATCGCAATATTTTCGCGCTCCGGAGCTTCAGAAACCGTCTCACTGATCGAATCCGAGGGCGGAAAAGCCTTAGATATCATTGCTGACGCCACAAACGAGGCCAGTGTAAAAAAGGGCATGGAAAAAATCATGGAAGTATACGGCAGATTGGATATTGTCGTTAATAACGCAGGCATCTGCTACCATAAGAACGCTTTTGAAGCTACAGTTGAAGAATGGAGAGAATGCCTGGACATCAATTTAACCGGCGAGTACATCGTATGCCGGGAGGCAGCAAGAGTTATGATAGCCAGTCAGTTGAAAGGCAGCATTGTAAACATTGCCTCTGTTTCCGGACATATTGTAAACATTCCTCAATGTCAGGCTGCTTACAACGCTTCCAAAGCAGGTGTCATCCATATGACAAAGAGTCTCGCCATTGAATGGATAGACAAAAATATCCGCGTAAACTGCATCAGTCCCGGATATGTCGCTACTCCTATGTCCATTGATCCTGATTTTGTAGAGCCTGAACTTATGGCTGCATGGCAGCCGCTCTTTCCTATGCACAGAATGGCAAAGCCGGAGGAACTCTGCGGTGCTATTATCTGGCTATGCAGTGAATCTGCCGGCTATACTACCGGTGCGGATATTATTATTGATGGCGCATACGGAGTCGTATAATTTCCAAATTTTCCCTATTTTATTTACACTATCAGTATAGTGTCATTTTATAGAAAAGACAAGCTCTTATTCGAGCTAAATCCAACAAAAATCCGCCGGGCCAAACTCCAATGGTCCGACGGATTCATAAAACTGTTTTCCTTCATTTGCCAAGCAGATACTGATATATTTCTCTTTTTGTTACGCCTCTGTCCTTTGCCACCATTTTCATGGCCTCCTTATGGGGAATTCCCTGCTTTTCATAAATTTTCATATGCTCTTCTACGGAAATTTCTTCCCAGGACGCTCTGTTTTCCTCCTCTATCGCTCTGCGGCTCTTACCCTCAATTACCAGCACACATTCACCCAGCGGCTTCTCCTCTGCATAAAATGCAAGCAGATCATCGATCGTTGTATGAAATGCAGTCTCATGTCTTTTCGTCAATTCCCGGCAAAGGGTCATTCTGCGGTTTCCAAGCGTTTCCTTCAAATCCTCCAGGGTACGGACAAGCTTATGCGGTGCCTCATAAAGAATGATCGTCCTTGTTTCATCAGCCAGCTCGTCCAGAACAGCCTTCCTTTCCTTTTTATCCATGGGAAGAAATGCCTCAAATGCAAACCTCCTGGCAGGCAAACCGGACAAAGTGAGAGCTGTGATACAGGCTGCAGGTCCCGGAAGCGATGTCACTTCAATACCTGCTTCATAGCACATGGCTGCCAATTCCTCTCCCGGATCAGAAATTCCCGGAGTTCCGGCATCTGTAATCAAAGCCACCTTCTGTCCCTCTCGCATTCTTTCCATGAGTACATAGGCTTTGTTAATTTTATTATATTCGTGATAACTGGTCATAGGCGTCTTAATATCAAAATGATTCAAAAGCTTAATACTGTTTCTCGTATCCTCTGCCGCGATCAGATCCACCTCTCTCAGGATACGCAGTACTCTCAGTGTAATATCCTCTAAATTTCCTATGGGAGTCGCGCACAGATACAATTTTCCGCTCATTTGAACTCCTCCTTTTCTCAATCATCCTCATAACTGCCGGCTTACTCTGCCTCTTTCCTTCATCCATGGACGCCGCCTTATGCTTATACCATATCATATAACTGCAGAATATCCTTCGTATAAATTCCCGGCTTCTCATATACGATCAGCGGCCGTTCCACCGTAATCCTTGAATTTCCGCCCTTCAGGGCTTCCAGCAGAACCATATTGGGTTCCCGGTCTATGTAAGGATAAACAAGCTGCATTCTCTTAGGCTCCAGCTTATATTTTGTCAGCACATTCATAATTTCCGCCAGCCGAAACGGACGGTGCACCATATAAAATCTGCCCCTGTCTTTCAGAAGCTTTGCTGCCTGGCTTGCAACATCCTCCAGAGTGCAGAGCACCTCATGTCTTGCAATTGCCTTCGGCATATTCATATTCTGCAGTCCGTGAGCACCAATCATATAAGGCGGATTGCTGGTAATTACATGAAAAGAAGCTGCTCCAAAAATTTCAGCAGCCTCTCTGATGTCCCCCCGGACAATGCTTATCTCTGATTCCAAACCATTGTATGATACACTCCGATTTGCCATATCCGCACATTCTTCCTGAATTTCCAGGCCTGTAAAATGTTCTCCTTCTGACTTTGCCCTCAGCAGGATTGGGATAATTCCAGTGCCCGTCCCCATATCCAGAACAGCTTCACCCTTTTTCACCTTTGCAAATCCGGATAATAATACGGCATCCATACCAAAACAGAATTTTTTCGGGTCCTGAATCACAAAATAACCATTCTGCAGATCATCAACACGTTCACCTGATTTTACAAGATTATTTTCCATTTAATTTGGAATCCCCTTTTTTGTCCTCCAGAGCTTCCAATTCTTTCAGCTCCTGTTCGGAAACCTTTATCTTTTTCTTTCTTGGACGAAACTTCAGCTCATCCACAGGAAATTCCTGAATTTCCTTCTCATCATTAACCTCTACGATAACCTTTACTCTCTGTCTCAGTACATTAACACTATGGACAGTACCCTGAAGTCCCTCCGGAAGAGTTACGGTATCACCCACTCCCGGAAGCCTCCTGTTCAGCTCCTCGTATGTTTCCTGTTCATTTTTGAGACAGCACATCAGCCTTCCGCAAACACCGGAAATCTTCGTCTGATTCAGAGAAAGGTTCTGTTCCTTAGCCATTTTAATAGAGACCGGCGCAAATTCTGAAAGATACGTGTGACAGCACAGACATCTGCCGCAAATACCGATTCCGCCAAGAATCTTTGTCTCATCCCTCACACCAATCTGACGCAGCTCGATCCTGGTCTTAAATATCGCCGCCAAATCCTTTACAAGCTGGCGAAAATCTATTCTTCCATCCGCCGTAAAATAAAACAGTACTTTGTTATTATCAAATGTATATTCGGCATCAATCAGCTTCATTTCCAGTCCATGCTCCTGGATTTTCTTCTGACATATCTTAAATGCCTCCTTTTCTTTGATACGGTTCTGCTTTTCTCTTTCATCGTCCTCCGGTGTAGCTACGCGAAGTACTTCCTTCAGAGGATGTACAACCTTATCCTCCAAAACCTCTCTCGGCTCCAGAACCACTTTGCCGTATTCCACGCCGCGGGCAGTTTCCACGATCACATGATCTCCTGCTTTTATCGTATATCCCTTCGGATTAAAGTAATAAATTTTTCCTACATTGCGAAATCTGATACCAACTACTTTTGTCATTCTATTTCTCCCTGATTGTTAGGAACAGAAGCTCCAATGCAAGCTCAAAATTGACATTTGCACGAAGACGGACTTTTGTCTTCTCCAGCGCTTCCAGAATTTTTTCCAGATTTTCATATGAACGCAGGCTTGCCTGTTCCTTTATAAAGTTAATTTCCTGTTTAAATACCAGATTGTCAATTTCTCTGGTAGCCTTAAACATCAGCACATCTCTGAACCAGAACTGAAAAATATCCAGATAATCATTGATGTTTTGTTTTTCTGTAGAGAGATTCTTAATCTCATCCGCCAATTCATATACTTCCATAGTATTGGCATATTTTAGAATTTTCAACGCATTCTGTGTCATATTGGAAAATTCTTCAGATGTTGCAGCCTCCTTTGCTTTACCAATGCTTCCCTGCGCAAAAGACGCATCAATTTCAGCCTGATAATCCGGCACATGAAGACGCTCCATCAAATATTTTTTTACGAGACTGTCATCTACTACCTTCAGCTCCAGCCGCACACAGCGGGACCGGATTGTCGGCAAAAGACTGTCCGCATTACTTGTTAAAAGCAGAATCACCGCATATTCCGGCGGCTCTTCTATTGTTTTCAGCAGTGCATTCTGCGCCTGAGGCGTCATCAAATCCGCATCTGCAATGATATAAATTTTATGCGGACTGCAATATGGCTTAATCGCCACGTCGTGAATAACCTGATCACGAATTTCGTCAATACTGATAGTACCTGGTTTTTCATGATTTACCATAATAATGTCGGGATGATTCTTGCCGATCGCCTTTTTACAGGAATCGCATCTCTGACACGGCTCTGTTCCCCCTGACTCACACTGAAGAGTCATTGCAAACGTACTTGCCAAAAGCTTCTTTCCGGAACCCGGTTCCCCTGTAAAAATATAGGAATGTGATACTTTTCCTGTTTTCATGGCATTTTTCAAATGCCTGATAATTTCTTCATGTCCGATAATATTGTTGAATCCTATCATTCAGAATCACCTCACTTTTTTCATTTGTCTCATTTGTTTCCTCACATTCAGTATAGCATAAAACAACTGCCATTAAAAACTATTTTTGCCTGCTATATAGATTTTGTACCTTATCAGGCATACCACTATTGGCGCAGTAAATGCGCCGAACGATAGGAAATATAACTCACAATTTCTTCTACACAAGTATCCAGCTCTATATTTTCGAAACGCTTTTCAATATCTGCCGCCAAAATATTTTCTTCAGAAAAATCCTCTTCATCTGCCAGAAATCTTCTGCACATTTCCGCATATTTTGGTATAATCTGGTCACGCTCACGCTTCAGCGCCCGAAAAAGCCGTTCTCCGTTTTCCACTTCAATATAAATGGGGACAACCTTCTCTTTCCCGTAATATTCCTTCATTTTACTGTAGGATTCCAATGTTCCGATTCCCAGATAATCTGCATCTTTCAGATTTACCTGTCCATCATCTGCTGTAAAATATGTCCATATTCCATGAATTGTACGATAAGCACGCGCCTCAATTAAACGGCCTGTCTTCCGGAATTCTTCCAGTTTAGCTTCGTCCGCAAAATAATACTGTTTTCCTTCCTCTTCTCCCTGACGGATGGGACGTGTCGTATACAAAATCAGCTTTTTCAGATTTATCTGTTCATTTGCCAACAGCCTGGAATAAATCTTATCCTTACCGGACGCACTTTTTCCCATTATGTAAAATATCTTTCCCATGTTACTCCTTCACTACATAAACCGATTCGTTCGTATAATCTCTCAAGCCCTGCAAATCAAGGCCCTGCTCCTTATATCTTCTCACATTCCTGATAAAAAGTCCAGTAATCTGTTCACCCGGAACAAGAATCGGTATCCCCGGAGGATAGAGATAAGCAAACTCTGCGGATATTTTTCCTATGCTTTTTTCCAGTGGATATGCCTCCGCAGGCGCCTCCATGGCATCTGCCACAGACATCCTCTGCTTAAGCACCTCATATGAATTTTTGCCGTCAAGAGGATTTTTATTGCTTTTTTCAGGAACCTTTAATGACTCCCGTCTGTCAATCTCTTCAACAGCCTCACAAAGCCGTATAAATCCTTCCTCCGTATCCCCTACAGAGGTCAATGCCAAAACATAGCTCTCCGTCTCCAACTCCATTTGGAGATGAAATTCTTCTAAAAGGGTCCGATACAGTTCTCTGCCCGTAAGTGATGTTCCTTTTACAGAAAATAAAAGCTTGGATCTGTCAAAATCATAAATCCCTGCAGCTCCGTTCTTTTCCGGATGAATCAGCCGGATATATCTGCATTCTGTAAGCCTCTTTCTGGTATATTCCAAATAGCCGGTATAATTCCGAAACATCTGCCTGCCATCCCCGGATAATTTATCCATACATGCATCCATACTTGCCATTAAAATATAAGATGGGCTGCTGCTCTGGTAAATCCCCATAAAGCGTCTGAGCAAGTCCCCTTCTACCCTTTCGCTGCATCTGTGCAGCACTGCCGTCTGCGTCATGGAAGGAAGTGTTTTATGCAGACTATGTATTACTATATCTGCACCCAATTCCAACGCAGATACCGGAAAATACTCCGAAAACCGGAAATGCGCCCCATGAGCCTCATCCACGATCAGAGGAATTTCATGGCTATGGACAATCTCAGCAATTTGTTTTACATCGGAGACTATCCCATCATAAGTTGGAGAGGTAATCAGCACTGCTTCAATTTCCGGATTTTCTGCAAGAAGGTTATCCACATTTTCAGGTGAAATTCCTCCATTTATCCCAAATTCCGGCTCTGTTTGTGGATAAATATAAACCGGAACCAGATTCCGCAGATATACTGCATGGTATACCGCCTTATGACAGTTTCTGGCCATAAGAATCTTCCCTCCCCTTTTGACAGAAGCAGAAACCGCTGCCAAAAGTGCTGCTGTACTCCCGTTTATACTGTAGAAGCACTCCAGGGAACCGTACAATGCAGAAACGGCTTCCTGGGCTTCCTTCAGAATTCCCTCCGGATGATGCAGATTGTCAAACCCATCTATTTCTGTAATATCCCTGTCAAATGGAAATTCTCCCTTTGCAGAAACAGGATTCCGCTTGTGTCCGGGCATGTGAAAAGGATATATATTCCCTGTACTGTAATTTTCTAATTTTCTATATAATCTGTTCATACTGTCTCTTTATCTTCTTCAATCTATATTTATCTTCACAGAATTATATTTTGCCCTGAAAAAAAGCTGCAGTCGTATTCTGTCCGGCTGCAGCTTTATCTTTGGTCCTTATATTTGATATGAACGGAATATAATCTTCCGGTTCATTTCATAACCTACACCTTAAACCGGTATCCTACCCCCCATATTGTCTCTATATACTGCGGCTTTGCCGTATTGAACTCTATCTTTTCACGAATTTTCTTAATATGAACTGTAACTGTAGCAATATCGCCTACAGATTCCATATCCCAAATCTCGCGGAAAAGCTCTTCCTTTGTAAATACTCTGTTTGGATTTTCTGCAAGGAACGTAAGAAGGTCATATTCCTTTGTTGTAAATGTGGTCTCTTCCCCGTTCACCCAGACACGGCGGGCTGTCTTATCAATTTTGATACCGCGTATCTCTACAATATCGTTCTTAGCCGCATTAGATCCGACTAAACGATTATAGCGTTCCATATGCGCCTTCACTCTGGCAACCAGCTCACTTGGACTGAAGGGTTTCGTCATATAATCATCTGCTCCAAGGCCAAGCCCCCTGATCTTGTCTATATCATCCTTTTTGGCAGATACCATGATAATAGGAGTATTTTTTTGCTGACGTACCTGACGGCAGATATCAAATCCATCAACCTCCGGCAGCATAAGGTCCAGAATGATCAGATCAAAATCTTCCTTCAGGGCTTTATCAAGGCCTACATCTCCTCTGTTTGCAATCTCAACCTCAAATCCAGACAGCTCAAGATAGTCTTTTTCCAAATCTGCAATCGCTTCTTCATCTTCAATAATCAGTATTTTACTCATCTCATAGGTACCTCCTGATATTTTCTTAAAACAAAGTACATAATTGTACCCATTCCCACACGGCTCGTAGCCCAGACCTTTCCTCCGTGATCCTCTAAAATTTTCTTAACGATTGACAGCCCGATTCCGCTGCCTCCCTTAGACGAATTTCTGGAAACATCGGTTCTATAAAAACGATCAAAAATACAGGTCAAATCCTTTGAGGCGATTCCCTTTCCGTTATCCTCTACCTCGACCTGGATAAAATCACCCACATCCTTAACACGTATCTGAATAATCCCTTTTGATTTATCCATGTACTTGATGGCATTGCTGATCAGATTATGGATAACCCGGCGGATTTGTTCTCCATCTGCTATAACCAAAACATCCTTATCTACATAATTCGCATAAACCAGCTCAATTCCCCTGGTTTCCAATTCCAGACCTACTTCCTCCGCACAATCGCTGAAGTAATCATCCACGTTTAGTTTACTGAAGGTATAGGGAATACGGTTGGTATCAATTTTCGAATAAAAAGTCAGCTCATTGATCAAGTGATCCATTTCATTTGTTTTATTATAAATCGTTCTGACATAACGGTCCATTTTTTCCGGCGTATCCGCCACTCCATCCATAATTCCTTCTACATATCCCTTCACTGCTGTAATAGGGGTTTTTAAATCATGGGAAATATTACTGATTAATTCTTTATTTTCTTTATCAAGAATAACCTTCTCTTCTGCAGATTCCTTCAGCCGGCGGCGCATTTCTTCGAAATCCTGGCAAAGCTCAGAAAATTCATCCGTTCCTTCAACCTCCAGAACAAAATCCAAATTGCCTTCTTTTATATTCTGCGTCGCTTTTTTTAATTTAACCAAAGGAGCTGCAATGCTTCGATAAATCCAAAGTCCCACTGCCAAAGCAGTAAAAATCAAAATCACAAATGCAGAAAAAAACAAATCCTTTGTCATAAGCTGTATGCGGGCCTGACCGTTGACGGACTCGGTAATTGCAATGTCATACACAACCGATTCATCCGTGTTCATCTGCTGCTCCTTCATCTGTCTGGCCTGTGACTGACCAAAACCATATAAAGTTGCCGCAAATAACAAAAGAGGCACCAGGATAATCATGATAAATCCAACAATAATCCTTGTCTTTAGTTTCATGAAAAATCTCCTTCAAGTCTATTTTTCTGCTTCGAATATTCATTTTATCATTCGAAGGAAACATTTCCAGAGTTTGATACAACTATTATATCATAAACCAAAAACCCTATCTCTAAATTTTCTATTAAAAGTTTCTGCATCCGCTGAAAATAAAAAACTCCCCCTAAGGGACACTTCACATAAGGAAGTGTCCCTTACGGCATTTATAAGTATTTGTAATGACGGTTGGATATGATGAATTTGTAGCAAATCGAAAACATTATGGAGGAAACTACAATGAAATCTTTATTTGAACAGTTAGGTGGTACTTATAGCAAACAAAGCGATTATCTTATTCCAAGCTTTGTACTTTCTACAAAAGAAGAAAATGATATTGGAATTTATGGGAAACGGCATTTGAGATACTTACAGGAATATCGCAAGTTGACTTATATCAATCTACTGACAAGCGGAAAACTCTATAAATATCTTTCTGAGATTGACAAACAAGCACGAGAGCGTTTTTGTAGGATTGTAAAACAGTTAAAAACGACACAGGGCATTACTAAACAGATGAAGGCTGACAGTCATATGGAATGGGTAAGAAGAATGAATTGCATTCGCCAACAAGCAGAAGAAATCATTTTAAATGAACTAATTTATATTTAAAATCTAAGGCAATGTGTGAAAATAAAAAACAATCCGTATCTAATGGTACAGATTGTTTTTTTTACAGTACAATCAATTGTATTGCTCTGATATTTCATCCAAATACCTCATTAAAGAATATGGAAGCTCTTTCATAAACATTATGCTATCTTTAGTACGACCAAATATATCTCTCATCATAGGATGACTAAAAGTGAAATCAACCATGTCTCTAAATTCTCTAATGGCAATTGATTTTTCGTCAGGGCTATTTCCACTTTTTAGTATGTCAATTAGTTCTTTCCCCATATCATAAATCCAAGGAAAATCTTCTTTCAATAGACTGAGCGTCATCAAAAACGCATAAGAACTATTTTTGCCGCTCATATGCATAATTTCATCAAAAAACATAGAACTATATTTTCTTGACATTCTTTTCCGTTCAAATGCCATTTCATTTCTCATAGAAATGCGTTCCAAGGAATCTTTAATTTTTTCCATATCATTGTACAGTTTAGCGTCGGGATTTCGTAACAATTTTTGATTGTCTCTGGAAAGTTCGAGGATTTCTTCTAATATTTCAGAAGAATGATTGACATCTTCAGGTGCAACATCTTCATTTTTGTTTGAACTTTCATCCCTCAATTCGATTAATTCTTTTTCAAGAGTCGGATACCAAACATCAAATGATTTATCAAGGCGTTGCTCAGATATACCTGCATCCCCACAAGCTTTATTTAATGTTTGAACCATTTTCTTAATGTCATCTTTTTGAAAAATAGTTGACTGAAATTGTAAAATTGGTCCCTGTACCTCTGAACGCTTTATATCAAATAAGAACGGTGTGACAAAAGTTTTTTCCATTGTCTTAGAAAGTGCACCTGCTTCAAAAGATAGCCATGGAGCCTCTAAATTTTCCTTTGTTACACATAATATTCCAAATGTTGAATCTTCAAGTTCTGTTGCTATATCAGTGCTCCATCTAGCACCTTTATCAATATCTTCAGACGAAACATATGGCTCCAGTGATTGTATAACAGATGGAAGCCAATCCCTAAAAATAACTGCAACTTTCCAACTGATATTACCTGACCAACTAATAAATACTTTCATAGGTTTTCTCCTCATACAGATTGTCCCTTTCATTATAACAGATTGTTCCAAAATAAATCAAGTATTTAGGTAATGACATTGATATTAATATATGCAAAGTGACACAATAATATGATTTCGGAAAGATGACAGAAGATATATTTTTGAGTATATATGAAAAAAGTTATGTCTTACCAAGCACTGAATTTGGTTATCCAAATTCGCTTGTTAGGGGCTTTCGCCCCTAAGCCCCTTTATAATAGCTTGAAGTATTCAAAATTTAATGCTATACTTATAAACATTAAAGGACGATTCATTTATATTGGTGGTGAAAAATTATGTGTATAAATAAGAAAAGGAAAACAAAGCATGGATCCATGCAAAGCCAGTATAATGAGCGACATTTGCATGGAGTAATTATAAGTCTCTAATATAATATTGCTGGCTTTGCTACCTGACTTTATCAATCAAGGAGGAAGCCTGCATATGAAATACATCAATGCAAATACAATTCTCCCTGATATGTTGGTTGAGGAGCTACAAAAATATGTGCAAGCGGGTTATATCTATATACCTGCTAAGGACGAACAACATAAATCTTGGGGTGAATTGTCTGGTTACCGAAAAGAACTTTATGAACGCAACGAAATTATCATAAAGAAATATCAGAACGGTGTTTCGATTGAGGAACTTGCGGAGGAATACTATCTTTCGGTATATGCCATAAGGAAAATAATATATCAGAAATAATTATTGGGAGCTGCTGAAAAAGCAGCTCTTTTTTCTACTGATTGTTTCTGCATTGTTTGGTGTATTGAGAATAGTTTTGCTGATGCGTACAATTATGATATAGCATTTTCAACAGGAGGATTACAAAAATGGCGAACTCTAAAAATTTATATCCACGGACAGGTGATATGCAGACTATTTACTTAAAAAATGCAATTACCGATTCAAGCATTACCGTGGGAGATTATACCATGTATAACGACTTTGTGAATGACCCTACGGGTTTTGAAAAGAACAATGTTCTTTATCACTATCCGATTAACCACGACAAACTCGTTATAGGAAAGTTTTGTTCGATTGCCTGCGGTGCAAAATTTCTTTTCAATAGCGCAAATCATACAATGGCTTCTCTGTCCACATATCCGTTTCCCTTATTTTTCGATGAGTGGGAACTTGAGAAAACAAATGTTACGGAGGCGTAGGATAACAAAGGAGATACTATTGTCGACAATGATGTATGGATTGGCTATGAAGCAGTCATTTTGGCAGGTGTTACGATTGGCGATGGTGCAATTATAGGTACTCGTGCTGTTGTCACGAAAGATGTACCGCCTTATACCGTTGTGTGAGGAGTACCAGCAAAGCCTATCAGAAAACGGTTTAATGATGAAACCATTACAGAATTACTTAAATTGAAATGGTGGGATTGGTCAGAGGAAAAAATTTCTCAGAATATTAAAGCGATACAATCTGGAAATATCGAACGAATTAGGGGGATTTAATTATGTGTACGAGATTTGTTCATAACGGAAATGATACCATCGTAGGAT
>URVB01000027.1 GCA_900551075.1 uncultured Blautia sp. | reverse complement strand
AGCCAGCGGTATGAACTGCGCAGCGACAAGTGCCGCAAGGCGCAGGCACTTCAAAACAAACGGGAGTTTGACGAAAGAGCCAGAGAGAATAACTATGACCTGCTTTATAAAAATGAGTGCCAGAATTGGCGCAACAAAATCAACCGGGCAAAGAATACCACCGGCTTTCCGGCTGACCGGCTGGAGAAAATGCAGGCTGCCTTTGCTGACTTGAAGAAAGAAGCATTGCAGAGAAAAAAGTCTGTAAAAGCAGGAACAGCCAGCCCGAAAGAATTTACGGACTGGCTGTATCAGCAGAGTAATATAATTGTGGAGCTGACGGAGTATTAAAACTTAATCTATCGTTCTAATGCGCTCTATAATTGATTGCTGCTGCAAAGAAAAGAACTGGAAAGTGATATTCAAAGTATGAAAGTCCGGGAATTTTTGATATTTGGGTACAAACCAGAAATCCGATTGGTATACCTAAAATACAGCTTCCTATAAAACTTCCAACCAAATAGATAAAGTTTTCCGACTGTTGTACTTTTCGCAACTGCAATTTTGTCATACCTGTAGCTTCCAGTAGTGCATAGTCGTGTCTTCTGACAATGGCATTTGTAATGCTGGTATTCAGCATATTTATAAATGAAAACAGACTAATAAGCACCACCAAAACCGTAATGATGACTTTCGCATTATGGAAGTAATCTTCCAATGCCATAACATCATCAGCCAAAACAGACGCATCAACTCTGTCATCATCTGTAAAAATTTCTTTGATTATCTCTGTTGCTGCGTCTTTTCCGTTATCATCCAAACAAATATACCATGCAAGCGTACAATTCATTTCTGACAGCGATTTCATATTTTCACTACTTGTATAAATTACAAGCCCGGTATCGCTGTTTTCTACAAATCCGCTTACGACTAACTTCACTTCTTTTTTACCATAGCCTGTATCTATGATATAAGGCAGATAATCTCCAACTTGAAGTGGCATATTCAGTTCCTGATAATAGGGCGAATGTCTATTGATAGCAACAGGAATTGCTCCGTTCTGTAATTCATGACTTGGTTGCATACCCTCAACAATTTCATTTTCAAATGTTGCTGGATTCACAACATTTTCAATGGATAGTTCAAATTTTTCACCCTCGGAATTTGTAAGAATACCATCCAACATATATAATTCATAAACACTGTTTACACCTGAAATGTTATACAATTTTTGCTTTTGTTCCTCTGTAAAAGGTGTAGATTTCATTAAATCATATGTGGATTCCTCATCAGCCGTTGAATTTAGCAGTACAAATACATCACTATTCCCCTGATAAGGTTGTGCCGCAAGTCTTTCGGGATTTATCGCATTCAATATTGAAAAAACACCGAACATCAAAATCCCACTCATAATGAGAGATAAAAATGTATAGGTAGCTTTCTTTCTATTGGCTCTACAATACATCCACCCGATTCTTATAGGTGTAAGTTTAAGCTTTGCCCCAACACTTCTAAAATAGTTTGTTGCCTGTGTATGCTGCGCTTCTATTGGCGATGTAGACGCAGCCATTTTCGCTGGTGCTTGAAAAGCCAAAGCTGTGATAATCCAGATAAATATGCCGGAAATTACAATACATACAATGCTTGGTATCCAGTAAAAATGAAGTGGTAAAACTATGTTTACCAGAAAGCCGATGACTGTTCCCAACACAATGCAAGGTTTTGCTATTTTGTCACGTTCTTTCTTGACCACTGATTTAATTTGCTGGTATGTTGCGCCGATTGCCCGTAATTGTGCAAATTCATGTACTCGTTGCAATACAGATACATAAAGAATATTTTTGACAGCCAGCCCTGCCGTACAAAGAAGTACAATAACAATTCCTAAAACAGTTCCTAATGCTTCTGTTGTATTATTTACATGGGCGATCTGCTGCGTACTAAGCGTTGCATTACACAAAAGAATACCAGAAAAGCTCATCAGAAATGACGCAATCAAGATAATAACTCTGATTAGAAATGTCCTGTTCTTTTCAGAGGATACGCTTTTTTCAGCAATCCTTTTCTCTATTCTCTCTGTATCATTGTCAAAAGGATAAGTCATAATTTCCACCTCCTTTAGCCTACAATTTTGCCGTCCTCAATCCGCACAATGCGGTCTGCGAGTTGGGCGATCTCGTTATTGTGAGTAATCATTACAATGGTCTGATTAAATTCTCCGCTGGTACGCTTCAAAAGCCCCAACACATCTGCACTGGTCTTACTATCCAGATTTCCAGTCGGTTCATCAGCAAGGACAATCGCTGGTTTTGTAATTAAAGCTCGTGCAATCGCTACACGCTGCTGTTGACCGCCGGATAGATTGTTCGGCATATTTTTCAGCTTATCTTCTAAAGCCAGCATATACACAACTTCGTCCATAAATTTCTTGTCCACGGTATCACCATCCAGTTCCACAGGCAGAACGATATTTTCATATGCATTCAAAATCGGAACCAGATTGTAGTTTTGAAAAATAAATCCTATGTTACGACGGCGAAAAATTGTCAATTCATCATCATTCTTTTTCGCAAGTTCTTCCCCCCGTACAATCACTCTGCCAGAAGTGGGGGTATCAAGTCCTCCCATCATGTGGAGCAGCGTAGACTTGCCGCTGCCGGAAGTTCCAACTACGGCAACAAATTCTCCTTGTTCCACAGTAAAATTCACACCATCAAGGGCACGAGTGATGTTTGGCTCTGTGCCGTAATACTTCTTCAAGTCGATTGTTTGTAAAATACTCATATTCAAAATGCTCCTTTCAAGGCTTTCCACCTGTTGATGAAGTCATTGTAAACCAAAAATGTTACACAAATGTCCGAGTTAGGAAAAATTTTTATCGAAAATCAGGGTGAAATGTTACAACGCTCGGACATTTCAAAAAAAGTAGCTATTTCTTACCTTACAGGAAGCATAATAGAAAATTCCGAACCGTGTCCCGGCTCCGAAATGACTTTGATATAACCTCCTTGCCGTGTTACAATCTCACGAGCCAAATATAAACCAATCCCCACACCCTGTTGCTCATGTACTTCTTCCTCCCGGTAGAAACGCCGAAAGATGGATGCCTGATTGCTTTCAGGAATGCCCTTTCCGGTGTCGGTAACTTTGACCTCTACATACATTTCCCATTGAACCACCGATACAGAAATCTTTCCTCCCGACGGGGTGTACTTTACCGCATTATCCAACAGATTGAAAAGGGCTTCGCTTGTCCACTTGCTATCATGGAAGAGGGGCAAATCTTACGGGCAGTCCACGGATACAGCAATTTCTTTTTTCTCTGCGGCATATACAATCCCGCTCATGGCTTGTGCAAGCGTATGGAATAAGTTGCTGTCTTTCTTTTCTAATCGTATCGCCCCTGTTTCCAGCCGGGAAGTTTTAACCAGTGCTTGGAAAAGAAAATCCAGTTTATCAGTCTGATTGCGTATGCCTTGCAAAAAGTCCATCCGTTCTTCTTCCGAAGCAGGCTTTGTTAGAAGCGTGTCCGTTACCATTCGCAGATTGCTAACCGGTGTTTTGACTTGATGGGAAATATCAGATACCAACATTTGAAGTTCCTGTCGTTCCATGTCCACCTTGCGCCGGTTCTCCTGCATAATCCCATACAGCCGGGTTAAGCGATGATTGATACGAGCAAAAAGGGTTTCACTATCATTCGATTTTTGTAATTCTTCATTTCCATCAATCATGTTATCCAACGTCCGGCACAAATCAGAAGTAAAAAGAGAAAGCCTTTTACCAAAAGACACCGACAACAACCGTATCCAAAAAAATGCACAGAGTGTCAATGTTCCACCTACTGTGAAAATTCGTAAATCCTGCATTACGATGCCGAGAATAACGGTAATTGCCAGCATAGAGAGAACCAAACCAGCACTAACCAGCCTACAAATTTTCTTAGCAGAAAGGTTATTCAGCTTCATTTCTTTTCACCTCCCGTCCATTGATAGCCCATACCGTAAACCGTCTTGATATATGTGTCACCATCCGCTTCAATCTTGCTGCGAATCCGGCTGATAGAAGTAGTAAGGGTATGTTCGTCTACATATTTTTCATCAACGTCCCACAGCTTTTCCAAAAGCTGCTGACGGGTAAGTACCTGCTTAGAATTTTTAAGGAAAAGGTTCAGCATTTTATATTCCATTGCGGAAAGCGTCAATATTTTCCCGTTTAAACTGGCAGACTGCTCCGAAAAATCAAGAAACAGGATGCCATCCTCGTAAATATCCTTAGCTGGTTTGTGATGTTCCAGCATAGCAAACATGGCTTTGATTTTCCGCTGCAAAGCACCAATCGAAAAAGGCTTTGTGATGTAGTCCACTGCACCAGCTTCATATCCCCGTATCTGGTCGCTTTCTTGGTCGTTGGCAGTTAGAAATATAATTACTGTGTCTGGATGCACTGGTTTGATAAGACGGCATAGGTCATAGCCGTTTCCGTCTGGTAAATTTATATCCAGCAACACCAAATCAAAAATGTTTGTTTTCAATGATTCAGCGGCTGTCCTTGCATTCAGAACAGAAGTTATATTGTAACCGTCCGATGCCAGATTGTAGGTAAGAGTTTTATTCAAAAGGTTGTCATCCTCAACAATCAAAATCTGCTTCATATATTCACTTCCTCGTCTTTGCTTTTTGTAGATAGTATAACAGGCAAATGTCCGAGAATTGTTACAAGGACAAATATATTTATCATTTTACAGCTTTTTTATGTGTACTGCAATTTTATAAAAGAAAGGACAGCAGTATCATCAAATTGCTGTCCTTGCGGTTTATTATAGCTGGTAGTGTATAAGCGTGGGTTCATCATATTTGGTGTGGTATCTTTAACTATGGGAAACTCCCGTTTCCCATTCCGAAACAGCCCGGTCTGTTTTACCCGATTTTTCTGCAAGCTTCCCGGACTCTGCCGATGGTTGGGAGGCTGATTTTTTATGCGCTCCACAGCCAAAAATTTATAATTCTATCCATTTCAATAACGGTTTCAGATAATCCTTGTTTGTCCAGTCACATTTCTGACCAACTGCACACATGAGAGCCTTCTACCAAGATTCATAAGTGGCAGGGTTCGCATACTTGCTTAAAAGCTTCCTCATCATATGGCGATGCGCCGGCACAAAACACTGCAATTCCGGAGGCATATATTCCACCCGCAAGAATAATCACCTCATATTCCGAAACCTTTTGTATGGAGGCTTCCTTTGTCTGCACACAGTCAAATCCCGTCAGTTCCGTAAGCCAATCCAGATATTTTCTTGTAGCACCGTATTTTGATTGATATAAAATAATTCCTGACATCCTGCTCTCTCCCGAATCTTGATAATATTACATTACAATCTCCATAATGACTTAATCGGCGGATGAAGCAACACCGTTTTCCTGACGCTCCTCCATCATCACTTTCAGGTTGATATGAAGCTTCGTAATTGTCCCTATCGTGGCTTTCAGCTCCGCTTCCCCGATGTCGGCAAAAAGCTCTGACATGAGTTCGTTGCTTTTCCGGTCATGCTTTTACCGAAATGCCTGTGTCCGATCTGTTAAAACGACACGCTGTTTACGCTTGTCCAGTGTATCCTGTATCAGCCGGACATAGCCCGCGCGCGCTAACTTTGAAAGGATTTGTTTTGTATTCTGATGAGAACATCCAACCAGTTCGTCAAGCTGCTTTATCGTTGGAGATTCACTGAAAAATGTAATGCAGTTCAAAAAAAAGCACTGCTTCCAGCTCATTTCATTAAAAATTTCATCTCCATAGGACTGAAACCGATTGTTAAACTCGTTTAGTAGTCCAATAAGAAAAAAGGTGTCCGGGATTCCCTCAAAATTAACACCTTCTCCAAAGTACTCCGTTTGAACCATAAGGCACTTCTCCTTTCATACAAGGTAATATCCTGTATTATTATTCAAGATATTACCTATTTGTCAATATCAAAAAAGACAGAAAACTAAGCTATCTCTTAATTGCTTCCATTGCAACGCTTCCTCCTCTCGCAATTTCAACCCGATTAGCAAACTGTTTTTTCAGAAACCTGATGAGTTCATTATTTTTGTTTTCCGTATTCATACATTCCAAAATGATGTCAGTGCAATCGTAGTCCGTGATTTTTGCACCGAATATTTCTGAAATACGAAACACTTCCATTTTATCCGATTCCGTACAGTTGTTTATTTTAATAAACAACACCTCTTTTAAATGAATGAACGCGTCGGTATAATCCACCACACGGATTACCTCGACACTCCTGTTTAACTGTTTTTTGATCTGCTCAAATGTCTTATCATCACCGGTCAAACTGATTGTCATTCTGGAAACCGTATCATCTTCCGTAACGCCAACTGTCAGGCTATTGAGATTATATGATTTTCCCGAAAACAAACCGGAAATCCGGGCAAGCACCCCGGGTTCATTTTCCACAAATAAACATAACCATCTCTTTTTCATGTGCAGTCTCCCTCACTTTGCTCTAAAATCATATTTCCAAGAGAATCACCCGGCGGTACAATCGGCAAGACATTAGATTCACGCTCGATGATAAATTCAATTATAACAGGTGCTTTTTTCTCCTGTTTTGCACACAGCAAAGCCCCGACTATATCCTTTTCCTCTGTGACACGTATTCCCTTTGCCCCGTAGCTCTCAGCCAGTTTTATAAAATCAGGAGTATACGGCGGGCAGTTTCTGCCCGGCGAATTGCAGGAGGCAGGACAGCCTTTCCGATAGCGCATACAGGTACTGGAATAACGCCGCCCATAAAACATTTCCTGCCATTGCCTTACATTTCCCAAATAGCCATTGTTCATAACGCAAATGATCACAGGCAGTTCATAAACTACAGCCGTAGCCATTTCCTGAATGTTCATCTGCATCCCGCCATCCCCTGAAATGACAATAACATCTTTATCGGGGTTCCCAAGTTTAGCCCCGATTGCGGCGGGAAAGCCATAGCCCATCGTGCCTAAGCCCCCAGAGGTCAGCATCTTCCGGCTTTCCTCAAGCTCAAGGTACTGTGTCGCCCATAATTGGTGCTGTCCGACGTCAGTAGCAATGACGGCATCCTTAAAAGTACTGTTAATCGCCCGGATGATTTTCTGCGGCGTAATCCCTCTGCCTTTCATAAAAACAGGATATGACCTTTTCCATTTTTGAATTTCCTCCGTCCATTCCGAAATTCGGAGAGGTTCTGCCTCTTCAAGCAGAGCACTAATCGCTGCTTTTGCATCTGCAACAATTGGAATATCCACCGCAATGTTCCGGGAGATGGAGGCGGCATCGATATCAACATGGATAATCGCCGCCTCTTTTGCAAACTCCCCCGGTTTTCCTGTGATCCGGTCATTGAATCTTGTCCCTATGGAAAACAGCACATCGCAGTTGCTGACTGCGGAATTGGCGGCGAAGCTGCCATGGATGCCGATGTTTCCCACATACAATTCATGTGTGGAGGGGACAGCACCCTTTCCCATGATCGTCGTCACAACCGGCACGCCTGTTTTCTCTGCAAGCTGCGTCATCTCCCTTCCTGCATTTGCAATATTTACACCTCCGCCCACTAAAAAGACAGGTTTATTAGACTGGCGCAATACCTCCAATGCTTTTTTCACCTGTCCCATATGTACGGAAGTATTTGGCTTATATCCCCGGATTGCAATTTCTTTTGGATAATCATCACTTCCGTATTCCTTCTGAATGTCTTTCGGCAAATCAACTACGACTACCCCCGGCCTTCCGGTTCTGGCAATATAAAACGCTTTTCTGATGGTTTTCGCCAGACGCTCCCTGCTCCGTACCGTTACTGCATATTTACAAATGCTCCTGGTGATACCGACAATATCTACCTCCTGAAAAGCGTCATTTCCAATCAGGTTTGTCGGCACCTGCCCTGTGAAACAGACCAATGGGACGCAATCATAATTTGCCGTGGCGATTCCCGTGACCAGATTGGTGGCCCCTGGTCCACTTGTTACCAGACATACTCCGACCCTGCCTGTAGAGCGGGCATAGCCGTCTGCCATATGCACCAATCCCTGCTCATGCCGCGGCAGCACTACACTGATATCCTCTACTCCATAAAGAGCATTGAACAAATCAATTGCCTGCCCGCCGGGGTATGCAAATAATATTTCAACAGCTTCTGCTTTAAGTGCCTTTACAAATAAATCCGCACCTGTAATTTGCATCAATTTACCTCCATTTCTGTATGCATGTACTTGCTTGCATTTTATTTGTTTTTTTCGGTACTGCTCCTCGGGAACAGTACCGGCATTTCATTATTCTTCCAATCCCTTTATAAATAACTCCACGGTATTTTCAATAAAGCTTTCCTTATCCACCTTTGAAAGCTCGTTTTGAAAAGATGCCGCTAAAAAAGTATATCCGAATGTAGACGAGAAAAAAGTCATTGCAAGGGCTTCAAAATCTGCCTGTGGAATTTTCTCTTTTTCATGCATCTTTCTTAAATATTCTGTAAATGTGGACACGAATGCCTGCGGGACCTTCATAATCAGCTCCTTCGTATCCTCATACAACTGCGGCGCACGAAGTCCAATGGAAAGATTGACAAAATCAGGCGTCATCCTATCCATATAAGCTCTCATAAACATTTCCAAATCCGACCGAAGATCCCACGTTATATTCCCAAAAATCTTGGGAGTAACATTTGCCCTCCACTGTGCCTGATTTACACCCTGCAAAACAATGTCTCTCTTGCTTTCAAATTTACGGAACAGCGTACACTCATTTACCCCGGCCACTCTTGCAATTTCTTTCGTAGTAGTAGCCATATAACCCTTATCACGAATTAGCTGCATTGCCGCGTCAATAATTTTCTGGCTTGTTTCGTCCAACGTACCACCTCCATGCAAGTGAACGCTTTCATTTTAGCAAACGCCCTGCCCAAAGTCAATCCCTTTACAACTTTTCTCCATTTTTTCTTATCAGATCACAGTACCAGTATGCGGAATCCTTCCAGATTCGTTTCTGCGTCTGATAATCAATATAAATCAGCCCGAATCTCTCGGAATATCCGAAATTCCACTCAAAATTATCCATCAAAGACCATTGAAAATATCCTCTGATATCCACACCGTCCGATGCAGCCCTCTTTAATTCTGACAAATATCGTTCCAGAAAATCAATCCGTGACGGATCATGTACTTTTCCGTCCAGGGACACACTGTCATGGCATGAGATGCCATTTTCCGTAATATAAATCGGTTTTCCGTATCTCTCATACAGAAATTTGGGGCCCCAGTAAAGGGCTTGAGGTGTAACCGGCCAGCTATTTGCTGTTTGGGGAAACCCCTCATGGCGTCTCACATACTCAGGCTCTCCGTCCTTCCCCATCCGGACACATCTGCCGTTATAGATATTCTGTCCGTAAATGTCAATGGGCTGAGAGATCAGCTTCATATCAGAGTCTTTGATGTCCGGGAGCCATGGCCCGTACAGTTCCATTCCTTCCTCCGGATAAGTTCCAAAAAGCACCGGATCTGACCACCAGGCCACATTCCAGCTCCAGTTGGACACATCCGGCATGGCAAACAGGCTTTTTCTTGCAGCTTCAATATCTTCTTTTTTGTCTGTTTCCGGATAAGTCATTCCACAGGTAGGGGCATAGCCCACTTCAATCGGCTGCTTCGCGTTTGCCCGAAGCTGTTGAACCGCCCTTCCGTGAGCCATCAGTGCATGATGTGCCATAGTAAAAGTATCACGGAGAGGTGCTCTTAGGCCCGGTGCATGTTCTCCGCTCAAAAAACCAAGCCCAACAAAACACTGGGGTTCATTCAGTGTAAAGAAATGTGTTACCCGGTCACTGAAGCGTGCCGAAACCAATGCCGCATATTGACCAAACCATTCCACAATTTCCCTGTTCATCCATCCGCCTCTTTTATATATCTCATAAGGCAGTTCCCAGTGATACAGCGTAATATACGGTTCTATGCCGGCCTCCAGCAATTCATCAATCAGAAGGTTATAAAAATCAATGCCCTTCTCATTGACATTTTCTGTCCCATCCGGAAAAATCCGTGACCAGTTAATAGAAAAACGATAGGCTTTCAATCCCATCTCCTTCATAAGAAGCACATCATCTTTATATCTGTGATAATGGTCACAGGCAATATCGCCGGTATGACCCTCGTACACTTTTCCCGGTTCTCTGCAATAGACATCCCAGATATCCAATCCTTTTCCGTCTTCCCCGGCTCCACCTTCAATCTGATAGGCACTGGTGGCAGCACCCCACATAAAATCTTTTCGAAATCCCATATTGACCTCCATATTCTTCTGTATTTAGCAAGTACTGAGGAAAAGCTAATAAAGCAAGCCGAAACACCCCTGACAGTACTTTCATGCATTTGCCTCACTGTTAACCGATTGCAATATTTTATTTGGAATTGCCTTAAATATATAATCGGCATACGCAGCCGCAATCACCGTAAGAGTCAGATTAAATATAATTCTGATATTCATTTCGGGTTCCACGCCGATTACGCTTGTTAAATTGATAAATGCGTGAGATATAATACAGGGTATAATGCTGCCCGATTTCACAAAAATTATCGTGAATAAAAATCCGATCGCGGTGGCATAGACAATCTGCATCAGCGTAGGAAGAAGCTTTGCACCGTTCAGAAGATTTACAATATGTCCCATGCCGAAGGTAATGCCGGAAACAATGATTGCCGCTTTTACATTGTTTTTGTACATTGCCCGGAACAGATAACCTCTGAATATCATTTCCTCCAGGAAACCCACAAAGAGCATAGATGCCGCATATAAAACGGTTTCCATAATACTGAGGCTGAGAGCGGCGCCATTCCATAAATTCACTGTTGATAATGCAATCAGCGGTATAAAATAAAGCCATTTCTTTAAATCGCAGCTACTCTTACATAAACCGTAATATTCCGTAAGCATATTCTTTTTTACGAACAAAAATATCACTATAGAGAATATTATACAGACAGGCAGAGTAATGCATTTCTGTACTCCCATGGCTTTGGATACATCATCTGCAGCGCTGAAAAGCACCACATAGGCTATGATATGTAATACAGCAAACCAAATTTCACTTTTTTCACGCAGCTTCTTCATTTATCATTATCCTTTAAATTAGTATTTTATTTCTTGTAGAAGGCTGTTTATCCAAAGCGGCTTTTACAACAGAATCATAAATATTTGTAATTATTCCCGTTATATATTCCTCGTCATAGACCATGGCATTATTTGCAATCAGACTTGCAAAGCCGTGAACGGAAAGAAAGATACAGGCAAATACTTCCCGCGCCTTTTCTTCCGAAACTCCCGCTGCCCCCGATAAGACGCTTATCAAAGGCTCCATATCCTCTCCGCCCATAATATCGCCAAATCCTTTGCTTGCAAATTTGTCCGACTGGAACAGCAGGCGAAACAGATGCTTTTCCTCAACGGCAAATCTGATATACTGCATACCCATTTCAAGCATGGGGTGGTTATATCTTCCACGGATATCCGTTACATACCCGGTGTGCAAATCGTCAGCCTTATGGTAAACCGCCTCCTTTATTTCCATGACTGTAGAAAAATGATAAAGCACGGGCTGGGTCGTACACCCTAACTTTTCTGCAATGCTCCGCGCATTCACACTCTCTGTGCCTTCGGCACGGGTAATTTCAAAAGCAGCGTTCACAATCATCTCCCTTGTAATAGTCGCCCTTTTTGACAATTGGTGCACCTCCCAATAATTATAACAAATGTTATTATAACATATATTATGCTAACAGCAAGAGCAAATCCAAATTTTTTTGCCATGCCCTTTATCAGAAATTATCTGCACGGAACCGCCAGTGAAGAGCGAAAAAAACTGAGGCCTGCCAGCAGTGAAACACTTTTGGCAAGCCTCAATCCATTTAATTCTGCATTTTAATCTGTTCGGTCTGAATCACCGGATATTTTACCAATAATGCAGCATCCAGATTCTCCCTGTACATATTGATTCCTGTAATTTGATGATTATCATAAGTCGTATAATAATAAATTCCCTTTTCTGCATTGCAGCACGATGTATAAATGGTAATCTCATATTTTCCAGCTCCAACATAACAGCAGCCCCTCTGCTGTTCTACAGAACCCAGGATATGAAAAAACTGGCTGACGCTCTCTGCCTCTGAAGCTCCGGAAACCGAATTCATTTTTGTAAAGGAAGCCCTGACAAAACGTGATTGAGAAGATAAATCCCCCGGCATTCCAAGCGCACCCATGCCGCGGCTGTATGTGTGTAATGGCAGTTTGGCAGAGAAATGGTTCTCAGGGTCCTTCGGTGACAAATGCATATAATTATTCAATTGAAACATCTGCTCCTGAAACGGCGGATTATTGGTCAGCACTCCAACTGGATTGTCATAAATCCGGATACCTTCTTTCACAGCTTCCACGGTTATGGCTTCTTCACTGTCGGCAATCATCCAATGAAGCTGCGCTACCGGCATTCCTTTACCAAAAGGGGTATTGGTAAGATTGATCCTGCCCAATAAAACCCGTGCCTCTTTTACTGTCGCACATTGTCCCAGAATCCATGGTATAAATTCAAACTGGGCCACATTATCTTTATCCCGCATCTCTTCCTTATAAACTGCATTTCCCACAAAGTTTAAACCGGCCATTCCAAGTCCTTTTTCATTCACTGCATCATAATATAACGGATAGTCATCGGCAACATGCGCTATCCCGATCATTGCATAATGTTTTTCCATTGGAGACATACTGCAAAAACGTAAGGCGAAATTACGAGGCGTTATGGCAACTTCCTCTCCATAGGAAAATTCATAATCCAGCGTGCGGCCAAAATAAAAGTCCTTTGTTTGATAAGTAATTGCTGTACACATAATATTCCCTCTTATTTTAATTTTCTCTTTACCCTGTTCATCCTTTATATCATTAGTATAAGCATATTCCTAAAATTCATCCACTGGAAATTACGATTTGTTTATGTTATACCATTATACTACCGGAACCGGCTGCCAGGAATCAGTATCTGTGGCAGCCGGTTTTTTCACAAAATTTTATTTTTGCCAAGAATAAAAGCCGCTACAGGATACGTTTTCATTCCCATAGCAGCTTATCGCTTTATGCTTTTTCTTCACTATTTTCGTGCAGTGCAGCAAGAATATCCTCTATTGTCTTCCCGGAATTCATAACCGCCCTGTAAAGTTCGTCTTTTTGTTTATCCTCAATCTGATTGTTTAATTCTTTTCTCCTGCTTTTTAATTCCTTAAGATGCTCCTCACATTCTGCAATCTCTTTTGCTACGGCAGCTAACTGCTCCTCCAGTGTAAGGTTCTCCTGTTTTTTGCGTCCTCTGGGCATTGTGTTTGTCCTCCTATCAATTTATTACCTTTATATTACCACTGTTTCGCAGAAAATGCTATACTTTTTGGTACTACTTTTAAATTTGCTACTAAATAATCTTGCCCTGCCGCCTTTCGCTGCTGGCTCTGCCGCTGAAATCAGTCACTTGCTCATATACCCGGAATGAAGGAAACAGAAGACAGCACTCATCAAAGGACTTGTTTTTCTTCCAACAATATGATACCGTCCAAAAAGAGGGGATACTTCTTTTGCAGGCATATGATGGCGTAGAACGTATTCCTCAACTGTATTTTCCGGAATTAGAATCAGGTTTTATCCATCCATCTGCTGTGATCATAAACCGCCGGATTTGCAACCAGTTTCCACTTCTTGCCCTGACATACTGCCTGGCAGCCTTCCACACACATGGTGGCCATGTTAATCACCGCTTCTCTTGTCTGTGCAGCACTGTGCGGGCTGAAAATCAGATTTTTTGCTTCCAGCAGCGGATTGCCCGGATGCAGTTCTTCTCCTGCAAATACATCCAGACCTGCTCCTGCGATCATTCCCAGGTTCAGCGCTTCGATCAAATCTGCCTCATTAATGATACCGCCGCGGGAACAGTTGATGATAATAGCGGTATTTTTCATTTTGGCAAACTGTTCTTTGCTGATCATATTTGTGGTCTGCTCCGTGAGCGGTACATGAATGGAAATTGCATCACAGGCAGCCAGCAAATCTTCATGATTTTCGTAATATTCATAGCCCATGGCTTCGACCTGATCTCTGGTAAGGAACGGATCATATCCGGCTACGTTCATTCCTATTCCCTTGCACAGAGAAGCAGTATCTCTTCCGATACGGCCAAGGCCGATAATGCCTGCTTTCTTTCCATACAGCTCAAACTGCTTATGTGCATCGCGAATCGCCCAGTTACCCTTTGCAGTTTCTGCCTGTGCCTCTACCAGATTCTTGGAAAGCGCCAGCATCAGAGTCAGTGAATGCTCTGCAACTGCACGATTGTTTGCTCCCGGAGTAATTACAACCGGAATGCCCAGTTCGGTTGCGGCGTCCACATCCACGCTGTCATATCCGACTCCTGTTCTTCCGATTACTTTCAGATTCGGGGATTTTTCCATAACTTCACGGGAAATGACGTTTGCCGGTGCTGCTCTCACGATCAATGCATCTGCTGCCTGCATTTCATCCAGATAATTCAGCGGATTTGTATCATGTGCTACGTAAATTTCTTCTCCATTGTTTAAAAGATTCATGCCTTCTTTTGCAACTGCTTCTGTCATTACAAATTTCATTCGTTTATCCTCCACTTACTGTTTTTTTCTATAATATAATGATAATAATTTTAAGCCTTTGTCACTCATTCCCGATTAACAGATTTCCGCACTCATCAAAAGGCAGATGTTCAGGAGCACTGACTATTTCAATTCCCGGAGTTTTCTGTCTGTTCCCAAAACGCTCCGGAAAGATATAATTTCTCCATTTGCAAGATATTCCGAAACAACACTATCTGATATCATATCAGCTCCACAGGGGCCGGAAGCACAAAGCAATTGACTCCATCGTATTATTTTGATACAATTTTTAAAAATACATAAGAAACAATTGATTACGAAAGGAGTATTTCTATGCCATCAAATGAGGAAGTACGTATCCTGGGGATCGCACCATACGAAGGCATGAGAACGATCATGCAGAAGCTTGCCAGGGACAGAGACGATATCCTGTTGGATGCATTTGTCGGTGACCTTCAACAGGGTGTAGATATTGTCCGAAACAATATCGATAACAATTACGACATCATCATATCCCGTGGTGGTACTGCACAAATGATTATGCAGACAACTCATATACCTGTTGTAGAAATTGAGCTTTCTGTTTACGATATTCTGCGTGCCATCAAATTATCCGAAAACTATTCTCAGCGTTACGCAATTGTCGGTTTCCCCGGGATAACAGGCAATGCACATTTGCTCTGTGACCTTCTCAGATACAACATTGATATATTTACGATTCAAAGCCGTTCTGAAGTCCGTCCTACCCTGATGACTCTCCGGGACAAGGGATACCATATGGTTCTTTGTGATATGGTATCCACCGCTGCCGCAAAGCAGCTCGGTCTGAACGCCATTCTGATAACATCCGGAGTCGAAAGTATATCCGCCGCATTTGATCAGGCCGTCAAATTAAACAAAAGCCGAATTGCGATCAAATCCGAAAACAAATTTTATCATGATATTCTAAGCAACGGAAGTGAGCAGACAATTGTTTTAAAAGAAAACGGCGAATTATTTTTCTCTTCTGTCAAAGGAGAGTTTTTTGATTCCCTGAAAAAAATGCTTCAAACCGAAATACCTTCTATCATTAAGAAAAACACACAGAAGTTTTTTAAAAATATTGATGAAACCCTGTATTCTTTTACCTGCAGGAGACTGACATATATGAATGAAAACTATGTGGCCTTTTATTTTTCCTCCTCATCGCTTCCGTTCGTAACGAGTAAATACGGGATTCGATATTCCAATCAGCAAGAAGCGGAAGATCATTTTTTCAATAGCTTTTACAGCGTCACAAATGCTTCATCCACTATACAGTCCGCCATTGAAAACATAACCCAAACCTCTTTTCCAGTTATGCTTTCGGGCGAATCCGGTTCCGGAAAAGAACAGGTTGCAAGAAGAATTTATTCTTCCAGCGAGCTATGCGTGAACCCGTTGATCACCATCGACTGTTCCCTGCTCAATGACCGCAGTTGGAATTTCCTGACGAATCATTACAATTCGCCATTCACTGACAACAACAATACAATATATATGAAGGATATTACTGCCTTATCAGCCAATCAGCAGCAGCAGCTTCTGTCCCTTATTCTGGATACGAATCTGTGCAAACGAAACCGAATCATCTTTTCCTGTAACTGCCAGACCGGCCAGGCTCTTCCCGCAGATGCCATGAAGTTTGTTAATCTGCTCTCCTGTGTCACGATACATCTGGCTCCTCTTCGTGAGCATCTGGAAGATCTTCCGGCACTGGCAAGCCTGTATCTGAACACCATCAACATTTCCATGACCAATCAGATCATCGGCATTGAGCCTGATGCCATTGAACTTCTGCGCAGTTACAGTTGGCCCTACAATTATGCGCAATTCAAACGAATATTATATGAACTGGCTCTGGTGACTACTACGCCGTACATTCAGGCAAAGCATGTCGCAGAGCTGCTGAACAAGGAAAAAAATCCTGTACCGAATAACCCTCTGCCGCCAACCGCCGTTGAAGCCGGCAAAGCCAATACCACCAGCCATGTACTGGATCTGAGTCAGCCGCTTTCAAAGATCACAAAGGATATCATCCATCTGGTACTGGAAGATTGCGGCGGGAACCAAAGCGCAGCCGCCAAGCGCCTCGGGATCGGCCGTTCCACTCTGTGGAGATATATCAAAGAATAAAATCAATTCCTCTAACCGAACGGGCTGCCGCGGCTATTTCCAAAGGCCCCGGCAGCCCGTATGCGGGCAATGGCTGCTGCCAGTCCGTATTACGCTTTGTACTGAGCATAGTATTTATCAATGCACTCTGCAATTGCTGTCTTCGCATCATCCGATACCATTCCGAACGGTTTACGGCACGGTCCAACCGGCTGTCCAATCAGATTGGTTGCACATTTTACAATAGAATTCGGATTGCCATATTTGAAGCAGTCACGTATCGGTGCAATTGAACTCTGTGCTTTCTTTGCTCCTTCGATATCACCCTTGAGGAAGTTCTGGTAAATACTCACCATAATTTCCGGAAGAATATTTGCAATTGCCGTGATACCGCCCCGGCCGCCCGCCATCAATGTATACAGAATCAGTGCATCATTTCCTGACAGTACAGAGAATTGTGGTACATCTTCTGTTGCGGCAATGTAAGACAGGATATTATTGAAGTTTCCGCTGGAATCTTTGATGCCAACAATATTTTTATGATTCTTTGCCAGTTTTCCAACCGTTGCCGGAGCCAGTGCATTGCCCGCCCGCATTGGAATGTTATACATGACGATTGGAATATCTACTGCATCTGCAAGCTCAGAATAGTGTGCATACAGCTCATCCTGGCTCAGTGCTGCAAAATATGGTGTGATCACAGAAAGAATATCCGCCCCGATCTCTTTTGCCTTCTGTGAAAGTTCAATGGTGTCTGCTGTGCTGACACATCCTGTTCCTGCATATACCGGCACACGGCCTTTTACTTCGTCAACATAGATTTCCATAACACGGATTTTCTCTTCTTTGCTGAGTATGTAGAACTCGCCGTTTGTTCCAAGGCAGAATACCGCATCTGTTCCGGCTGCAATCTGACGATTGATTTGTTTTCTCATTTCTGCCTCATTGATCGTTCCATCTTCAAACATAGGTGTCTGCAAAGCAGCAATTATACCTTTTACTTCAGCCATTGATATTGTCCTCCTGTTTATTCCCTTATTTTCTGCTATTTATTTTGTTTCATCCGGTTGTCTGATCTGCAGCGCTTACAAATACATCCGTTTCACCATAACCGCCTGATTTGGATATTACCTGAAGGGTACGTCCCTTCCAGCAAAGTCTGGATAATACGGTTCCCTGTCCTACTTCACGCACCGGACTGATCTGATTGACTCCGATTTCCTTCATAAATCCCATCAGTGTATCCCCGCCAGTCATCAATATAGTCATATCCGGATTTTTCTGAACAAGGTGTTTGACCATCTTTCCGAAGCACTCACTGATCAAAAAACGGATTCCGTCACTATTGATACCATTTCTGGCCGCATACTCGCCCGTACTCTCCTCACCCTCCAGATCAAACGTGTCTATTTCCACACGTTTTTCTTTTCGGATTCGCTCAGCCAGTTCTTCCAGAAATGCAGTTCCCTGCTCACTTTGATAATAGTCCGGGCACAGTTTCTGCTGCGGCTTCAGATTTTTTCTGAAAAATCCGTGACTTTCTGCATATTCTACCTGCTGTCTGGTGATCGGATTCAGACTGCCGCAGGTAATCAGAAACCCGTCTGTCCGAAATGCTTCCTCGTTATAATTGCCGGTCAGCCCCAGGGCTTCCGGAAGGAAAGCCGCAAATCCCGCACACCCGGAAAGATACTTCAACTGATTCTTTTTCTTTAGTTCCTGAATCCGCTTTCGGATATCCTCATTATCACCGGCATCAAAAACCACAATCTCCGGTTCTCCCGACCAGGCCGGAATCGTTTCCTCTCTGCCTACCAGAACGATTTTTTTGTTTGTCTGCCTACCGAGTATGTCAGGAATATAGGAACAGGTCATCGGATCAAACGGATCTTTACCAAACCCGCTGTTCTCCAGCCTTACTCCGTCAATATAATGAATGCCTTTTTCTGTAATACGCTTTACATCCGGAAATGCCGGCAGCCAGTATATTCTTCTGTCATCTGTACCCTCCAGTACACCGGACAATTCACTTCCCACATTGCCTCTGAGTGCTGAGTCAGTTTTTTTGTAAATTACTCCGACTTCCATCTCAACCGCCTGGCGAGCTATCCGAACCGCTACATCGTGTGCTTCCTGATTAGTCATCGGACGGGTTTCAGAATCCACTACCAATACCTGTGCAGTCCCGGAAACCGGAGACCGGCTCAGCTCTGTGCCAATCATCACCTGCGTCTCGATACCTTTTTTTACAAACTGAATCCCCGTATCAAGCGCTCCCGTAAAATCATCCGCAATAATTAATAGTTTTATCATTGGATTCCCTCTGTTTTCCGTTTCCTGTTACTTTACAACCTGCATATAGATAGAACGAATATCATCCGGACTCAGCGCTTTCCTATTATTTTCCAAAAGACGCCGCTGCCGGCTTCCCGCTGTTACAAGGAAATCCAGATCGTCTGTTGTCACACCATACTGCGACAGGTCTGTCGGAATGTCTGTTACTTTTACGATATCAGCGATTTGATCAATCACATACTGCGCTTTGTCGGAATCCGCTGCAGCAGCCATAGCCGGATTGATTGCATCACAGAGCTGTGCAAGACGGTCTTCGCAGGCATCTTTATTAAATTCCATTACGTGTGCAAGGAGGATTGCATTGGAAACACCATGAGCAATATGGAATTTCCCGCCCAGCGGATAAGACAGTGCATGTACGGCCGTTGTACCACTGGCTGTAATGGCAATGCCGCCATAATAAGCACCAAGCATCATATTGTTTTTGGCTGTCATGTTATCCGGATTGTTATATGCTTCTCTGATATTGGCAAAGATCAGCTTCGCACCTTCAACAGCATAAGAATCGCTGAACGGTGTAGCCTTTTTGGAAGTGTAGCACTCTACTACATGTGCCAGTGCATCTACCCCGGTAGCGGCTACTACCGGCTTCGGCAGTCCTGCAATCATTCTTGAATCCAGAATTACATAATCCGGAATCATGCTGTCATTTACGATACCCTTCTTAGAATTCTCTTCCGGTATTGCAACAATCGCATTGCAGGTAGCCTCGGACCCGGTGCCGCAGGTAGTCGGAATCATCACTGTTTTAACTTTTTTCTGCGCCTGCGCCGGATCTGCCAGAAGATCTTTGACCGTATAAGATGCACCCTTAAGCACTCCTGCCAGCTTGGCGGCATCCATAACAGAGCCCCCGCCAATACCAATGATCAGGTCGCTCTCATAACCCTGTACCATCTCTACAACTTCTTCCACCTGTCTGTAACTCGGCTCCGGCTTGCAGTCTGTAAACACGCTGTACTGTGCATCAGTCTGATCAAGCTCATCTGTGAGCAGTTTCAGAAGTCCCGCTGCTTCAATTCCCCTGTCAGAAAATACAACGATTTTTTTTGCGCCTTCATCTGCCACGATCTCTTTTAGCTTTTCCATGCTTCCTTCCCCGCCATAAGCGCATGAAGGCAGCTTAACCTGATATGTCATATTATCACTCCTTTTTACCATTGCGGTAATTTCTTCTTAATCTGCTTTGGCATTTGCCATACGGATTGCATATTCCATCGCATTGGTAAGGCTCAGTTCATTTGCACTTCCGTCACCTGCATGGCCCTCACCGGTACCATGATCTACAGATGCACGAATAATCGGAAGACCAAGAGTTACATTGACACCTGCCACTGCATCCCATTTTTTCAGCTCATGATTGTAAACGAATCCTTTTACTTTCAGCGGAATATGTCCCTGATCATGGTACATTACAACAACAATATCATACCATCCTCCAAGCGCTTTGGAAAATACCGTATCCGGCGGTGTCGGTGCTTTCTCCGGAATCAGAATGCCTTCTGCCATTGCAACATCGATTGCCGGCTGGATTTCCTCGATTTCTTCCCGGCCAAACATTCCATTTTCTCCACAATGTGGATTCAGTCCTGCCACACCGATCTTCGGCTCTTTTATTCCCAACGCCCTGCAGCCCTCATTTGCAATACGGATGCAGTCCAATACACGGTCCCTTTTTACTCTGTTGCAGGCTTCTCTTAAGGAAACGTGTGTAGAAACGTGAACCACTCTCAACCCTTCATGAGCCAGCATCATAGTATACTTCGGAGTATTGGTATAATGAGCGTAGATTTCTGTATGTCCGGAATAATGATGGCCTGCCATATTGATGTGATCTTTATTCAGAGCATTCGTAACAGTAGCGTCCACCTCGCCTGCCATTGCCAGCCCGATTACTTTCTCTACATACCGGAATGCGCATTCGCCGCACATTTTCCGGCTCTCCTTATAAGCAGCTTCCAATGCTTCCGGTGACATCGTCTCTGCCATTTTCTTTCTATCTTTTTTGTACAGACGCTTGTTGATGTCAATAATTCCCATATCGTAAACATCTATTGTTCCATACTCAAATTTTGCATCCTTTACATCTTTAATCACGTTCAATTTCATATTTTCCGCACCTGAGACAGCAGCAATTGCAGCTTCCATAGATACAGCGTCACCAACAATCACCGGTTTGCAGTTTTCATAAGCAACCGGATTCATCAGTGCTTTCACAGAAATTTCCGGTCCGTTGCCGGAAGGATCCCCCATTGTTATTCCAAGAATCGGTTTTTTTTCCATTTCTGTCTCCTCCTCGTTTTAATTTTTCTGGTTCTACTGTGAACACCGCCTTGTTTCATATTTCTTTTGCTGTTTTATATTAACACTGTATTGTTTTGTTTTTCAATTCTTTTTTTTGCAAATATGTATTAATACGAAACACTTTAAAGTATCTGAACTTTTTCTTAACATAAAAGCAAAAAATGAAACACTAAAGATATGGCGTTTCACTTTTTGCATTCATAATATGCAACAGTAAGCCGACAATCAGAATTGCTTAATTGATTTTTCTTACCGGTCTGACATATTTCCAAAAGCGCTTGCAGCCGTGATAAAAGTAAAAGACTCTGCCCGGCGTGGTATCAAGCTCATAATCGCTATTTTCCGTTTCAAAGTCAAACGGCCCATGCTCAAAGACAAGATACATACCTTCCGGAACATCCATAAGCCGCATCTGCTGAGGAATGTCTCCGGCATAATCCATTGGCAGCCGAACACCATAGGCCTCCCTGAAAGCACGGGTAAATGCCTCATGTGATGAAAACCCGTAATTCAGGGCAATATCCAGAAGCCCGGCTTCGGTATCACGAACATCTTTAAGCGCAAAAGCCAGCCTCCTATAGCTCTGATACATATAAGCAGATCGAACATATTCCTTATCTGCTCACTGGAGGAGGTCCTGGAAACTGTGCACAGTTTTTAGCGCCTTATATGTACAAGCAGGCATTTAGTTCCATGAAATATGGATATGGCAGTGCGGTTGCTGTTATGATCGTATTGATCAACCTTGTGTTAGCAACAGTTTTCAGAAAAATATTTGAGAGGGAGGACTAAGAGCTGCATCAAAGTAACCGATTGAAAAAAGGCAGAGTTTCTACGTTCTTTTTGTATTGTCCGGCTATCCTGGTGCTTGTCATAATGGTTTATCCGTTCTTTTATACAGCCATGTCAGCATTTAAGACACCCGAAGAATTTGTATCAAAACCTCAATTTGCCCTTCCGGATGGATTTTATCTTGGAAATATTAAATATGTTCTTTTAGAATCGGATATTCCCAGATATTTTCTTAATAGCTTGATTATTTTAATATGTGTTCTTATACCTGTACTGTTACTTGGCTCTATGGCTGCTTTTGCTATATGTAAAATAAAATTTAAGGGGCAGAAGTTTATACTTTCTTATTTTCTTATGGGACTGATGATACCGCTTCAGGTATGTTTAATACCGCTTTATTTGACTTTTGGAAAGCTTCACCTTACAGATAGTATGATTGGAGTGATTTTGCCTCAGATAGCATTTGATTTTCCGTATACCATTTATTTGTTTACAAACTTTTTTAAAGCCAAATGAAGTTCTTGAATCTTGTGTTTTGGATGGATGTTCTCCTTTTAAAATGTATTCTACTGTGGCTGTTCCCATGGCTAAGAATGTATTTCTGACTTTGGCAACTATGAATGGTATTTTTTGCTGTTTTGTGGGAATGTATGGAGCCACAGACTGGGGAAGAACTTTTACGACTATAACACTGACTATTTTGCCGACTTTTATTTTGTATTTCTTTCTCAGCAAGTATATGCTGGCCGGCATGACAGAAGGGGGGGCAGTAAAAGGATAAAATCTATGAGATATGTAAGTCACATTGTTTATGATGAATTTATAATTGAATTATTAGAATAAGAGCCTGTCGGCAGCGTATTTAGCATGCGCTGCCGGTAGTGTGATTTTTCCAGATTTTAGAATTCATGGTAATAATCATATTGGGCAGAGATGGATTTTTTATTTTGTGGCTGAGCATTTCAGCTGCCATTACTCCCATTTCCTGACTGGGAGCAATAATGGTTGTCAGGGAAGGATATAAAGAAGAGATTGCGGGAGTTCCGTCGTACCCGCAAACCATGATGTCTTTTGGCACTTTTTTATTAATTCGCTCCAGGCAGGTCAATGCTTTCATTGCAAAAAAGTCATTGGAACATACCAGAAACCTGGGCAGTTCAATCGTCTTGAATTGATTTTCCACCCACATATCGTCATGAAATTTTTGCTCCGGTGCAATGATGGAGTGTTTTTTATAGTCATCTGCAAATTCATATCGATTCATTAATTCCAGAAATCCCTTAAAACGGTCATAAAAACTTAAACTGAAATTAGGGTCGCCCATGTACCCAACGGTGGTGGGATGACTTTCTTCAATAATGGAAGAGTAAAGTTTCACTGATGCGCGGAAATTATCTGCAACAAGAACATCGGCAGGAAGATCGCCCTGTTCAAAGGTACTGTATGCATCGGAAAATAAAACCGGTTTACCTAAGGAACAGATAAATTCGCTGTAAGGTTTGTCATATATTTCAAGACAGAAAATTGCATCCACATTTGAAGCGTGAAAACTTGCGGGAACCGTAAAGTTTTTAATTTCTACTTCTGTGATCAGATGCAAAGAAAGAGAGTAGCCAATCTTTCCCAAAGCCTGTTCCAGAGACATCATTAAATAGGAAGACATATGAAAACTGTCCGGAATCATGTTTAAGAATAAGGCAATGTTTCCTGCCGGTTGGGGTTTCTCTATGGAATAGGGATTGGCAGGGGGATCTTCACATTGAAATGCTTTATAGCCCAATGCTTTTGCACGCTCGATTACGATATTTTTTGTTTTTGCAGATATTCCGGTTGCATCATTGAGCGCTTTGGAAACGGTAGTTCTTGAATAGCCGAGAGAATCAGCGATATCCTGAATGGTTGTTTTTTTAGTTGTCATAATGAACACTCCTGTTAAAATACAAATCATTTATTTTATTATACATGATATTTTGTAAATTGCAAACTTTTTATTTAAAATGATTAATATGTAAACATATTGAAAAAGTAATGATTAATATGTTCAATAAACGGCGTGAAATTATAAAAAACAGAAGATAAAATACTGTGCAATCAAACAAAAATGTTAAAATTGTACAAAATACATTGACCAAAAATGTTTAATATGTTAATATTTGCGTACAAACAAGAGCGAATAAAACGCACATAACAATTAAAAGGAGGAAACAACATGAATAAGAAAATTCTTTCTATTCTGCTTAGCGCAGCAACAACAGCAGCTCTTGTAAGCGGAACTGCTTTTGCAGAAAATGCTGATCTGGCAGGAACCAAGATTACCATGCTCAATACCAAAGCAGAGATCCAGGATTATCTGGAGGATATGGGTGCTCAGTTTACTGAGGCTACTGGTATTGAAGTAGAATTCTACACCAATACAGATGAGGATCATATCACTGAGAAATATGCAGCAGGTGAGCCGTATACCATTATGATGATGGACTATCCTGATGTGGCAGATTATCAGGAATATCTGTATGACTTAAGCAACGAAGACTGGATCAAAGATGGCGGTGAAAAGTATAGTCTTTCCCTGGATGGCAGTGTATATGGTTTCCCGTTCGTTATCGAGGCAATGGGTCTGATCTACAATGCAGATGCAATTGAAGCAATCACAGGAGAAACCTTTAACTGGGAAGACTACAGCAATCTGGAAGCTTTCCAGGGACTGCTGGAGACACTGGTAGCAGGCGGAATGGAAACACCGGTTGCTCTGAATCAGGATGACTGGTCTTTAGCAAGCCATGTATTTGGTCAGGCATACTGTGCTCGTGAAGACGGAAGCGAAGCAGCATCTCTGGCATTTATTGATGCTCTGAAAGCTGGTGAAGCAGATCTGATGGCAGATGCTGATTTCAATGCACTGATGGATCTGATGGATACTTATATGGCAAACAACATTAACAGAGCTGATCCTCTGGCTGCTACTTATGATCTGAACGATGAATACCTTAAGGAAGGTACCGTAGCATTCTGGCCGAATGGAAGCTGGGCAGTCGATGTAAGTGAACTAACAGATAACGTTGGTATTATGCCTTATCCGATGAGTACTGAAAATCCGGAAATTGCAAAAAACCTAGTAAGTGGTGCAACTAAGATGTTGACAGTAGATGCTTCCTATGCATCCGAAGAAGAGCAGGCAGCTGCACTGGAATTCTTAAACTGGCTGGTATACAGCGAAGAAGGACAGGCATTCCTTGTAAATACCTGTTCCCTGATTTCTGCATTTGCAAATAATACACAGGAAGCAGATGCTGCACTGAGTGCATCTGTAGCAGAATTTGTAAAGAATGCTCAGTCTGTATTCTGGTATCAGGCAATGCCGAGCGATCATAATACAGAAGTTGGTGCATTGCTTCAGAAATATATTTCAGGTGCAATCACCAGAGAAAAACTGGCAGGAGAAATTGAAGCATACTGGAGCAGTCGCGCATAATTATTTGTGAAACTGTAGTTTAGAGGCTATTGTGCATTTGGGCGATAGCCTTTTCAATCATAAGGAGCAAAAAATGAACAGTAACCGAAATCATCATAAACTGAAAAATTTTGGAGCTTTTTTTCTGTTTGCCGGACCGTCCGTTTTCTTTTTTGTTATGACGATCATCGTTCCTTTTTGTTATGGTCTGTATCTGACCTTTACAGATTGGAATGGTATTTCAAAAACAAAAGGATTTGTTGGTTTTTCAAACTATGTAACAGCTTTCCAGGATATAAAATTCTGGGCTTCTCTGGGGTTGACACTGATCTTTACTGTAATTTCTGTTTTTCTGGTAAACTATGTGGCATTTCATCTTGCGAGACTTGTAACATCGGGAATTAAAAAACAAAACTTCTTCCGGGCAGCATTTTTTACACCGAATCTGATCGGAGGAGTTGTGCTTGGTTATATCTGGCAATTTGTTTTTGGCAGAGCACTCGTGGCATTAGGAGATTTTACAGGACTTGAATTTTTGCAGAAGTCATGGCTTTCCAGTACCATTCCGGCGGTATGTGCATTGATTATTGTAACCGTATGGCAATATTCCGGGTATATGATGCTGATTTATATTGCAGGTTTTATGAATATACCTCAGAGTCTCACAGAAGCGAGCCGTATTGATGGATGTACGGAGAAACAGACCAGAAAATTCGTCGTGATGCCGCTTATGATTCCCTCGTTCATGGTATGTATTTTCCTGTCAATTACCAGATGTTTCATGACTTATGATCTGAACCTGTCACTTACCGAAGGAAATCCATTCGGCTCAACAGTAATGGCATCTATGTATGTGTACAGAAAAGCATTCTCGAATAAAAATTATGGAATGGGTCAGACAGAAGCGATTATTTTATTTGTAGTATGTGCGATGGTATCGCTGCTTCAGGTTTATCTGACGAAAAAGAGGGAGGTAGAAGCATGAGCAGAAAACAAAAATCTTCCGTTTGGCTAAAGTATTTCATTCTGATTAGCCTGCTCATTTTATATCTGTTTCCATTTGTACTCGTATTGATTAATTCTTTTAAAGCGAAAAGGGATGTAATCAAAAATCCGCTGTCTCTGATTGGAGCAGAAGGCTTTTTTGTAAGTAACTATCCAATGGCGATAAAACGAATGGATTTTTTGCGAGTGTTTGGTAATTCCGTTTTTATTACGGTGGTCAGTGTTGTACTCATTGTGCTTTTCGCAAGTATGACAGCCTATTTTTTCACGCGAAACGATTGGAAAATCAATAAAATTGTTTACTCCATCATGCTTACTTCGATGGTAATTCCGTTTCAGGTGTTGATGATTCCGATTGTATCGATTTACGGAAGCAAACTTCACGTTTTGAATAATCCATGGACATTGATCTTCATGCATGTGGGATTTGGTGTGAGCATGGGAATTTTTATGTTCAGCGGAGCGATCAGAAGTTCCATTCCGATCGAGCTGGAGGAAGCAGTAAGGATTGATGGTGGAGGAAGGCTTAGAACGTATATTACGATTATTATGCCGCTGCTGAAACCGACAACAGTAACGCTGGTAATTATTGATGCACTGGCTATCTGGAATGATTATCTGTTGCCGAGTTTGATCCTTGTAAAAAAAGATTTGTATACCCTTCCGATCGCAGCCCAGGCGTTTCACGGAGATTTTTCTTCCGATTATGGACTGATGATGGCAGGCATGATTATGACAGTAATTCCAATTCTGGTTTTGTACCTTGCTCTACAGAAGTATATTATTGACGGGGTTGTAACCGGAGCAGTAAAGGGTTGATGAATATGAATAGTTGCAATTACATTTTTTATACACCAGAATACCAGTATCCGGATATGCCGCACGGCGAGATGTGCGGAGATTTAATGCCATTTTATCATGAAGGAAAATATGTTTTCCTGTTTTTGTATAAATACTGTATCTATGCGATAGAAACCAGAGATTTTGTGTATTACAGTGACTGCAGACTGGTGCTGCAGAACGGAACTCCGGATGAGCAGGACTGGCATGCGGCAACAGGAAGTGTCTGTGAAAAAGATGGTGTGTTCTATTTTTACTATACCGGTTTCTGTGAAGGAAATCGAAATAAAGAAGGAAAATATGAACAGGCGATCTTACGTGCTGTCAGCAAAGATCTTCTTCACTGGGAAAAAGATCACACCTTTTTTATGGTGCCGGATGAAGCGCATTATGCACCGCCGCATTGGAGAGATCCGCATGTATTCTGGAACGAAAAGCTTGGCAAATACTGTATGCTGATTACCACCTGTGAAAAAGGCGGAGCAGTTCAGCGAAGTGGTTGTACAGCGGTATATATATCCGATGATATTCTGAATTGGGAGCACTATAAAACACTTTGTTCTCCCAGAATTTATCCTACCATGGAGTGCCAGGATTGTTTTACGATCGGTGATAAATGGTATCTCACTTATTCTACTTATGAAAAACAGTGGGAAACCAGATATAAATCAGCAGATGATTTTGAAGGCCCCTGGAGAACACCGGATCTGGATGACAAATTTGATGGCCGCGATTTTTATGCAGCCAAGACGGTTAGCGATGGCACCCATAGATATCTGGTGGGCTGGCAGGCAATCCGTAAAGGATGCAGTGACCAGGGCAGATATGTCTGGGGAGGAAATGTTCTGGTTCATGAAATCGTGCAGCGTGCGGATGGAACCCTGGGAACCAAACTTCCGGATGCGATTACAAACATCTTTTGTACAAAAATGCCTGCTTATTTCGAACCGATGCAGGGCGCATGGAAAGAGGAAAAAATTCTGCGTGGTGTCTCAGAAGATGGATTTGGATGGACCAGACTCGCAAAGATGCCCAATGTCAGTATGATACATACCACACTTCATTGGGAGCTGGGAACACAGGCAGTCGGCATTATGTTCCATACGGTTGGTGACAGGTTGGAAAAATGGTGTCAGCTCCGTTTGGAACTTGGACATGGACGCATTGTGCTTGAGCGTTCCGGCAAGACAGAACTGGATCAGTTTTTTGACGAGGAACGTCCGATTGTGTTTGAAGGAACATCTGCGGAAGTAACGATTCTTACGTCCAATGAGATTATTGTTGCTTATGTAAATGATGTCGCACTCTGTGGAAGATGTTATGATGCTCAGCCGGGTGAGGCAGGTATATTTGTGGAATTTGGAACGGTATATACAGAGGATTTTGCAGTATATAAAGGAGAAGAATAGATGCTGAATGGATTGCCTTATATGAAAAGGGGAAAAAGCAGAGCAATCAATGCTGAGAACCGGACCGGAGAAAAGGGAAAAGGCGGGATGGCTGCCAGCAATCTGGGAGTGGGAAGAAAAGGAAGTCCCTGCCTGAAAGATGTTATCCCGGGAGAAACCGTAACTTTGGCAGAGATTCACGGAAGCGGATGCATTAACCATATTTGGATTACGGTAGATAATAAGACCTCCGATCAGGACTGTTTTGTTTTACGGGATCTGGTACTTCGGATGTGGTGGGATGATCAGAAGACACCGGCGGTAGAAGTGCCGCTGGGAGATTTCTTCTGCTGTGGTTTTGCGAAGGAATGCAGCGTCAATTCTATGCCGATCGTTGTTGTTCCTTCCAGAGGATTGAACAGCTATTTTTCCATGCCGTTTCGTAACCATGCGAAGATCGAGCTGATCAATCAGCATAGAAATCCGATCCCTGCTTTTTTCTATCAGATTGATTATATGCTGTATGATGAGATGCCGGAGAAAATGATGTATTTTCATGCACGATGGAACCGGGAACGTTATACAACAAAGACCGTGGATTATACGATCCTTGACGGGGTAAAAGGAAGCGGAGCATATGTTGGTACGTATATTGCGCTTCAGACTCTGGAAAGATACTGGTGGGGAGAAGGCGAAGTGAAATTCTATCTGGATGGAGACCAGGAATTTCCGACGATATGCGGAACCGGTATGGAAGATTATGTGGGTGGGTCCTGGAGCTTTGCAAAGCATGAAAATGGAAAAACCATTGAACAGACTTACACCACACCATTCCTGGGATACCCGTATTACTCTAATGCAGATGATATTATTACAAATCCGTATCATAACGATGACTGTCCGCCGATGCGTGGATTTTATCGTTTCCATATTCCGGATCCGGTTTGTTTTGAGGAAGACATTCGTGTGACAATGCAGCAGATTGGTGTTTCACACAGAGGTTTGTTCGAACGGCAGGATGATGTGACCAGTGTTGCATATTGGTATCAGACAAATGAAGATTACAGCTACCGGCCACTGCCTCCGGCAGAAGAACGCTGGCCGAGATAGAGGAAGAGAAAAATGACAGACAGAATTTGTAATTTCCCTTTTGACACTGCAACAGGTTGAAGGTAATGCAATTTATCCGAAGGTAGTCGGAGCAAAAATCACCCTTCCTGCCATATGGGTTCTGGCAGCAATCACGATTGGGGCAATCTGGTTGGACCAATCGGTATGTTGTTCGGCGTACCTACAGTAGCCTCTGCATATGTTCTGCTACGTGAAGCAACATTAAAACGAGAAAAATGTATCATCAAAAGAACATTAAAATAAACAGAAGTATGAAACAAAACCTGAAGTTTCAAGCAGTCCGCCTTTCAGCCGAGACCGTTTCAAGTTTAGCATAATTTTCAAAAAGGCCAACAGGGAGGGGGGTGCGGACATTTTCTTGGCTTGGCGGCTTAGCCAGTCCAAGAAAATGTCCGCACCCCTCGTCCAACACATTCTATTCGAGAATTTTCTTATCACTTCCACCAAATTACTTTCTACTGTTTTCCATAATTAGTGCAATAAACATTTCAAGTATAATTTATGTCTGCAGATATTTCATTTCTACTTTTTCTCAAGCAATTTCATCTTTCTTGCACCTCATCGCCAGCATATTTTCTACTTCTTCCTTTGACGGCATTACTCTTAATGCACCTTTTCTCATTGTAATTAAAGATGCTGCTGCGTTTGCAAAAGTCAGCATTTTTTTAAGCTGCGTACTATCCAAATTACCAAGACCATATTTACAAATCCCATGCAACATGCAACCACAGAAAGTATCTCCTGCACCTGTAGTTTCAATAGTTTTCTCCTGTACAAAAGCTGGAACCTCTACTTCCACATCTTTATAATAAGCTCTGCTTCCATCTTTTCCCAAGGACAATAATATGAGAGAAATTTCAGGATGCTTTTCTTTTATCCAGCAAGCCCCCTCATCAAATTCCTTTTTTCCTGTGAGCCATTGAATTTCGTTATCTGATATTTTTAATACATCACAAAAGTTAAGCCCATATAAGACCTGTTCCCTTGCTATTTCCATGGACTCCCAAAGTGATGGACGCAGATTCGGATCAAAGGATATAATAATACCTTTTTCCTTTGCAATGGATATTGCCTTTTTTGTTGCTTTTCTTACTCCTTCATGAGTCATAGACAATGTTCCGAAATGAAAATTTTCAGCATCTGGAATTGCTTCTTCTGCTACATCTTCCTCTGCCAACATCATTTTCCGTAAAATCAATTAACAGTTCTCCTAATGCTACAACATCATATTTTTTCATGCTTCTTCCTTTCTTTTCCACTCTTTTTCCTATTCATTTGTTTTGCTTCCCTCCTCTGCCGAGGATATCTACAGAAAGAGCTGCCATCACCTCCATGACCGCAGCTCCTTTAAAGCTATCACTCTTCTGTTATTAAGTCGTATTTTACAACATCCATATTTACTTCCCCGTCTGCAAAGAACGAAATACGGTCTGCAGTCTGATCTGTATACATGGTAACTGTCATAACCTGCTCACCATCATTTACAAAAATTTCAGCGCTAAAACGATCCAAAATCATTCTTAATTTCAGTTGCCCGTTATTACTATTTACCTGACAACGCCTCTGATGTATAATTGCCCGTCTTGAACCGGAGAATTTCCTGTCTACTTTAAGTATAGATTCTCTCGGGCGGAAACTCAATGTAGTATGATACCGGTCATCTTGTGCAAAATAAATTCCAAATTTGTGATAAATATTCTCTTCATCTCCCGAACGCAGATTCAGTTCCATATCAATCTTTCTGCCTTTGATTCCATCCAAGCTGATAGTTCCTGAGAAGGAAACCCCAGTATGAACCACCTTGCTAGCTCTCATTTTCTCCAACTCCTTTATTGGAGTTTGGTATAATCTGCCATTTTTGATGAATATTTCTCTTGGCACGCTCATCTGCCCATACCAAGGCTGATTAAGCATACGCAGACTACAGGTATCCCAGTTCTGCATCCAACCAATCATAATCCTTCGTCCGTCAGGTGCCACTACTGTCTGAGGTGCATAAAAATCAATACCGTAATCAATTGCCTGATTACTCTCTTCTGTAAACGTACCGTATTCCTCATCAAAGTCTCCCAGCATACACAATGTTCCATTTCCGTTGTGGTACTCAAATCCCTCCGGAAGCATATCCTGGGGACTTGTAAGCAGAACCCATTTTCCATCCAGTTTGAAAAAATCCGGGCATTCCCACATTTTCCCATAACGATTCCTGTTGGAAATCAGCACACTTTTGAATTTCCATCTGAACCCGTCAGGACTGGTAAATAATAAAATCTGACCGCTTCCATCAGCCGGACGGCTTCCTGCCACACAAGAATAGGTACCATCTTCGTTTCGCCATATCTTAGGGTCTCTGAAATCAACTTTACTGCTTCCCTCCGGCAAATCTTTTTCATCCAACACCGGATTATGCTCATATTTCTCATAATCCTCACCATTTCCTATTGCAATACACTGGGTCTGTCTGTCAATCACACCTCCATTGCTCTGGCGCTCCTGCAATACTCCGGTATACATCAGCAATTGTCTTCCGTCAGGCAGTTCAACCGCACTTCCTGAAAAACATCCGTCTCTGTCATAAATCTCATCCGGCGCCAGGGCAGCTGGCAGATATTCCCAATGAAGAAGGTCCTTACTTATCGCATGTCCCCAATGCATCGGTCCCCAATGACAATCATAAGGATAATACTGATAAAACATATGATATTGTCCGTTATAATAAGAAAAGCCATTTGGGTCATTCATCCAGCCTGTGCGTGAAGACAGGTGAAATGCTGGACGTTCGTCTTTCTTTATCATTTTTCCGGAAGCTTCCTCATATTTTCTCGCTTCCCGTAATGTCTGGCTCGTCATAATATCATGTATAATCTTTCTAAAAATTTATTAATACTCATATCCGTTACAAGGCGGTATTGTATTTGCCAAAATTCCTGAATCATTCCGAATATTTTACCAAAGGCACTGCCAAAACAGTGCCTTTATGCATCTTACTCAGCTAAAAAAGCGTCCAGATATTTCTGTTTGATTTTTAAGTATTCTTCCAGTCCCAGGCTGTTCATTTTTTCCATATATTCATCCCACTGCTCGTCTACACCGCCGTTTAAAATCCAGTCCGCCTTTTTCTGCTCTGCATACTGTTTCAAATCTGTTTCATATCTTGCTAAAGCTTCCGCATCCTCTTGACTCATAAATACATTCGGATATACCATATCGTATTTCATATCCGGTACATAGCTCTTTACTGCTTCCATTCTCTCCAGAGCATCTGGCGGGCAGGTTGTATATTTGTCATAGTAGCTATTCAGAACTGCCAGCGGTCCGGCAACCATCTGCTGTACACGCACATCATAAGGAGATTCCCCAACAATTTCCAGATGCTTTAATGTGTTATCAGATGTCAGTTCAAAAATATTGGATTTTCCTTCCTCACCATAGGTACCCCAGTTGTTCTGTACGGACTGCAGCGGATCATACATTAAGTCAATCCATTTTGCAGCCAGTTCCTGATTCACACACACACTTGTAATTACACAACGTCCGGCCTGGAAACCACCATCAGCACTTCCGCTCTGTCTTGTTGCATTTACAATACCGTCAGGACCTTCCAGTGCAGGCAACGGAATAAAATCATCCGGGTTTGCAGTGCTGTTTGCATCCCATCCGAAGAATAAACCATATCTTCCGTTCTGAGCTTTCGCTGTGTATGTTGCATAATCCTGTGTATATGCCTCAGGGTCAATCAGGTTCTCTTCCTGAAGTTCATGCAGCCATGCAATTCCTTTTTTATAGCCTTCGTCTGTTACAGAATATATTACTTCATTGTTTTCATTTACCATGGTATGATCACCATTATCACCATAACCAAATGCTCCAAGAATGAATCCAAGGTCTTCATTTCCACCGTTGATGCGGAATGACATAGGAATAACATCCTGTACTCCACATGGTTGGTTATCACGGAATGCAATTAATACATTTTTCAGATCCTCTGTTGTCTCCGGAACCTTTAACCCCAGATCATCCAGCCATGCTTTATTGATATAAGGCATACCCCCGATAGCCTGAATCGCTTCTTTACCTACACCAAGCTGCTCAATCCACGGGAATGAATAAATATGTCCATCCGGTGCTGTAATCAGCTTTCTGTATTCTGGATTTTCGTCCAGGATTTTTTTCAGATTCGGCATATATTCCTCAATCAAATTTTCTACTGGAATGATGACTCCTTGCTTTGCATATTTCAAAAGGTCTACATTACCCATGTCTGCATTAAACAGTACATCTGGCAGGGAATTCTTTTTAGCAAGAGCCAGATTTCTTTTATCTACAAACTGGTCCTCTACATAACATGTCCACTCCACATTCACGTTTGTTTTCTCTTTAACCCTCTGAAAAATCAGTTTTTCCTCCGGATTCTGAGTGGAAATTGCAGCAGCCTTTGTCATAATCTTTAAGGTTGCTTCCTCTTCCAACGGGAAGGATACATCTTTCAAAGCCTCTCCCTGCTTTTTACTGCTGCCGCAAGCTGTTAAGGATAATGCAGTCACACATGCCAGTGCTGCACACAGTATTCTTTTCGCTTTTCTATTCATCATTTTTCTTTCCTCCTCAAATTTTTTAACCTTTTACAGAACCTACCATAACACCTTTATCAAAATATTTCTGGAAAAACGGATACATGACTAAAAGTGGTACACTGGAAATTACAATTGTTGAATATTTTAGAAGTTCTGCAATCTTAGACATTTCCGCTGCACTCTGAATATCTGCAACCATACCCGGATCCGGAGTATTCTGAATCAATATGGAACGCAATACCAACTGCAATGGCTGTAAAGACGCATCCTCCAAATAAATCATTGCATCAAAGTAGCTGTTCCACATTCCTACAAACTGCCACAGGAATATAACTGCAATAATCGGTTTACAAACCGGAAGCAGAATCTTAAAAAAGTGTGTCAATTCTGTTGCTCCGTCCACTGCAGAGGCTTCTCTCAACTCTGCCGGCATTGACTGATAATAGGTTCTTATTAAAATGATATTCCATACATTGACCGCACCCGGTAAAATCAGTGCCCAGACTGTATCAATCAGATTCAGGTTGCTGACTAATAAATATGTCGGCATTAATCCACCGCCAAAGAACATTGTAATCAGATAAATGGTATTGATAAATCTTTTTCCCACAAAGTCTTTCTTGGATAATGGATATGCAGCTAACAATGTAATAAATACGGAAAACACTGCGAAGCTTATAGAATAAACCATTGAATTGAAAAAACCTCTCCAAATCATCTGATTTTCAAACACACGCTTATATCCGCCTAACGACCACTTGGAAAAATCAAAGGTAATTCCCTGATTATTCAGCACATTCGGATCCATAAAGGAAGCGATTACCACAAACACCAGCGGAATGATAATCAGCAGTACAAATATTCCCAAAAGCAGATAACCTCCGCCCAACAGTACCTTATCCTGTTTTGATAGCCTTGAAAATTTTCTGTCCACCAGTCACACCTCCTATAACCCTTCGCCTTCATTGAATTTTTTCACAATTGTGTTCACCAAAATGAGCAGAATCACATTAATTACTGAATTAAACAGGCCGACAGCCGTGGAGAAACTATAATCTCCCAACTGAAGTCCCAACTTATATACATAGGTCGGCAGGATTTCAGAAGCCGATATGTTCATAGATGTCTGTAATGCAAACGCTTTTTCAAAACCAAGGCTCATAATGTTTCCTGCCTGAAGGATAAACTGAATGACAATAATTGGTTTGATTGCAGGGATATCAACATTCTTAATCTGTTGGAAAACATTTGCACCATCTACAATAGCCGCTTCCGTTAATTCCGCACTGGAATTTGCCAGAGCTGCGGTATACATAATGGAGCCCCAGCCTGCGCCCTGCCAGATTCCGGAAACGATATAAATACTTCTGAATGCCTCCGGCATTGTCATAAAATTAATGGATGTGCCAAACAGCTTATTAACAGGACCTATAGGTGACAGAAAAATAAATACCATACCACACAATACAATGACGGAGATGAAATTCGGTGCATACAGGACAAGCTGTATTTTTTTCTGTATTGCCTTGCTTCTTATTCTATTCAGCAATAATGCCAGGATAATCGGCACTGGAAAGCCCCATAACAGTCCATATACACTAAGTTTTAAGGTATTTGCCAGATAGTTTATAAAATCCGGTGAGGACAAAAACCTACGAAAATGTTCAAGTCCAACCCATTCACTTCCGAAAACTCCCTGCATCGGGTTGTAATTTTCAAAAGCTATCAGGACACCTCCCATAGGTATGTATTTAAAAATAATTGTCAACAGCAACGCCGGTAGTGTAAAGATAAGGTACAACTGCCAGTTTTGTCTCACATAAAGCAGCTTGCTTTTCAAGCTCCGATAATTAAGTTTTTTCTCTTTTACTTTTGCCATAGCATCTATCTTTCCTCCTCTTTTACATTTGCACATTGCAGAATTCTTTAGAAGCCTGTATTGTGCATTATTCATAGCTTTAGTTTGAATTCGAATTCCTTTTATGGCTATATTTTATCATATGCACACTATCTTGTCAACTATTTTGCACACAGGAAATTACATTTGACACTTTTTAACAATGTGCATATGTAATTTTTGTAACATTTTACAATATAAAAAACTACATTTACCATTTTAAAGTTTACATTTGACACTTTATGCTTTTTGGTTTATGATTCTAATATAATGTTAGAGGAGGCTATTATCACATGAAAAAAAGAGTTACTATTCAAGATATTGCCGATGCTTTAGGATTATCGAGAAATACTGTTTCAAAAGCCATTAATAATACTGGTAATGTTGCTCCTGAAACAAAAGACATGATTTTTCAAAAAGCCGGTGAATTAGGATATAAACAATTCGGACTGATGCCTGTCAGCGTGCCTGTACAGGAAAAATCAATTATCAGCAGGGAGATTGCTTTATTCACACGTTCAGTCCCAGGAACCCAACATCTGAGTTCCACCTTATTGGATTCTTTCCAAAAAAAAATAAGCCAATTAGGTTACCGCCTGACCATTTACATGCTGCGCAGTGATGTTATTTCCATGTGCACACTTCCCGAAAATTTTAACAAAACCTCTACCGATGCTATTTTGATCATGGAATTGTTTGATAAAGCATATACAAATTTTCTCTGCCATTTAAAAATACCAACCTTGTTCGTAGACTCCTTTGCAAACCTTCAGCATGAAGCAATTGCTTCTGATATTCTATATATGGAGAATACCAACAGCGTTTACCAGCTTATCTCCAATCTTCTTGAAACAGGATGTAAGACAATCGGTTATGTAGGGGACCGTTTTCACTGTCAGTCCTTTTATGAACGATGGTGCGGATACCGGGATGCAATGGAAAGCCATAAGCTTCAAAGCTACGAGGAATTCTGTATTCTCGAGGACGATTCAGAGCCTTACGGAAACCCGCTATGGCTTGCTGATAAAATAAAGGCTCTTCCACATCTTCCGGATGCTTTTTTCTGTGCCAATGATTTCCTGGCAATATGTACAATACGGGCTTTAAAGAGCCTGAATTATAATTTGCCCGATGACATTAAAATCGCAGGGTTTGATAACTCCCGAGAGTCTCAGATTATTGAACCGCCGCTCACAACCGTAGCAAATCCCGGAACAGAGATGGGTTATATTGCAACTAATATTTTGCTGGAACGAATAAATTATCCTGATACGCCTTATCACGCAACCTATGTGCAGACAAACATCATATACCGCTGTTCAACAGAGAAAAAGCAGTAAAAAAAAGGGGGGCGGTCGCACAGCGATTGATAAATCGCATGTGTGACAGCCCCGTTTTCTCAGTTTTTCATGGAAATTATGTTATGAATTGGCTGGTTTTATTCACCGCATGGCATATGGGTATACTTCTAAGGCCCTGCCTAAAACAGCGCCTCAAGGATTTTGAAACATCAAAATTTATGCGTTTTTTTTAATGGGAACAGGTGGTTTCCTGGCTTCCCATTCTGGATTTTACTGTGCAGCTTCCTCACGTTATGGGCCAGTGCCAGCAGTATGCTTTCCGCTTTTACATTTACTGTGCCGCGGCATAAGAACCTCCGGAAGCCACAGTCCTGTTTTATGTCGCCGAAAGAGCCTTCCACCTGTATGCTCCGGTTCATCCTCAGCATCTGCCCCTCTTCACTTGTGATGCGTGCAAGGTCTTCCATGCGGTACTGGTTGAACCGTTTGGATACCTGCAGGTTCTTATTGCGTTCCTCCAGCGACCTTTTACTGTTGTTTCCCTTGATGCATTCCTTTTTGTATGGGCATCTGCTGCATTCCGTGCAACTGTATATAGTAACTTCCCGTTCATACCCTGTCTTCGTTTTTATCTTTTTTGTATCGCTGGCCGCCAGCTTTTTCCCGTTCTTGCAGGTGTAGCAGTCTGTTGCTTCGTCATACTCCATGTTTTCTGCCCTGCCCACGTCCTTCTTATATTTCTGTGTTTATGAGGCTTCCATAATTTGCAGGCTTTATAAAGGACGTCTGGCCGTTCGTGTCCAGGTAATTGTAGTTTTCCTCACTTGCATACCCGGCGTCCGCAATAACCTTTCCATACTTGAAAGTCAGGTTCTCTTCCATATCTTTCAGGAACGGAATCAGCGTGGTCGTGTCCGTCGGCTGCGGGCCCACCGTCAGCCATACGATGTATTCCCCATCCACGCCCAGCTGCACGTATACCCTGCCTTCAGCTGCCCGTTCTTCATGGCGTCATCCTTCATCCGCATGAAGGTTGCGTCATGGTCTGTCTTTGAGTAGCTGTTCCGTTCTCCGCAGGTGTGTATCTTCTGCGTGTACTCCTTCAGCCTGGACAGGTACCCTTCCAGTGTCTCAATGCTTTTCTGAAGAGGGCGTTTCTTTTTTCCCGTTCCATGCATAAACTCAATTCCTTCCTCTTTTTTCAGCGCATAGAGTTTTTTGTACAGCTTCTTTACATGCTTCATTTTCACCCGCCCGTGGTATGTGGTTTTTAAACCATAGCGCTCCTCGCACTCACCCACAAAAGCTGCCAGCTTTTCCAGCAGCTTCTCCATGTTTTTTGTGACGGCTTTTTTCCAGACAAACGTATATTTGTTTGCACATGCCTCTATTTTTGTCCCGTCTATGAAGATGGTTTCGCCCGATATTTCACCTGTTTTTTTAGGAACTCCGTAACTTCTGCCATGATGCGTCCCGCGCACGGGGCAAAATGCAGGGATACAAACCGGGCGATTGTAGAATGGTCAGGCACTTTCACACCTTCCAGCAGCCACATGAAATTGATGTCCCTGCGGCAGGCTTTTTCTATTTCACGGCTGGAGTAAATACGGTTCATGTAAGCGCAGAGTATGACCTTGAGCATCTGATGCGGGGTTGCTTCTCCTGCCCGTCCCTCACGGCAGAAAGTTGAGTATTCCGGGCGGTTTTGGTTCTTCCGCAATTATCCGTAAAATAAATGAAATATTTACATTTGAATGCTAAACCATGATATGGATTATATCGTGGAGGAAATAGATTTGAGTCGAATGGAAAACAACCTGGATTTACAAAAATTTTATCCTGATGAAATGGATGTATCACAGATTATTCAAAAGGATAAGGAGATTCATCTTAAAATTTTTGTCCGTTCAAAAAATTGCCCTTGCCCAAAGCGCGGAGTGGTTTCAGGACACAGACACAGTACTATAAAAGAAAAGTACAGGATCTTTCTATTTTAGGTAAAACCACATATCTGCTTGTAAATGCTTATGAATATCAATGTGAAAATCCATCCTGCGATGTCACCACATATGCAGAAAGTGTAAATGGCTTTTTAAATTACTACAGCCGTATGACGGAGCGTTGCGAAGATTTTATATGTACTTTGGCATGGGAAACAAGCGGTGAAGGATGTGCCCGAATCTGTCGTGCAATGAATTTGAAAACCAGTGGTGACAGTGTGATTCGTTTATTATCCAAGAGGTTTGCAATGCAGCCGGAAATTCAATGTGGAAGTGTCATCGGTGTTGATGATTTTGCCTTTAAAAAAAGACATACTTACGGAACAATCATTGTGGATGAAGCAGCTCACAAGCCCGTTGCACTTCTTGATGGACGTGATGGGCAGACTTTAAAAGAATGGCTTTGTAAAAACAAACATGTAAAAGCTGTCACACGTGACAGAGCAAGTGCTTACTCTGCCGCAATAAAAGGAATTTTACCAGATGCTATGCAGGCTGCAGATAGATTTCACCTTCACCAAAATCTATTAGAAGCAATAAAAAACACCTTAAATTCGGTTCTTTCAGTTGATATCAGAATACCATCTGAAGGTAATGAGAATGAAAAAACGATACTTGAAAATGATGGTAAAAAAAATGCCATGCCATGTGGATAACTTCTTCGAATATGATGAAAAACGGGTACAACTATATAACGCAGTACAGGAATATAATTCTGCCGGATATAGTAAACGACAGATAGCCATTATGTTGCATTGCAGCAGGAATACTGTCACCAAATATCTTAATGGAAATTATGAAGCCCTCTGTAAGAAAGAGTTTTCCAGCGGTATGGACAGGTTTTATGATTACATTATTAAGTCTTTACGCTCTGGAATAAGTCGTAAAGACGTATATCTTAGCGTTGTTGATAAAGGTTATAAAGGTGGTAAAACTGCCGCGTACGATTATATGAATAAAATAGCAGCACGTTTTCAAATTGATATTGCTGTGTATAAGAGTTCTTCATATGAGGCAATTCAAAAGAACAAAGCAATGCAAAAATATAATCACCTGTCAAGAAGTGGAATATTTCGATTCCTTTTGATGGGTGCGGAACTCACTGCAAACCATGCGACATATATTTTACAAAAATATCCGGCAATCAGGGAACTGATGTGTTGTATCAGGGAATTTCGTGAAATATATGAAAAAAGAAGCATGCCATTACTATACTTGTTTATAACGAGATATAAGAACTCAGAACTAAAAGAAATCTCAAAGTTTGCAAATGGTTTGGAAAAAGACATAGAAGCTGTTGAAAATTCTGTTGCCAGTGAGTTTTCAAATGTTTTTGTAGAAGGTACAAACAGCAAACTAAAAATGGTTAAACGAACTATGTATGGAAGGTGCAGTAAGGAGCTTTTATCTGCAAAATTGATGTATACAGGAAATATCAATTACGGATAATTGCGGAAGAACCCTCAAAGTCCGGACAGGTGGCTCAAAGAGTCCCAGAATAATCAAATCCGTTATCCAATAGGCTGAAATGCTCCCAATCGGTACGCATGAGCTGTTTCATGTTCAGTAGCAGGATAACCGCTGGGAACAGAAACAGAAGCGTCCCCATTGAAAAGCGGTAAACAAGGTTCTTGTCGCTGGTTCTGATACGGTGTCCTTTATTCCAAATCATTCTCATAAATCAATCACTCCAATCTTAAATTTAAGTATGAAAAAAGCAGTCAATCTTAAAAGACTAACCGCTTTATGAATGTGAATATGAAGTTGTTACATTGAGGGGTATGTTCATTATACATGTTTTGTTGTTTTTACTCTTGATTGTGCAATTTCTTCAAATAGTTGTTTTTCGTTTAGGTCTTTAAAAACTCTTTTTGGAATTAACGTATATATTCGTGGTGCTTGAATTAAATAATAAAAATCATGGCTTTCCCATAGTTCAGAGTAAATATCCCACTTCATTTCTGATTCAATGCTTTGTGTTTTAAATTCAATTGTTTCTTTAGAGAATACCAGCGTATATTCCTCATGATATTTTGCAGTTTGCTTGAATTTCAGTATAGGCATTAGTATATAAATAGCTTCCCAATGCAGTTACAAAAATTACCAATCCAAATATTAAAATACTAAATGTGCTAAAAGAGGTGAATAGCATATAAACTACCGACAGCAGCAAAAATACAGCGATTAAAGCAATATCATATTTATTTTGAATTTTACTAGAAATTAAATATTGCCTTTCTGCTCTTATATATTCACTTTGAGTATATTGAAATCTTAATTCTACTGTTTCCAAAGTTATACCTCCATTCGTTATATAAATAATCTTTGTTACAATTTCAAATTTGAAAATCACTTTTTCCTGATAAATTTCAGTTTTATATTTTTTCTTTCAGCAATCTTTTGAAACACCTCTACCACATACAAGCATTGTGCTTTAAATGGTAGCGAGGACAATTCGTCATTGAATTGTATTTGCTTTATTGCTTCTTGTAGTTCTGAAAGTTCTAATAAATTGACTGCCACACAAAAGAAATTCTTCCTACGTCCGTCATTATAGTTAGAAAGTAAATAAGAAAGAATTTGTGTTTTTTCCTGCTGTTCAAAATTATACTGCTCAATGCCTATGTTTTTTGCTCTTTCTAAATCTGCTTTCTGTCGCCTATGCGTGATAAAAGAGTCATATTCATCAATGTGTTGATATTTTTTGCATGAATATTGCTTACATTCATAGCAATATTCAATCATTCCATGTTCAAGACTACATTTTGCAATTCTGCATGACTGATTACCATTACCGCAACCGCCACAGTAATTTCCCAAAAGCATAGGGCATAGTCCGCAATTCAATCCGCAAAGAGAAAATAATTGATTTTTGCGTTCGAATCCTTTCATAATATCAATTTCCTAACTTCAAATTTATTTTTGTATTTATTGACTTCCAAAAAATGAATTTATCTCATACAAGCATTTACAAATTTCATAGGTACATCCATACGTTCTGCAACTTGTTCTGGTGTCATTCCACTATTTAAGAAACGCTTGCACACTATCTTCATGTTTTCGCCAACTTCGATAATATGTTTATCTGGGTCATAAAAGCGGACTACACGCTGTCCCCATGGATGTTCTATAATAGTGTGGACATATTCAATATCATATTCTTTCAGCCTATCAGCAAATTTATCAAAATCATCTTCTTCAAAATAGACTTCAAAATTGTTACCACCAAAAGAAATATCACTTGTACCGATAAACTCTTTGTATGTTTCACTTGTCTGTAGGGCTAAGCCACCTGTTAAAGTTTTATTTGCTCCAAAATCCATAATTACACGAAGTCCAAAAACTTTTTTTATAAACTCAACTGATTTATCTATATCAGTCACTACCAACATAGGATTTTTAAATTTCATTTTCGGTACCTCCACAAGTTCATATTATCTGTTTCCATACCCATATTATAACAGTCGCTTATATCCGCTACAATGAAATTCTAGTTTGCCAGTTTATTTTTTTGGTTGTCCTTGTGGTGCATGGTTCTGTGGATTGCCCGTTTGAACGCCTTTGTTCTTCAAAATAATATCATCAGCCTTGATATACCAGTCCACACCAGCCCCTCTAAAGTTGGCATTTGCTACCGGTGAGATCGTCCCGAACGGCGTTTCAGTGCATCCATTTCGGACATAAGAGTCCATATGTATTGTCGTTTGATATGTGGCAGAAGTTAGATTTCCTTCCCAATGTCCATTTAAATCTGGTACATTAAGAACCTTTCTTAATGGTTTCCATTTCCAAATATAATTATCGAAAAGCCAGTATATTAATCCATATAGAAATGTAACCCCTATAAAATTTGTCGTAACTCCCAATTCATCGCATAATCTTAATATATCTGAAATCCATGCATATTGATGTAACCACGTCTTTACATTTGTTATAATTCCTCCGAGCCAAAATGTGAGAAACGACGATAATATTATACTTAATATGAATATATTTAAAATTACTTTTCCCGCAGATTTTTATCAATTGTATATGAATGCATTATAATTACTCGCCTTTTCTTTCTCCAGCAGATAGCAACTGCATTTTAATCGTATCTTCATGCTGTACTACCAAATTAATTTTCTCATCTTTTCCAACAATTATTAATATAGTTCCAGGCAGTGTATCCCGCACTTTTTCTGCAATTTCTTTCAAAGAATTTATATCTGTATCAGACGGAATTGCTTGCATACAGGGATGGGTATGCCATTCTCCAATATAATTAATTACTCCATCAGTTTCACGCCATCTTTTATTAATTATTTTCTGTGCTTTTCTCGCATTCCTTCTATATAATATTCTTGAAAAGAAATTAGTTTTCAACTCATAAACTTCCACTATTTCTATAACTCTATTGTTTCTATTAAACTTTCCAAGTAGAATCCCACCTGTTTCGTATTTCATACCAGAGTAATAATACCTTCTTAAATCACTCAACACTTCCGGTCTAACAAGAATTTTCAAATCATTTATTATATGATACATTGGTTATCTATCCTTTTTAATTCCATAAACCTATCTTCTTTTGATCTCCACTTAGGTTTTATTTCAAATTTTTGTTGTCTGCTCACTTCATTTTTCCAATCCAAGTAAATTCGTAATTATGTTTCTCTTTTTTCGTATAAATCTTTCTATAATAGATATCCAGAAAATCCAGAATAAATTTCTGAGCTTCAACCCCTGCATATGGAGCATACGCACTTTGACAACCGGCTTCGCTTTTTAAATATTTTCTACTATCAACTAAAACATTATTATTAAACGTGCCATTAATATCGAAAATATTTTTTTCTGTACTCACATCAATTTCTCCCTGAAAAACCAAAGCATGTCCGGCAACCAAATACGGTTCTACCCATAGAATTATACATTCTTTCTCAATCTGCTTTTCCTTAAGTAGTTGTATTACCTTCTTTTCAATTACTGTATTTCCAACGCAAATTAATATAAGATCAAAGCCATTTAATTCCGTACAACGGTTCAAAAAATATTCCCACGTATTTTCATCTATAGAATTACATTTCATTGCCGGATAATGCTTCAGTAATTCTAATTTCAGAGCCTCTGATTTTGATGTAGGTAAGCACAAATGATCACTTCCGCATAAATGTCTGGCGAAATTTTCAATTTCCAAAAAATCATTATCAAGCAAAGTAATATCATCCGTAATACCTATATCTATTATTGCTTTAGCTGCATTGCGGATAACGACTTTGCAAAAGCCGTGAAAAGTATACATGATGTGTTCTTTGTATGTTTCTGTGCAAGGCATAGAAAATTCCCCCTTTCTCCCACATTATGGCAGTGCTTAATTAACAGTTGCATTTATGCTGAAAAGGGGCGGCAGCATCTTTACTGTCCTCCCCTTAACTGCCTGTCAAGTCTTATTGAGGATTTATCAGTTTTCATTGTTAGGTGCTACTGTCTGCATGAGGGCAAAGAAAGATTTTGCTTTCCCGGTACTAAAGTATTCATACCAAAGTTCCAGTGTGTTTGCTTGAAAAACGCCTAAATGCTCAATGATTTGTTTTGCCCACAACAAAGCCCCCGTAGGATTTGCTGTAATAAGGTTATTATCTGCTACTGATGGCTCGTCTACATAGAAATCCTGTCCTTTATAAGCAGGTGAAAACATTTCAAGAAATCCCTTTCCATTACTGGTATGCCGCCGGTTATCCAACAACCCCAAATTAGCAAGTGCAACAGTAGCCCCACAAATTGCACCAACGGTAGCCCCTACAGAGAGAAGTTCACTTGCTTTTTTGATAATTGCGCTATGTTTCGGGTCACTCCATGTATCTGCACCCGGTAACAGCAATACGCTTGTTTCCTTTACAGCAATATCATCAATCAGACAATCGGGTATGACTGTCAGCCCTCCCATTGTATGGATTGGCTCTTTTGAATAACTGACTGTTTTAAGCGATACTCGCTCGGCGTCCTTTTTGAAAAACCGCCCGGAATGTAACTCCGCAGTAATATAGCCTAATTCCCAGTCGGCTAATGTGTCAAGAACGTAAACATAGATTGTAAACATAAATTTCCTCCGTTTTCATTGTATATTTGATTTGTTTGCTTTTTTATTGTATCATGTAATTGCTGACAACATTATGGCAACAATATACAGGGTAAAAGAAATTTTGAAAGGCGGCTATCAGATGAAGATTGACAGGCTCGTTAGTATTATTATGGTTCTCCTTGATAAAGAGCGGATAGGGGCGCAGGAATTAGCGGATATGTTTGAAGTGTCGCCCCGCACAGTCTACCGTGATATAGACACTATCAACATGGCAGGTATCCCGATCCGCTCAATACCGGGAGTGGGCGGCGGCTTTGAAATTATGCAGAAATATAAAATTGACAAAAATGTTTTTTCGGCTGATGACCTTTCCGCTATCCTTATGGGGCTTTCAAGTCTTTCGGATATGATACGGGGAAATGAGCTGATAAATGCCCTTGCAAAAGTCAAAAGTTTTATCCCCGCCGAAAAAGCAAATGCCATAGAATTAAAAGCAAACCAAATATGTATAGATTTAAGTTCTTGGATTGGCAATCAAAATACACAATCCTATTTGGATATTATCAAAACAGCCTTGCAGAATTGCAGGCTGGTTTCCTTTGAATATATAGCTCATCACGGAAAGAAAACTGTACGGACAGTTGAGCCGTATCAGCTTGTTTTGAAAAGTGGTCATTGGTATTTTCAAGGATATTGCCTTATACGGAATGATTTTCGCTTGTTCA
>URVB01000026.1 GCA_900551075.1 uncultured Blautia sp. | reverse complement strand
CGCATACATGCCCGGTTTGTACCGGTATGCCCGGGTCGCTTCCGGTTCTCAACAGACGGGTGGTGGAGTTTGCCTTAAAAGCCGGTCTTGCGGCAAATTGTAAGATTCACCGGTATTGCAGGTTTGACAGAAAAAATTACTTTTATCCGGATAATCCGCAGAACTATCAGATTTCCCAGCTCTATCTGCCGATCTGTTACGATGGCTTTGTAGAAATCGAGACCTCTCAAGGCAAAAAGAAAATCCGTATTCATGAGATGCATATGGAAGAGGATGCAGGAAAGCTGATACATGATGAATGGGAGGACTGTTCCCTGGTAGACTTTAACCGAAGCGGCGTACCTTTGATTGAAATTGTTTCCGAGCCGGATATGCGCAGTGCACAAGAGGTCATCGCTTATTTGGAAAAGCTGCGCTGTATGATGCAGTATTTGGGTGTGTCAGACTGTAAGCTTCAGGAAGGCTCCATGCGTGCGGATGTAAACCTCTCTGTCCGGGAGGCGGGAAGTGAAATCTTTGGAACCAGAACAGAAATGAAAAACCTGAACTCTTTTAAGGCCATTGCAAGAGCCATCGAGGGAGAGCGGGAGCGCCAGATTGAGCTTTTGGAGGAAGGAAGAGCAGTTGTGCAGGAAACGCGTCGCTGGGATGACAATAAAGAATCCTCACATGCTATGCGTTCTAAGGAGGATGCCAGGGATTACCGCTATTTCCCGGATCCGGACCTGCCGCCGGTCCATATTTCCGATGCGTGGATAGAGGAGCTTCGGGCATCTATGCCGGAGCTTCGAGAGGAAAAGCAGCACCGTTATCAGAAGGAGTTTGGGCTTCCTGCATATGATGCCGGAATTTTGACAGAATCCAGGCATTTATCCGGGCTGTTTGAGGAAGTGGCAAGGCTCTGCGGCAATGCGAAAAAGACGGCGAACTGGTTCATGGTGGAGGTTCTGCGTCTGATGAAGGATAAGGGAATGGAGCCGGAACAGGTACGGTTCACCCCTTTACATCTGGCAGAGCTGCTTCTGATGATTGAGAAAAAGGAAGTCAGTGCGCAGAATGCAAAGAAGGTTTTTGAAAAAGTTTTTGAAGAAGATATTGATCCGGTCTTGTATATTGAGGAAAAAGGCCTTAAAATTGTAGAAGATAAGGGTTTGCTGACCGATACTCTGAATATGATCCTGGATGAGAATCCGGGGCCGCTTGCAGAGCTTCTGGGCGGAAAAGAAAAAGTCTTTGGCTTTTTTGTAGGAAAGATGATGAAGGAACTGAAAGGAAAGGTAAGCCCTGATGCAGTGCGTGAAGCTTTGACGGAAGAAATTGAGAAGCGAAGGGCCTGAGGTGAGAAACTAGGATGAGGAGATTCAATAATCATGGTAACAGTAAACAGAAATTATCTGAAATTACCGGGAAGCTATTTGTTTTCCAATATTGCGAAAAAAGTGGCGGCGTACCAGGAGGCACATCCCCAGGAGGAAATTATCCGCTTGGGAATTGGAGATGTCACACAGCCGCTTGTTCCGGCAATCATTGATTCTATGCATAAGGCAGTGGAGGAAATGGCACATGCGGAAACCTTCCGGGGATATGCGCCGGATCTGGGCTATGAGTTTTTGAGAAACGCGATTGCAAAAAATGATTACGCAGACCGTGGATGCCGGATTTCGGCAGATGAGATTTTTGTTTCCGATGGTGCGAAATGCGATTCCGGAAACATTCAGGAAATTTTTGGATTGGATAATAAGGTAGCTGTCTGCGATCCGGTTTATCCGGTTTATGTGGATACAAATGTTATGGCCGGACGTACCGGGGAATATAATCCGGAAGCTGAGAGCTTTGACGGTGTGATCTATATGCCGTGCAGGGAAGAAAACGGATTTCTTCCGGAATTTCCGAAAGAGAATCCGGATTTGATTTATCTTTGCTTTCCCAATAACCCAAGCGGTGCGGCGATCACCAGGGAGAAGCTTCAGGAGTGGGTGGATTATGCAAATAGGATCGGCGCCGTTATCATTTATGATGCGGCTTATGAGGCATATATTACGGAGGAGCACATTCCTCACAGTATTTATGAATGTGAGGGAGCAGGAACCTGTGCCATTGAGCTTCGCAGCTTTTCCAAAAATGCGGGTTTCACAGGCGTGCGTCTCGGGTTCACTGTAGTGCCCAAAGAACTGGTGCGTGACGGTGTATCACTCCACAGTTTATGGGCAAGACGCCATGGAACGAAATTCAACGGTGCTCCATATATTGTGCAGCGTGCAGGGGAGGCTGTGTATTCTCCGGAAGGTAAGGCACAGTTAAAAGAACAGGTAAGCTATTATATGAAAAATGCGCAGGTCATTTATGAAGGACTGAAAAATGCAGGTTATTCCGTATCCGGAGGTGTGAACGCTCCATACATTTGGCTGAAGACTCCCAATCAGATGACTTCGTGGGAATTTTTTGATTACCTTTTAGAGAATGCGCATGTGGTGGGAACGCCCGGTTCCGGTTTCGGTGCTCACGGCGAGGGCTTTTTCCGTCTGACTGCATTCGGAACCTATGAAAAAACACTGGAAGCGATTGGAAGAATCGCAGCATTGTAATATGTATGCATGCGGAGATGAAGCTTGGAAAAAGATGATGATAGCTGGTAGGGGGCAGACTCTGGTCTGCCTCCGCTTTTTTCATGGTATAGATAACAAAAGGCTATCCGGTGGGCTCTTTTTTGTTTTACAGGAAATCCGATTGATAGGAATTTTGATTTAGAGTATAATGAAGAATAGTTGTGAATCCCGTTTGGAGAGCAACTGTATGAAAAATAAACGAAGGAGTAACTCGATATGTATAAAACAGCGGAAAATCTGCTTGCTTTTATTCAAAAGAGTCCCACGGCCTTTCAGGCTGTAGAAGAAATGCGCCGCAGATTTCTGAAGGAGGGATTCGGAGAACTGCGGGAGGGAGACTATTGGAAGCTACGGGCAGGCGGGAAGTATTTTGTGACCAGAAATCATTCGGCTTTGATCGCATTTTCGATTCCGGAGAAAGCAGTATACAAATTTCATATTATGGCAAGCCACAGCGATTCTCCGGCCTTTAAGATCAAGGAGAATCCGGAAATAACAGTAGAGAATGCCTATGTGAAGCTGAACGTGGAAAAATACGGCGGAATGCTGATGTCTCCGTGGTTTGACAGGCCCCTGTCCGTGGCAGGCCGTATAATGGTAAGAAAAGGGGGGACATTTGAAGAAAAGCTGGTCTGTGTGGACCGGGACCTGCTGATGATTCCAAGCCTTGCTGTCCATATGAATCGTGAGGTGAACGAGGGATATAAATACAATGTACAGAAGGACCTGCTTCCCCTTTACGGATGTGCGGATGGAGAGCGGACATTCCTGAAAACCATTGCGGAGGAAGCAGGCGTGGAGGAAGTCGATATCTTGGGACATGATCTGTTTTTGTACAGCAGGACACCGGGGACGATCTGGGGTGCAGGCAGGGAATTTGTTTCCTGCACAAGGCTGGATGATCTGCAGTGTGCGTTCGCCTCTATGGAGGGCCTTCTGACAGGCAGAAAAGAGAGCAGCATCGCCGTGCATTGTGTATTGGACAATGAAGAGGTGGGAAGTACTACGAAGCAGGGGGCGGCGTCAACATTTTTGAGGGATACACTTCTTCGTATCAATACAGGACTGGGCAGAACCTACGAGGAATATTTGATGACACTTGCCGGAAGCTTTATGATCTCTGCGGATAATGCGCATGCGGTGCATCCGAATTATGCAGAGAAGACGGATCCGGTCAATCATCCGGTGGTAAACGGCGGCATTGTAATAAAATACAATGCAAACCAGAAATATTGTACGGATTCGGCTTCTGCCGCAGAGTTCAAGCTGCTTTGCGAAAGAGCAGAGGTTCCGTATCAGACCTTTGTCAATCGTTCCGACATGGCAGGCGGCTCCACCCTTGGGAATATCTCCAATACCCAGGTGGCTGTTTCTACCGTGGATATCGGGCTTCCTCAGCTTGGTATGCACTCGCCGTATGAAACAGCAGGTGTAAAGGATACCTTCTATTTGTGCAGAGCAGCAGAGTTATTTTATGATTGAGTAAAAGAAAGGATACGTCAGGAGAAAATAAATGAGCAAAAAAGCAGTATTTTTTGATGCGGACGGTACGATTTGTGATATTAAGAAGGGAGTCCCCAAAAGTACCGTGGAAGCATTAAGCGCCCTGGCTGCCAATGGACACGGAGCATGGCTCTGTACAGGCAGAAGCCGGGCCTTTGTACCCGGATATCTGGAGCAGATTCCGTTTACGGGCATGATCAGCGCCTGCGGTGCGACCATAGAAAAAGATGGCGTGCGCCTGTTTAACAAAGAAATGCCGCCGGAGGTGGCAAGGCACTCCGTAGAAGTACTCCGCAGATACGGTCTGGTTCCTGTAATGGAAGGTGCGGATTATATGTACTATGATAAAGAGGAATACAACAGCAGTGTTAATTGGTACTGTGACCTGATCACAGAAGCATTGGGACCGAAATGGAAGCCTATCCGGGGCAACGAAGATTGTATGAGGATCAATAAGATCAGTGCGAAGATGCTGGAAGGCTGTGATGCTGCTGCAGCATGCAGGGAATTATCTGTGTATTACGATATCATCCGCCATGAGAGCGGCTCCTTTGCGGGAACAACCATCGAGATGGTACCGAAGGGGTGCAGTAAAGCAGTGGGGATTGCAGCGGTTTGCCGGATTTTTGACATTCCATGGAAAGATACCGTTGTATTCGGGGACAGCAACAATGATCTTTCTATGTTTGAATATGCGGCGACGAAAGTTGCTATGGGAAACGGCTCCAAAAGGATCAAAGAGCTTGCGGACTATGTGACAACCGATATGTTCCACTGCGGAATTCAAAACGGACTTACAAAGCTGGGACTGATATGATTCATTAAGAAAAACGGACAGGGAGAAAAATATGATACTTTTTATAGAATATCCGAAATGCAGTACCTGTAAAAAGGCCAAAAAATGGCTGGAGGCAAATCAGGTGGCGTTTGAAGACAGACACATTGCAGAAGAGAACCCTACACAGGAGGAGCTGAAGGAGTGGATTGCAAGAAGTGGTCTTCCAATGAAACGGTTCTTTAATACCAGTGGGATGAAATACAGAGAATTGGGGTTAAAAGACAAGCTTGCTTCCATGACGGAGGAAGAGCAGCTTGTACTTTTGGCCGGTGATGGGATGCTTGTGAAACGTCCGCTTCTTGTGGGAGAGGATTTTGTACTTCCGGGGTTTCGGGAAGCGGCATGGAGAGAGACGCTGGATAAGGCGTAAGCAATTATCCGCATAACATAAGAAAAGTGAAAAGACAGATGAAAAACAGAGAATTATATGGAGAAGAGCTGATTCGGCTCCGCAGATACTTTCATCAGCATCCGGAGCTGGGGTTAATGGAGAAAACCACGTCTGCGTATATCCGGAATTATCTGGAGGAGCTGGGGTATGAAATCCTGCCGGTTCCCCCCACGGGGTTGATTGCAGAGCTTCCGGCCCTGAAAGAAAAGGAAATTACAGCAGTGCTCCGGGCAGAAATGGATGCACTGCCGATCCGGGAGCAGACAGGGCTGCCGTATGCTTCTGTCAATAAGGGCTGCATGCATGCCTGCGGTCACGATGCAATTCTGGCAGTTGCACTGGTACTGGCCAGGGTGATTGCGAATGCGGGTGCTTCTTTTCCGGTTAGGGTGCGCTTTTTATTTGAGCCGGCGGAAGAAATTGGGGAAGGTGCTAAGCGTATGCTGGATGCAGGCGCTCTGGCAAATCCGCTTCCGGATGCCTTTCTGATGTTTCATTTTGCTGCGGATGGCCCCTTTGGTATGGCTGTCCATGAAGGACAGGCATCGGCCATGATCGGAGGCATCCGTATAGAGGTTCATGGGAAGTCCGGCCATTGGAGCGAAGCGGAAAAAGGGATTGACAGTATTTATGGAGCTGCTTTGGCCGTGCAGGCAGTGCATGAGCTGAATGAGAAGTATCAGGGCAGTGCACCGTGCCTGGTTGGAATCGGGACCATTCACGGAGGGGAATATTCTAATATTATTTCGGATCAGGTGGTTTTGAACGGGAATATCCGAGCCTGCAGAGAAGAAGATTTTATGGAATTATATCATCGGCTTGGAAAGAAACTTACGGATATTGAGAAGCAGACAGGAACCAAAATCCACCTGTCCTTTGTCAAAGAACCCGTTCTGGCTTTTGCCAATGATGAGGAATTGACCAAAACAGCGGAAGAAGTAGGAAACCGTGTTTTCAAAGAGCGTTTTATTTTGGAAGGTGAGGACGAGCTGTACCTTGCGGGAGATAATGCCTTTCGTTATTTTCAGAAAACAAGAGGGCTGTTTGCGGTTTTTCTGGCAGGAGTGCCGGGAGAGGAGTATCCGCTGCATCATCCGAAGTTTGTACTGGATGAGGCGGTTCTGCCTTATAGTCTGGATGCATTATATCAAATTCTGTGCCGCATTAAGAAAAGGAAGTAAGGAGAAAAATCATGGCGACCATTAAAGATATTGCAAGAGAAGCCGGGGTCAGTTTTACCACGGTTTCCAATGTCATTCATGGAAATACAAAGAGAGTTTCACCTGCTACCATAGAAAAAATAGAGAAAATTATGAAGGAAATGCATTATGTCCCGAATATGGGGGCCAGAATGCTGGTAAAGCATCGGTCCGATATCATTGGTGTGATCGCAAATGATCTGACGGATCCCTCCAGGGAGGGAATCCAGAGTCCTTTTATGTCAGAAATATTAGGTACCATGGAGAAGGAAATACGCAGGAACGGATATTATATGATGCTGTGTTTTTCCAATTCTGCTGAGGAGATTGAGAAGCTGCTGAGTACGTGGAATGCGGCGGGCATCATAACAGTCAGCATGGGAACCAGAGACAGCCGGCGTCTGGGCGAAAAGATTAAAGTTCCCGCCGTTTTTACGGACTGCTATTTCCGGGAGGAGGAAACATACTGCAATGTAGGAACGGAGGACGAGGCGGGCGCATTTGAAATAACCTCCTATTTGTTAGGGCTGGGACATAGAAAGATACGGTTTGTTTCAGATGTGGACCGCAGCAGGGTTGATGATCTTTGTGACGTAGGACGGATGCGCGAGTACGGTTTTGTCCGTGCCATGGTGCAGGCAGGCATTCCGGATGGGGAGCAGCGGATTTTATTTTGCGGAAATACGGCAGAGGAAAAAGAACACCTGTTTGAAGAAATTGTGAGAAAAAAAGACGGGATAACAGCACTTGTATTCTGCAACGATTATCTTGCAATCGAGGGAATGGATTATTTTCTTCATCACAATATCAGGATTCCGGAGGACTTTTCCATAACGGGCTTTGACGATATTGATATGGCGCATCTGACGAATCCGAGACTGACAACGATTCATCAGGGAGTCAGCGAGAAGGGACGCCTGGCCGTTCGGAATATGATTTCTCTGATTGAAAAGGAGCAGATATGCAGCAAGAGCGTCAGACTACCCGTGAAGCTTGTCATTCGTGAATCTGCACAAAAGATTTCGCAAAGAGTTTTACGTAAAACTATTGACATTTGACAGGAACAGATGTAAGATACGCCCATAAAGTTAAACGTAAAACCTATTTGAAAAAAGCAATGATAAGACAGGAAGAAAGGATGTGCAGATTATGAAAAAAACATGGTGGAAAGAAGCGGTGGTATATCAGATTTATCCAAGAAGCTTTAAGGACAGTAATGGAGATGGTGTTGGTGATCTGAATGGAATCACAGAAAAAATGGATTATTTAAAAGAGCTTGGAATTGATGTTATCTGGCTTTCACCGGTATACGAATCTCCGAATGATGACAATGGATATGACATCAGCAATTACTGCGGAATTATGAAAGATTTCGGGACCATGGAAGACTATGACAGAATGCTTGCTGCGGCTCATGAACGCGGTATCAGGGTTGTTATGGACCTTGTTGTAAACCATACCTCTGACGAGCATCCATGGTTTATGGAGAGCCGCAGCTCCAAAGAAAACCCATATCGGGATTATTATATTTGGAGAGATGCAAAGGATGGAAAAGAACCAAATAACTGGGGCTCCTGCTTCTCCGGCCCTGCCTGGGAGTACGACGAAGAAACAAAAATGTATTATCTGCATCTGTTTTCCAAAAAGCAGCCCGATCTGAACTGGGATAATCCGGCTGTGAGAAAAGAAGTTTTCAATATGATGGATTGGTGGTGCCAAAAGGGGATCGATGGTTTCCGTATGGACGTAATTTCTATGATTTCCAAGGTTCCGGGACTTCCGGATGGAGAAATCGGCAAGAGCGGCTATGGAGATTTCGGCCCTTACGTCTGCAACGGACCGCACGTCCACGAATATCTTCAGGAAATGAATCAGAAGGTGCTTTCCAGATACGACCTGCTGACAGTAGGTGAGTGTTCAGGTGTTACTGTTGAAGAAGCGCAGAAGTATGCTTCCCTGGATGGAAAAGAGCTGAACATGGTATTTCAGTTTGAACATATGGATCTGGATGGCGGAGAAACCTTTAAATGGAGTGACAAAAAGATCAATCTGGTGGAGTTGAAAAAGGTGTTGACAAAATGGCAGGTTTCGCTAATGGGAAAAGCATGGAACAGCCTGTATTGGTGTAATCATGACCAGCCGAGAATGATTTCCAGATTGGGTAATGATTCTTCCGCATACAGAGAGATTTCTGCAAAAATGCTGGCAACCTGCCTGCATATGATGCAGGGAACGCCTTATGTATACCAGGGCGAAGAGCTTGGGATGACGAATGTTCCGTTTGAAACCCTGGATGATTTCAGAGATATTGAAAGCATCAATGCTTATCATGAAATCGTCGGAGGAAAGCTCATGGACAGTGATACGATGATGAAATATCTAAGGTATAAGAGCCGTGATAATGCACGTACTCCGGTGCAATGGGATGCAGGTGAGAATGCAGGGTTTACAACAGGGACGCCCTGGATTATGGTGAATCCGAATTATAAAGAGATCAATGCAGCAGAGCAGATGACAAGAGAAGATTCGGTGTTCCGCTATTACCAGAAACTGATCCGGCTTCGTCACGAAAATGAAATAATTGTCTATGGCGATTATGAGCTGCTGCTTGCAGAGCATCCCGCCATTTATGCTTATACCAGAAGCCTGGGAGCAGAAAAACTTCTGGTGATCTGTAATTTTAAGGAGGAGGAGCAGAAAATAGAAATTCCGGAGGATTTCCTGAAAAAAGAAGCAGAGGTATTGATTTCCAATTACGAAGATGCTGTTTTGGAGCAAAATATGCTTCTTCGTCCATATGAGGCAGTTGTTTTTTATATGAAATAAGTTTTACTTGTTTCGCATTTCCTGATAGTGTGATATGATGAACATATGAACGGCGGATGCCGTAACATTCGGAAATACGTGCAGATAAGCAGGAAACAGCGGAGGAGAAGCCTATGAAATATGGAAAAATACGAATTGAAGACGGAAATCTGATTTTTACGAAGCATATGATGATGAACAGTCTTCCGTGCAGAGATATTTTGTGGGCATATATGCGCCGGGAAGGTGTGGAAGGCGGAGTCCAAAAGCAACTGATGGCGAATTATTTAGTGATTGTCACAAAAAGACGGAAACGATACAAATTTGATATGACAGAAAAAGAGGTAGAGGATTGTATTCAGCTTCTGAAAGCCCTGAATCCGGATATTGCCACAGGTTTTCCAAAGGGAGGAAGAATTGCACTTCACAGTCTTCCAAATACGAGGGATCTGGGAGCACTTGTCACAGAGGATGGCAGGCATATTCTGCCCAGGAAGCTTTTAAGGAGCGGAAATCTTTATCATGTTTCTCTTGCAGATCAGGATACACTCTTGGGTGAATACCGTTTATCCACAGTGATTGATTTCCGTACCGCAGTGGAGCGCGGGGAAAAGCCGGATACGATTATGGAAGGTGTCAAGTATTATGAAATCCCGATCATGGATGAAGAGACTGTGGGGATTTCCCGCGAGCGGAGCCTGACGGAGGTAATTCTGAATTTAAAAGGAAGCCCGAAGGAAGCTGTAAAAAAACAGTACGGGGCTTTGATTCGCGATCAGTATTCCGTAAAGCAGTATGCACGTTTTTTGGATGTGCTTCTGCAGCAGAATGAGGGGGCAGTGCTTTGGCACTGCAGTGAAGGCAAAGACCGGGTAGGCGTTGGGACTGCGCTGCTTCTCTGTGCCCTGGGCGTGCCGAGAGAAGTGATTCGGGATGACTTTATGAGAAGCAATCTATATCTGGAGACGGAATTGGAATATATGATCCGTTTTCTTGAGAATAAAATGATTGTCGATGGAGAGGTTATGGAACGCATCCGTATTTTTTTCCGCGTAGAGGAAGAATATCTGGATACGGTATTTTGGACAATCGAGCAGGATTATGGCTCTGTTGACCGGTTTCTCAGAAGAGCACTCTATCTGACACCTAAGGCAATCAGTGATCTGAGAAATAAATATCTGGTTTAAGATTTTGCCTTTTTTGATAAAAATAACCCCCCTGCGGGCTTGCAGGGGGGATTTTTTTCGATATAATAAACGTATAAACGAATTTATACGCGCGTACAAACCAGGAAATTCATTCTCAAGGAAGGAGATCAATAAATATGATGATCAAAAAACTGATAAGTCTGTTCTGTGCGGCTGCCATGAGCGTTTCTCTTCTGGTGTCTGGTACGGAGGCAGTACATGCGGATGCAGAAAGCGGCGATGTAGTCGTTACCATGCCGGTAACCTCCGAACCGGAATCCGGCTTCGACCCGGCCTACGGCTGGGGTGCAGGGGAGCATGTGCATGAGCCGCTGATTCAGAGCACCTTGGTGCGGACGACAAAAGAGCTTGGAATCGAAAATGATCTGGCCACGGAATACAACTGCAGTAAGGACGGTCTCACCTGGACTGTAAAAATCCGTGATGATGTGAGGTTCACAGATGGGGAGCCTCTCACAGCCGGGGATGTAGCCTTTACTTATAACAATTGCCGGGACAACAGTTCTGTCAATGATTTTACAATGCTGAAAGAAGCGGTTGCTTTGGATGATACGACTGTGGAGTTTCGTATGAATACACCGTATTCTATCTGGCCGTATACTATGGCAATCGTTGGAATCGTTCCGGAACACGCATACGATGAAAATTACGGACAAAATCCGATTGGTTCCGGCCGTTACATCATGAAACAGTGGGACAGGGGCCAGCAGGTTATTTTTGAAGCAAATCCGGACTATTACGGGAAAGCGCCGAAGATCGGCAAACTGACCGTCCTTTTTATGGAAGAGGATGCAGCACTTGCCGCCGCTATGGCAGGACAGGTGGATGTGGCGCATACCGCTGCTTCTTACAGTGAACAGGAGATTGAGGGATACCGTCTGCTGAATGTAGAGACGGTAGATAACCGTGGCTTTAATCTTCCATGTACGGAGCCTGAAGAAATTGAGGGTGTTACGCACGGCAATGCATTGACTGCGGATGTGAATGTCAGACGTGCAATCAACCTTGCTATTGACAGAGATGAAATGATCAGGAATGTTTTGAACGGCTATGGAACGAAGGCATACAGTGTGTGCGACAAAATGCCGTGGTATAACGGGGAGGCGGTTGTTGCATACGATCTGGACGCAGCCAAAAAGCTGATGAATGATGCAGGATGGCTGGAAGGAGAAGATGGGATTCGCGAAAAGGACGGAGAGAAGGCCGCCTTTACGTTGATGTTCAGCAATGGAGATTCTGTGCGTCAGGCGCTGGCAGAGGACACCGCGAACCAGTTGAAAAAACTTGGCATTGAAGTGAAAACAGAAGGCGTTGGCTGGGATACGGCATATGACCGTGCACAATCGGAACCTCTGGTATGGGGCTGGGGAGCACATTCTCCTATGGAGCTTTATAACATTTATCATACGATAGAAGGCACAGGCTCCGCTGAATATTCTCCATATGCCAGCGATACTGTTGACAGCTATATGGATGAAGCCCTTCAGAGCGATGATCTGGAAGAATCCTATGAGCTTTGGAAAAAGGCGCAGTGGGATGGAACAGCCGGTATCACGCAGGAAGGTGATATTCCGTGGATCTGGCTGTGCAACATTGATCATCTGTACTTTGTACGCGATGGCTTGAAGGTCGCGGATCAGAAGCTTCATCCGCACGGACACGGCTGGTCAATCGTAAATAACATAGACGAATGGGAATGGGAGTAATACAGTTTGATAAAGCATAACGTAATATTTGCCGGAAAAAATTTCATACGGATGGTATTGCTTTTGTTTGCAGTGAGTATTGTGACATTTGCTCTGGTATCCGTCTCCCCCATCGACCCTCTGCAGGCGAATGTGGGACAGGCGGCATTAGGTTCCATGAGTGAAGCACAAAAAGAAAAATTAAGGTCCTACTGGGGCGTGGATAAAGACCCGGTAGAACGGTATCTGAACTGGGCGGGGGATGCGGTAAGGGGGGACATGGGCACATCCCTTCTTTACCGCCAGCCTGTTACAAAAGTAATCGCAGTAAAATTGGCCAACTCTCTGTTTCTAATGGGGTTGGCCTGGATCATTTCAGGACTTTTGGGATTTATTCTGGGTGTGACTGCCGGAGTATTCCGGGGAAAGCTGCCGGATAAGCTGATCAAGGGATATTCTCTGGTGGTGGCCAGTACCCCGGCTTTTTGGCTGGCGCTGCTTCTGCTGATTATTTTTGGTGTGTGGCTCAGGCTTCTGCCTATCGGGCTGAGTGTGCCGATCGGTGTGGAAGCAAGCGGTGTTACCTTCCTGGACAGAGTGCGTCATGCAATTCTTCCGGCAGTGACTCTGAGCATTACCGGGATTTCCAATATTACCCTGCACACCAGGGAAAAAATGATTGATATAATGGAAAGTGATTACGTCCTCTTTGCCAGAGCGGGAGGGGATAGTACCTGGCGCATTGTCCGCCGGCATGCGCTTCGGAACGTTCTGCTTCCGGCCATGACACTGCAGTTTGCCTCTATCAGTGAAATCATCGGAGGCTCCGTCCTTGTAGAGCAGGTCTTCTCTTACCCGGGGTTAGGACAGGCAGCCGTAGCGGCCGGAACAGGCAGCGATGTACCTCTTTTGCTTGGAATCACTCTGATCACGGCGGCTATTGTGTTTCTGGGAAATTTCATTGCAAATCTTCTGTACGGAGTGGTAGATCCGCGTATCAGGAAGGGAGGCCGCAGAGAATGAAGCTGAACCAAAGACAAAAAGTAAAAGGCTACCTGCTCCTGTCCCTGCTGTTTCTGGTGACTGTAGCTGTAGCAGGAGGTATTTGCCACGAAGAAGCTATGGTAACGGATTTTTCCAGAAAAAATATTCCGCCCTGCCTGCAGTATCCCTTTGGTACCGACTGGCTTGGAAGAAATATGTTTTACCGTACCCTGACAGGGCTTTCCATGAGTATTCTCATTGGCGTCAGTGCAGCCGGAGTCAGTGCGGCAATGGCAATGGTTCTGGGAATTGCATCGGCCACTCTTGGAAAAAGAACGGATTCCGCCATTACATTTTTCATAGATATGATCATGGGAATTCCGCATATTCTTCTTCTGCTTTTGATTTCCTATGCTATGGGGAAGGGACTGAAGGGTGTGATCGTGGGCGTGGCCCTTACGCATTGGACTTCCCTTGCCCGGCTGATCAGAGGAGAGGTGCTGCAGCTTAAGGAGAGTGAGTACATCCGGATTGCGGGCAAGCTTGGGCACAGTAAGCTCAGGATTGCGTGGAAGCATATGTTTCCGCATCTTTTTCCACAGTTTCTGGTGGGACTGGTACTGATGTTTCCGCATGCGATCCTTCATGAATCCAGTATTACGTTTTTAGGGTTCGGACTGTCCGCTGAGCAGCCTGCAATTGGAGTGATCCTGTCGGAAAGCATGAAATATTTGATCACGGGGAAATGGTGGCTGGCCCTGTTTCCGGGCCTTATGCTGGTGCTGACCGTGGTATTGTTTGATTTGGGAGGAACCTCGCTTCGCAGGATTCTGGACCCGAACAGTGTTCATGAATAAAGGAAGGATGGTTATGACTATATGAGACGGGGGGAATGCATATGAGCTGTACCAATAAACCGCATATTCTGGAAATAGATGAATTGTCCGTTTCGTTTCTGCAGTATGAGAACAGGCGCGGCAGCCGGCAGATAGAGCTTCCGGTAATTTCCGGACTTTCTGTATCCGTACATGCAGGAGAGATTGTGGCGGTTGTCGGGTCCAGCGGTTCCGGGAAAAGCCTTCTGGCACATGCAATTTTGGACATGCTGCCTTATAATGCCAGAGTAGGAGGACAGATGTATTTCTGCCAGGAAGTGCTGACAAAGGAGAAAATGCATGAGCTCCGGGGAAGCAGGATTGCGTTTGTACCGCAGAGTACAACATATCTGGATCCTTTGATGAAGGTAGGAGAGCAGGTAAGCGGCAGCAGAAGGAATGGGATACTGAAAAAGAAGCAGAGGGAACTGTTTCGCAGATACGGCCTTGGAGCTGATGTGGATGAAAAATATCCGTTTGAATGTTCCGGCGGGATGACAAGGCGTGTTTTACTGACGTCAGCCTTGATGGGAAATCCGGAACTGATCATTGCAGACGAGCCGACACCGGGGCTGGACCTTGCACTGGCGAAAAAATCCATGGAGGATTTCAGAGCCTTTGCAGATGAGGGAAAGGGAGTGCTTCTGATCACCCATGATATTGAGCTGGCTCTCGAGGCTGCAGACAGAATCGCTGTGTTTTATGCGGGAACGACAGTAGAGGAAGCGCCTGTTTCGGATTTTGCTTCGGAGGAAACGCTTCGTCATCCGTATACAAAAGCGCTCTGGAGGGCGATGCCTCAGAATGGCTTCCGGCCATTTCCGGGTATCCAGCCTTACGTAAAGGATATGCCGAAGGGGTGTCCCTTCGGGCCCAGATGCAGCGCATGCACAGAAGAATGCCGGGGAGAGATTCCCATGCAGCGTGTAGGCTGCGGAACCGTGCGGTGTATAAAATGCAAGGGCGAGCCGCTTGCAGTCCAAAAGCATGGGCATTACGGAGCAGGAACCGCATGATACAGGAGGAACCGTATGGTATTGGAAGGAAAAAATCTGACATTTTCATATGATGATCGGGAAGGAGAGGTTTTTGCCGATGTAAGCCTATCGGTAGAGAGCCATGAACGGGTGGCCGTTCTCGGTCCGAGCGGCTTCGGAAAAACAACCCTCTGCATGATTCTCGGAGGCTATTTAAAGCCCGGCAAAGGGGAGGTGCTGCTGGATGGGAAACCCTTATCCCAAAGGGGGTACTGTCCGGTACAGATGATCTGGCAGCATCCGGAGCGGGCGGTGAATCCCAGACTCCGTATGAGAGATACGCTTGCGGATGGACAGCAGATCGAAGAACGGATCATTCGGGAGCTTGGGATTGAGGAGGATTGGATGAACCGTTATCCCAGGGAACTTTCCGGCGGAGAACTGCAGCGTTTTTGTATTGCAAGGGCATTGGGCAGGGATACCAGATTTCTGATCGCGGACGAGATCAGTACGATGCTGGATATGATTACCCAGAGCCAGATTTGGAATTTTCTTTTAAAAGAAGTGCGGGAACGGGAAATCGGATTGATCATGGTATCGCACAGTGAGCCGCTGCTGCAAAAAGTGGCAACAAGAAGAATCGTATTCTGAATACGGGGCTGGTTCATTTGGAACCGGCTCTTTTCCTTGAATTTTACATTGACAAAATCCCGAATCTTGTTATAATGTAAATCATATGGACATTTAATCATTTAAATGTTTAATAGTTTAAAGTGGTGAAAGCAGGTGGATTATGCAAAAGAGAATTTTGTCCCTGCTGGTAGACAATACTGCAGGTGTACTGAGCCGTATATCCGGCTTATTCAGCCGCCGCGGCTATAATATTGACAGTCTTTCTGTTGGTGTGACTGCTGATGAGAGATTTTCCAGAATGACGGTTGTCTGCAGCGGAGACGCCTTGATTTTAGAGCAGATTACCAAACAGCTTGCGAAGCTGGTGGATGTACGGGACATTAAGGTATTGGAGCCGGAAGACAGTGTAAGCAGAGAACTGGTGTTGGTGAAGGTTTCCGCTAAGCCGGAGCAGCGCCAGGGTATTATTTCTATAGCGGATATTTTCCGTGCCAATGTCATCGATGTCAGCAAGGATTCCCTTGTGATCGAGATGACGGGCAGCAAGAGCAAATTAGGTGCTTTTATTGATTTGCTGGATGATTATGAGATTCTGGAGCTGGCACGTACCGGTATTACGGGACTTTCCAGAGGTGCTCATGATGTAAGATTTCTCTAAAAGGGAGCTTACTACATAAAAATGTTTGCTAGGGGAGGAGTTCCCTTAACGATTATGAAAAAATTTATAAACTTTTAGGAGGAAACAAAGATGGCAAATAGGATTTTTTACCAGGAAGACTGTAACTTAAGCTTACTGGAAGGCAAGACCATTGCAGTGATCGGCTACGGCAGCCAGGGACATGCACATGCTCTGAATGCAAAGGAGTCCGGATGCAACGTTATCATCGGTCTTTATGAGGGTAGCAGGTCCTGGAAAAAAGCAGAAGAGCAGGGCTTTGAAGTATATACAGCAGCAGAGGCGGCAAAAAAGGCCGACATCATTATGATTCTCATCAATGATGAAAAACAGGCAGCCCTTTACAAGAAAGATATTGAGCCAAACCTGGAAGAAGGAAACATGCTGATGTTTGCACATGGTTTTAACATTCATTTCGGATGTATCGTACCTCCCAAATTTGTGGATGTTACCATGATCGCGCCGAAAGGTCCGGGACATACGGTAAGAAGCGAATATCAGGCAGGAAAAGGTGTTCCTTGTCTGGTAGCTGTTGAGCAGGATGCTTCCGGAAAAGCACTGGATATTGCGTTGGCTTATGCATTGGCTATCGGCGGAGCAAGAGCCGGTGTTCTGGAAACCACTTTCCGTACAGAAACAGAAACAGACCTTTTCGGCGAGCAGGCTGTTCTTTGCGGCGGGGTTTGTGCTCTGATGCAGGCAGGCTTCGAAACTCTGGTTGAGGCTGGCTACGACCCGAGAAACGCATATTTTGAATGTATCCACGAAATGAAGCTGATCGTAGACCTGATCTATCAGTCCGGTTTTGCAGGCATGAGATATTCGATTTCCAATACTGCTGAATATGGTGATTACATCACGGGACCGAAGATCATCACCGATGAGACGAAGAAGACCATGAAGAAGATTCTGAAGGATATCCAGGATGGTACATTTGCAAAAGACTTCTTGCTGGATATGTCTTCCGCAGGTGCACAAGTACACTTCAAGGCTATGAGAAAGCTGGCTGCTGAGCATCCATCAGAGATCGTAGGTGAGGAAGTTCGTAAGCTGTACAGTTGGAACGGCGAAGATAAACTGATTAACAACTAAGCAATATCCGAAGTGTAACGGAGGATTATGCGCCGGCGAAGCGCGGCAAAGAGGAGTTCAGGATTCCTGAAACGAACAGCCTGTCTGGATATTTTCCAGGCAGGCTGTTTTAGGAATTGTCAATAAATAACCTGAGCCTCTTGCCTGTCTGAATCTGCGCAGGACTGTGCCATCTGTTCAGGCTGTTTTCTGACAGTTCCCAAGGCCTGATATGTGCTCAGGAATCCTGCAAAAAATGCTGAAACAGAGGCTGCCCCTGTTCTTTGGAACGGCAGACAAAGCCGATTTCCCTGTCCGGAAAATAAAATCCCATAGGAACTTCTACCAGAATACCCTCATCCAACTCCTTTTGGACAAACTGGCGGATGACGCAGGCAATGCCGAGACCGATCTTTGCAAAACGGATGAGCAGATCCATGGAGGTAACCTCCAGAATATGGCTCAGCTCCAATTGATGCTCTTTCAACTGTGCGTTGACAGACTGACGGGTGATATTTTCCTCATCCAGCATCATGAAGGTAGCTGTATGAAAGAGCGGTTCATCGGGGAACAGCTCAGTCTGGTTTCTCAGATATTGCTCCGTAGCTACAAAGGTGTCATTGATGCGCAGCAAAGGACGGAAGTGATAGCCGTGCAGCTTTTTGGGGCGCCCGATGAGTCCGAGATCGATTTTTTCCTCATCCAGCAAACGGAGTGTCTGGTAGGTGGATTGGCAGGAAATATTGATGCGTACCTGAGGGTAAGCGGCAATGTAGGATTTCAGGTGGGAGAGCAATACGTACTGGCATAAAGTAGAGCTGGTACCCAGACGCAGGCGTGGGATATCCCGGGAACGGTTGTGCAAAATGACATCTTCTCCTTCCGCGAGCAGAGAAAATGCTTCCGCTACTTTTTCCAAAAGCGCTTTTCCGTCAGGTGTAAGGGCTACACCTCTGGAACTGCGTTTGAAAAGCACGGTATCCAGATTGGTCTCTAATTTTTGAATCGCGCGGCTGATGGCCGGCTGGCTGATATACAGCTCTTTGGCAGCCCGGGAAATATTTCCGGTGCGGCCTACCGTATAAAAAATGTGATACAAAGACAAATTTTCCTGCATAATACCTCCATAACTATAAGTTATAATGAATATGAATAATATGTATTAGTATTATAACAGGAAATATGATAGAATGACAGCATAGAATAAAAAAGCAGGAGGAATCAATAAAATGGGAATGACAATGACGCAGAAAATTTTGGCTGCTCATGCCGGTTTGGATTATGTGGAAGCAGGACAACTGATTGAGGCGGATTTAGATTTGGTTCTTGGAAATGACATTACATCTCCGGTAGCGATCCACGAAATGGATAAAATGACCGTTAATACGGTATTCCATAAGGACAAGATTGCCCTTGTTATGGATCACTTTATTCCAAATAAGGACATCAAATCCGCAGAGCACTGTAAATGTGTCCGTGAATTTGCCTGTAAGCATGATATAACGAACTATTTTGATGTGGGAGAAATGGGTATCGAGCATGCGCTTCTTCCGGAAAAAGGCCTGACAGTTGCCGGTGATGTGATCATTGGTGCGGACTCTCATACCTGTACCTATGGTGCGCTTGGTGCATTTTCCACAGGTGTGGGAAGTACGGATATGGCAGCCGGTATGGCGACAGGAAAAGCCTGGTTCAAGGTTCCGTCTGCCATTAAATTCAACATTGTAGGCAAGCCTGGGAAATGGGTGAGCGGAAAAGACGTGATTCTGCATATCATCGGTATGATCGGAGTAGACGGCGCTCTTTACAAATCCATGGAATTTGTAGGGGAAGGCATCAAAAATCTTACTATGGATGACCGCTTTACCATTGCAAACATGGCAATCGAGGCAGGCGGTAAGAACGGGATTTTCCCGGTGGATGAGCTGGCAGCTGCTTATATGGAAGAGCATTCCGCAAGGCCGTATAAGGTTTACGAGGCAGACGAGGACGCGGTATATGAAGCAGAATATACAATTGACTTGAGTACTCTGGAGCCTACCATTGCATTCCCGCATCTGCCGGAAAATACAAAAACCATAAGTGCAATAAAAGAAGATGTAACTGTTGACCAGTCAGTGATCGGTTCCTGTACCAACGGACGGATTGACGACCTGCGCACGGCAGCCGCCATTCTGAAGGGCCGGAGGGTGAAAAAGGGTGTCCGCTGTATTGTGATCCCGGCGACACAGGCAATTTATCTTCAGGCAATGGAGGAAGGCCTTCTGAAAATCTTTATTGAGGCAGGTGCGGTTGTCAGCACTCCGACCTGCGGTCCGTGTCTTGGCGGCTATATGGGAATTCTGGCGGCGGGTGAGCGCTGTATTTCCACGACCAACCGTAACTTTGTGGGGCGTATGGGACATGTAGATTCGGAGGTTTATCTGGCAAGTCCGGCTGTTGCTGCAGCCAGCGCCGTAACCGGGAAGATTTCAGCACCGGAAGAACTGGGATTATAAGGAGGATTAGAAATATGCAGGCAAAAGGCAGAGTATTCAAATATGGAGATAATGTAGATACAGATGTAATTATACCGGCTCGTTATCTGAATTCTTCAGACCCGGCAGAGCTGGCAACGCATTGCATGGAAGACATTGATAAAGAGTTTGTGAATAAAGTGAACAAGGGTGACATCATTGTGGCTGATAAAAATTTTGGCTGCGGTTCTTCCAGAGAGCATGCCCCGATTGCAATTAAGGCGGCAGGGGTAAGCTGTGTCATAGCAGAGACTTTTGCACGTATCTTCTACCGGAATGCGATCAATATCGGTCTTCCGATTATTGAATGTCCGCAGGCAAGCAGGGGCATTGAAGCCGGGGATGAGGTAGAGGTGGATTTTGATTCCGGTATGATCTATAACCGTACGAAAGGCACGGAGTTCAAAGGCCAGGCTTTCCCGGAATTCATGCAGAAAATCATTAAGGCCGAAGGTCTTGTCAATTACATCAACGCTAAGAATGAATAAAACAGACAGCTCCCGGAAATTTTTCGGGAGCTTTTATAATTCCCGGGTATGCGGGAAAACGTCCGGTGGATATTTTTTGAGTTTAGAAAAATTTTATGTAAACAGACATTGACAATTCCGTCAGGAGTCTGTATCATAAATAACATCTTAAATGACAGCGCGTCTGCTGTCCTGGCCTTCCTTCCGGAAGCTGTCAGAGAAATTCCATTTTTATCTTTTTTATTTACAATTTGATTTTCTGAAATGTTCTGTTTTTCTGCGATTCTCTTTTTTCCATTATAAAAATCATAAGGAGGCTGCGGTATGCAAAAGGCCCAGCGGAGCAGGTCCCCGCCAGTAAAATCATTAGGGAAGGTAGCCGTGATGAAGTTTTTGAATGTTTTTTCATGTGTTCTGTTTAAGCTGATAATATTGTGCGGCAGCATTCTGCTGCTGCTGCGTATATTCGGGATATCTGCGGATGTGATTCTGTCCGGCTCCATGGAGCCCGCATTGAGAACCGGGGGAATCGCATTTACAGATACCCGGAAGTTTATTCCAATGGAGGGCGATATCATTACCTACCGTTTAGGGGATTCGCTTATCACACATCGGATCGTGCAGAAGAATAAGAACACCTGCATCACAAAAGGTGATGCGAACGAGGGCGCAGATGCAGAGGAGGTGGAGATTAACCGGATTATTGGAAAAGTAATCTTTACATTGCCGTTTCTGGGCTATGCTGCTGTTTTTCTGCGGACGAAAGCAGGCATATTCGTGCTTATGGCACTGAGTGTCATAGGATTTATACAAAACAGAAGATGAAGTTGTATGAAAAAACACAGAGGAAATCCAACATGTATAAAGAAAGGAGAGCACGGAAAAATGTGCGGAAAATAAATATGAAAAATAAAGGCAGAAAACTGGTAACGATTATGGGAATCGCAGGAATTTTAACGACCGGAGGTGTCACCGCATATCTGACAGACTATGACAGGGCTGCGAACCAGTTTACCGTAGGAAAAGTGGAAATAGAACTGCAGGAGCCGGAATGGGACCCTGACGATCATACAGATACGGAGCCGGGAGAGGAGATCAAAAAGGACCCTCAGATAAAAAATACAGGAGTGAATGATGCTTTTGTGTATTTGGAAGTGTCCGTTCCAATGGCAGATGTCATTGCAGCAGAAGAAGATGGGAGCCGCGGGGAGCAGAAAGAACAGGAGCTGTTTTCTTTTGAGGCCAGAGATACGTGGACGATACTGGAGGAGCGGATTGTAGGAAACAATAAGGTTTATGTATATGCGTACAATAAGATTTTGAAGGCTGGGGAGACCTCTGAGACCTTGTTTGATACGATGACATTTTTAAATATTATAGAGGGACAGATGGATTTGCAGAAGCTGAATGTTCCGGTACGTGCTTATGCAATTCAGACAGTTCATACAGGCGGAGCTGAGACGGATGTGAAGGAGCAGGCAAGAACGGCTTATCAGAAATATGTCAATCAAAACGATGGTATGGAGGGAAGCGTTACCCGATAGGAAAAGGAGAACGAAATGAAAAGACATCTCAGAGAGGAGCGGTGTTATGGAACGTAGAATCATAGAGGCAGTAAGCGCTCTGGCAGGATTCGCGGCAGTTCTCTGCATGGGAAGTACTATGGCGTATCTTACTTCCTACGATCAGGCAGAGAATCAAATTGCCGTAGGAAGAAATGAGACAAAAATCGAGGAAGATTTTCCGACACCGGCGCCGATACCGCTTGAGGAAAATCCGGAATATCAGAAAACGGTATGGGTAACAAACCAGTCAGGAGGACAGGGAGGCAGTGTGGACTGTTATGTGCGGGTTTCCCTGTCATATTCCGATGAGGATATCGGAAGGGCTGTTGTGCTTAGGAATTTGGATACGGCAAATTGGAAATACAACGGGGCCGATGGATATTATTACTATACGAAAATACTTGCAAAAGGAGAATCTACCACGCCTCTTTTTACCGGATTTGCAATTGAAGCGGCAGAAGTGGATACCGCCTGCAGGGATTCTATTACGGATTTTCGGATACAGGTGTATGAAGAATCTGTACAGGCAGGGGATTTTGCAGATTATTCGTCTGCGTGGGACTATTATGCCAATCCCATCGGCCCGGAAGGGAAGGTGTATGTATGAGGAGAAGATGGAAACGGGTTGCTGCGGTTTTATCTTTAGCGGCAGTCATCAGCATTTCCGGAACCTATGCTTATTTTTCAGATACACTGACCGTGACAAATCACATTGTGACCGGTGACATAGACATTTCCTTAAAAGAATATGAGCTTACAAAAAATGGGGAGATTCCTTACAGGAATCCAAAAAAAGTCATGCCCGGTGATGTGGTTTCCAAAATTCCCAGAATTATCAATGCTGCGCAGCCCTGTTGGGTACGTGTCAGAGTTTTCTGTTCGGATGACGGAGAAGATATGGAGGGACTTTCCTACAAAGAAATGAAGGGAATTTCAAAAGACTGGGTTAAGCGGGGTGAGTATTACTATTACACGAAAATCCTTGAGAAGTCTGACTCTGTAGACTTTTTTGAAAAAATCGCCATTCCTTCTTATTGGACAGAGGAACACGCATCCCGGAGGCTGTCAATGACTGTGCAGGCAGACGCCATTCAGGCAAAAAATTTCCGGCCGGATTTTGCGGCAATGTCACCCTGGGGAAATCAGGAAATAGAGCTTTGTGTACATGAAAGAAACGGAAAGCTGACCTGCAGAAAAGAAAATGTACGGCTGTCAGTTGTGTTTCATGGAAAGGCTCATAAGCTGATGTCCGTGCCGGATGATTTTTTCATAAATTTCCAAGCGGCTATGCCGGGAGACACCTTCAGAGACTCGGTTACGGTATCAAATACCACAGAAAAGGATGCGGAAATTTTTTTCCGGACAGGTACGCAGAAGCAGAATGCAGAACAGCTCCGTATGCTGAATGAAATGCAGCTAATGATAGCCATGAACGGAAAAACTCTTTATACAGGAAACCTGAAAGCAGAGGGTATGCAGAAAAATGTATCCCTTGGCGTTTTTAAACCAGGGCAGAGCGGAAGACTGGATTTCGCTGTAAAAGTACCTGCGGAGTGGAAGAATTCTTATGCCTTGAAGGAAGCCTCCGTGAAATGGATTTTTACGGTCAATGAATCCGAAGACGGGAACCATTCTGCGAAACCAAAGAGCACCATATCACCCGGGTTGAATCAAAAAGCATTGGAATCAGCATCGGAATCTCAGAAACCAGCTATGGTAAAAACCGGTGATGAAACGGCAATAGCCGGGTATCTTCTGTTTGCTTTCATCTCTCTGGCGGTAGTTTTCTGTGTATTGGGCAGAAGGAAAGGGGGAAGAGAAAAATGAAAAAAAGAATGATGAGCCTTTTGCTGGCTGCAGTGCTGTTATCATCCGCTGTAAAATCTCCCGCTTTCGCTTCAGAAAATACAGGGGCAGAGAAAGCGGATGTCCTTACGGACCAGAAAGAAATTTTGGAGAATGAACAGCGTGAGGATAAGCCGGAAGTATCCGAAGCTCCCAAAGTGGGGCAGGAGGTCTTGGAATCAGAGAATCCGGATTCGGAAGCGGGCAATGCAGAAGAAAAGCGGGATACAATTGAAGCTCCTGTGGATTTGACAGAAGACGGGGATTCCAATTTTTCGGATTGGGAAGAGCCATGGCAGGAGACAGAAGAATTTTTTGATACAGCAGCGGATTTTGATGTTGCTGTGCTGACAGAGGAAAATACAGAGCATATGGAGGCGGAGACACCGGAAGGGAAGGAACTGCTGGATGAAATGCAGGATGGAGAAGTCATTGCATTTGCGCCTGTTTCTGAAGAAATTCTTACAGGTTCGGACTCTGCGGCGGTGGTTTCCGGGGAGGAAGAGGTTCCGGCAGTTGCCCTGTCTCCCGGTCAGTATGTGATCACCAGCGGACGCCATGTGTATTGTGATGAATTTTGGACAAAAAAGAACGTTGCGGATGCTGTATGCAATGATACCATATACAGAAGCATCAAATATATAGACAGCGAAGGAAAAGAGGCTGAGACCCCGCTTTACTGTATGAATGCCAAAAAGCTTGGTATTAGTCCGGGGGCTTCGGGGCAGGTGCTGAAGGATGCCGCGTACAAGCTGCTGCAGAATACAAATCTAAAGAAAATATTATATTTCGGATACGGCGGACCGGGTACGATTACACAGCAGTATGATCCCACCTGCAGCCATATTGACTGGACAAAAACAGACAACCGTTATTTTTTTACCCATATGGCATTGTCTATAGAATTTGCCAAAGATTATAATTATGCCACAAAAGCGCAGGTGGAGCATATGGGTGTGCAGCGCTGGCTGGATAAGCTGAAATCCAAAACACTTCCCAGCAGGAGCGGTGTTGCCGTCCGGGCTCCCAATGCATCGGGAACCTTGCTTGATGCCAATCCGGCGACTGTTTATCTGAAATATTACCGGACCAAACCATCGAGCGGATACCAATGGCTGGATGGCAGTTTTCAGAACGGGTTTCAGATAAGCCGTATGTGTACGGTGAAGGATTTGGAGGGGATCGGAAACGGAATTACAGTGACCAGAAAAGCAACTGATACCTGGCAGATGATATACTGGACAAATAATCAGGAGGCAATTGACCATCCGGATAACCCGGCCGTGCTTGCCAAAGGGAAAAGTGTAACGCTGAAAAATGGATATAAATTTAAATTCATATTTCCGAAAGCCACCGTCCAGACCATGAAGTTTACATATCCTATGCTTCTGCGGCCGGTACAGTATCTGTTTGTCGATGGAGATAAGCAGGCAGGAGGCAGCGGATATCAGGATTTCGGCGCTTATGTTTACCAGGGAGAAAAAGGTTCTGTGTCCATTCAGTTTGTACCTCAGAAAACCGGGAGCATTGCCTTAAAAAAGACGAGCAGTATGAACGGGGCAGCAGTTGCTGGTGCCATATATCGTTTATATGCGGCAGAGGATATTTATACTGCGGCAGAAAAATTTTATACCAAAAATGCACTGGTAAGTGAAGGAAAAACAAATGCTGAGGGGCAGATACAATTTCAGGAGCTTCTGCCTGGAAAATACTACATAAAAGAGAGTACGGCAGCTCCGGGGTATCTGTTGGACACAGCGTCTTATAATTGTACGGTCACAGCATCCGCTTCCACTGCAGTGAACGTAAAGGATGTGCCGGATATCAAAGGCACGATTTCCGTCAGAAAGACAGATCAGGATACGGGGCAGGTTCTTACGGATGCAGAATTTACAATATATGCCTGGAATCAATCTGCAAATAAGTACCAAGCCGCAGGGAAGCTGCGTTATGACCTCAGTAAGGAGCAGTATGTTTCCGGTACGCTTACATATAGTGAAACGAACAAGGGGAGATTTCAGATCAAAGAAACGAGGCATCCTTCTGGCTATACAGGCGAATGGGAAAAAAAATTTGTTTTGACTGCAGAGAGCCGGGAATTTTTTTACGAAGTGACCAATAAGCCGACGAAGCTTCTGAGGGGCAGCATTACAGTTGTGAAGAAAATTAAGGAAGCAGATATCATCTGGGCACATGGAAATCCTGTCTTTGGATTTGTGGTGGAAGGAACAGACGAGAAGGGCGGTAGGAAGAAATATGAGGACAGCATTGTGTTCATGCCGGAAAATTATGAGACAGATGCGCAGGGATATGCTGTTTCCAGGATCACTTTTACCAATGTTCCTCCGGGAAGCTATGAAATTTATGAAAAGCCGGTGCTGAGGTATTTTTTGAAGGATGTCCGGGCGGATACCGGAAATGTTTCCATTCGAAGGGGAAAGGCACCGGCCTATGGACTTCTGCCGAAGGAAACTGCTTATGCACAGGCGGTTCTCGATGCACAGAGCATAAAAGCTTCCATCGTTTTTATCAATGAAAAGAGCCGTTATGATGATTATTCCCATAACTGTATCATTGAGAATACAATACCGATTGTTTTTGGTGAATAGACGGAAGAAATCAGATATTGACACCAAATGCAACAAGCAGTGTCTTAGCCTGGAAAGCAAAGGCGCTGCTTGTTGTAACAGCATATTGGAGAACTGTAACATAAATTATGTTCATATTAGAAAAACATATTAGAAAACTGTAAAAAAGTTGTTGAAAAAATCCCTGAGAGTTGATATAATATCATTCACCGGGGTATGGCGTAGCTTGGTAGCGCGCACGGCTGGGGGCCGTGAGGTCGCAGGTTCAAATCCTGTTGCCCCGATTTTGTGCTTGACAAGAATAAGCGAAAATGATAAGCTGGTAACATCGATGAATAAGAAAAAGCGTTGATGAGGAATAGTACATGAGGACTGGAGCACAGAGAGCTGCTGGCTGGTGGAAAGCGGCGGAAGGAAGTCATGGAACTCGCCTTTGAGCATCTGCCCGAAATCTTTGTGGAAAGTAGACGCAGACGGTATCCACCGTTATCTGGAGAGGATATAAGGATTTCTTTGGAGGTTCCGTATCTCATGAGTGTATGAAGCCGTTCATAAATAAGAGTGGTACCGCGCAGGACATTTGTCTTTCGTCTCTTACAGGAAAACTGTAGAGTCGGAAGATTTTTTATTGTATGAAGGCATTATGAACTTTTCAGTAGACTTAAAGCCTTTCGGACAGGTATTTTCGGTAAGGAACTGTCAATGAAGCACTTGAACATCTTGCATGTCTAAATCTGCATGGGACTGCGCAGGCTGTTCAGGTTATTTTCTGACGGTTCCTGAGAAAATAGCGGCTCTTTTAAGAAAAATGACGCAAAATGAATGGAGGAGATCGAGAAATGATGAATGTAAGTAAGTATCAGAGACAGTATTTTATGCCGCCTGTGAGATGTATGAAATGGGCGGAAAAGGAGTATGTAGATAAGGCACCGGTATGGTGCAGTGTCGATCTTCGAGATGGCAACCAGGCACTTGTCATTCCGATGAGTTTGGAGCAGAAGATTGAATTTTTTAAATTATTGGTAGAAATCGGCTTTAAGGAAATCGAAGTAGGATTTCCGGCTGCATCTGAAACAGAATATGTATTCCTTCGTACTCTGATTGAGCAGAATTTGATTCCGGATGATGTGACTATTCAGGTTCTGACACAGGCGAGAGAGCATATTATCCGCAAGACATTTGAGGCGGTGAAAGGTGCGCCTAAGGCGATTGTTCATGTATACAATTCTACTTCCGTTTCACAGAGAGAACAGGTATTTAAAAAATCCAAAGAAGAAATTCTGCAGATTGCAGTGGAGGGAGCCGCTCTGTTAAAGACGCTTGCAGATGAAACGGAGGGCAATTTCCAGTTTGAATATAGTCCTGAGAGCTTCACGGGCACAGAGCCGGAGTATGCATTGGAAGTATGTAATGCAGTTTTAGACGTATGGAAACCCACTCCGGATAATAAGTGCATCATCAATCTTCCGGTAACGGTACAGCATTCTATGCCGCATGTATACGCAAGCCAGATTGAGTACATGTGCGAAAACATGAAATACCGCGAGAATGTGATTGTTTCCCTGCATCCGCACAATGACCGCGGCTGCGGTGTGGCAGATTCCGAGATGGGCCTTCTGGCAGGCGCTGACAGAATTGAGGGAACCCTGTTTGGAAATGGAGAGCGTACAGGAAATGTAGATATTGTAACTATGGGTATGAACATGTATTCCCAGGGTGTGGATCCAAAGCTTGATTTTTCTGATATGCCGCATATCTGTGAGGTATATGAGAAATGTACGGGAATGAAGGTGGATGAGAGAAGTCCATACAGCGGTGCACTGGTATTTGCTGCGTTTTCCGGTTCTCATCAGGATGCCATAGCAAAGGGCATGCACTGGAAAGAAGAAAAGGACCCCAATCACTGGACAGTTCCGTATCTTCCGATTGATCCGACAGATGTTGGACGTAACTATGATGCGGATGTTATTCGAATCAACAGCCAGTCCGGCAAAGGCGGCGTAGGCTATATTCTGGAAAGCAAATTTGGTCTGAATCTTCCGCCGAAAATGCGTGAGGCTATGGGTTATGCTGCAAAGGCTGTTTCCGATCACAGCCATAAGGAACTGCTTCCGGAAGAAATATTTGATTTATTTAAGAAAACCTTCGAAAATGTGGTGGAGCCATACAGCATTAATGAAGTACACTTCCAGCAAAAGGATGGAGGAATTACGACTCAGGTAACCTCTACCTTCCGTGGAAGAACCATTACAACAGAAGCCAAAGGAAACGGCCGTTTGAATGCAGTCAGCAATGCGCTGAAGAAGGCATACGAGCTGAAATTTGATTTGGTGACTTATCAGGAGCATGCGCTGGAGCAGAGCTCCAGCTCTAAGGCGATTGCATATGTTGGTATCCGTAAGCCGGATGGAACCCTCTCCTGGGGCGCAGGCGTGGACCCGGATATTATCCGTGCAAGTATTGACGCTCTGGTAACAGCTATCAACAACAGATAGGAAAAAGACAGGATGTAAAGAATTCGGGAAGCTAAATAATATGATTTTAAATAATACGTCCGTATTTCTGAACTTATGATTTTCCGGAATGCGGACGTTTATTTATGAATATGAAAACGAAAAAACAGAAGGTGAGAATTTTGGCAAAAAGTATGACGGAGGGGCGGCCGCTTCCATTGATGCTGCAGTTTGCTGTCCCCCTTTTGATCGGAAATCTGCTTCAGCAGACCTATAACATCATTGATGCTGCTATTGTAGGCAGAATTCTTGGAACCGGGGCATTGGCAAGTGTGGGAGCATCCAGCAGCGTACAGTTTCTGGTGCTGGGCTTTTGTATTGGTTCCTGTGTTGGTTTCGGAGTTCCTGTGGCGAAGAGTTTTGGTGCGGGAAAGTATGGGGAGATGCGCGATTATATATTTAATGCCATGGCTTTAACAGGTGTTCTGGCTGTATTGATGACAGTGGTCTGTGCTTTGTTGTGTCCGTGGATTTTACATATTTTATCGGTGCCGGAGGAAATTTATGAAAATGCATATCAATATCTGCTGATCATTTTTCTGGGGCTTCCGTTCACTTTGCTCTACAATCTGTTGTCCGGGATTCTGCGCTCTGTGGGAGACAGCAGAACGCCGTTTATTTTTCTGGCGGTTTCTACAGTGATGAACATTGTATTGGACCTGTTCTGCATCGTAGTACTGAAATGGGGCTGTGCGGGAGCAGCGGCTGCTACGGTGGCAGCACAGGCGGTAAGCGGAATTCTGTGTTTGATATATATTTGGAAACGGGTGGGGCTTCTGAAACCGGAGCGTTCCAATTGCCGGGTAAGGGGCCGGGCAGTAAGAGACCTGATCGCCATGGGTGTGCCTATGGGACTGCAGTATTCCATTACAGCTATAGGCAGCATGGTCATGCAGGCTGCCAATAATAGTTTGGGCAGCGTTTATGTTTCGGGCTTTACGGCAGGGGTGCGGCTCAAACAACTGACCATGTGTCCATTTGATGCCATTGCTACGGCAGTATCGGTTTTCTGTGGACAGAATCTGGGCGCGGGAAAAACCGACCGTATTAAAAAAGGTATTAACGATGGAATTGGGATTGCCGTTTTTTATGGTGCTGTGGTTGGTCTGGTATTGGTATTCGGCGGAAGAACACTTTCCATGATCTTTATAAGCAGAGAGGCGGCAGGTGTATTGGATGCCTCTGCGCAGTATCTGCGGTGCATGGGATATTTCTACTGGTGTCTGGGAATTTTGAATGTATGCCGTATGAGTACACAGGGACTCGGTTATTCCGGGAGAACGATGATCTCCGGCGTGCTGGAGATGATTGCCAGATGTATTGTCAGTCTTGTTTTTGTTAAGCAGTTCGGATATACGGCTATCTGCTTTGCGGATCAGACGGCGTGGATCGCAGCATGCTGCTATATCGTGCCCATGTGCTTTTTGTGCGCCGGAAAGCCGGTAGCAAAGAGAGAATAAAGGAAGGAGAGCAATCGGAGAATGCGGAAGAAAAAAGCAGTTTTTTTTGACATTGATGGAACCCTGTGGAATATAAAGAACGAAATTCCGGTAAGTGCAAAGGAGGCAATCATACGGCTGCGGAAAAACGGAAATCTGGCTTTTTTATGCAGCGGGCGCTGCAGGAGCTATATCCGGAATCCGGATTTGCTGGGGCTTGGCTTTGATGGCATTGTATCCGGATGCGGCACCATGATCGAATATAATGGAGAGACCGTGTTTTACAAGCGTCTGGATAATGAATTGGCGGAGTATACAGTGAATACAGTGCGGCATTATGGCTTTCGCCCTATTTTGGAGGGCAGGGAATACATATATATGGACCCCGAGGAATTTGCCCGGGATTTTTATGGAAAAAAGCTCACAGAAGAGCTGGGAGAGCATCTTTTGTCCATTGCCGGGCATTGGGGCAAATGGGAGATATCCAAGCTCGCCTGCGCTACGGAAAAGGCGGACTGCGAATCCTGCTTCCGGAAGCTGGAAACATATTATGATTATATGATTCACAATGAAGCTGTGGTTGAAATGGTACCGAAGGGCTTTCATAAGGGCGCAGGGATTGAAAAAGTATGCGGGCTGTTGGATTTAGATATTGCAGATACTTTTGCGTTCGGAGATAGTGTGAATGACCTGGAAATGCTGAAGGCTGCCGGAGTCGGTGTCGCAATGGGAAACGGCACGGAGGCAGTGAAGCAGGCTGCAGATTATGTAACATCTCCACTCATGGAGGACGGGATTTGGAATGCGTGCAGACATTTCGAACTGATTTAATGGATATTGATGTGCAGAAAAATGGGTTTGCAGAGGAAAAACCCCCGAATGCTGTCAAATGGGACGGAAATGGCTCGCACGAAAAAACTTGACGGCCGGACAGGCCTTGTCTATAATAATGATAACAGCAGAGTTCATGGAAAATCTGGGGAGATTTTGAGGGGACATACAGGATACGGAGGCTCTTTGCCTTGTTCAGGCTATAAGAGGTAAGAGCTTTTGTAAGGAAATGCAAGGTATGTTGAGCGTCTTATCTTGAAAGTGAATCTTTCAAGTGAAATTTCCTGCAGATTTTTTTATTTTTCTTTTGAATTCTGCCATATTTATACAATTATGTAAAAAAATCGCTTGACATATCTACTCTTATTAAATATAATTTTCTTATGCATTACAGAAATGTTACAAAAGAAATAAAAAAATTAAAAAAACATAATGAAAATGCAAGGAATGAAGAGTATGAAAACTAGGAAACAAACACAGCACAATACAAATCAAAGGAAACGCCGGAATAAATATGAAAGGGCAGGCAGAGGTTCCTTCCATAGCTTTGTCATGGTGAGTGTGTGTGCAGTATTGGCGGTCCTGATTGCGGTAGGCTCGAAGATCATGAGCGGTGACGAGCGTAACCAGGTATTTGCTGCTTCTGAGTCAGAGGAGAAGGTACAGAATACAGTTACCGAAGGACGAGAAACTTCCGGGCTTCCAAGCGGAATTGCAGGAATTGCATCCGGAGTTGGCGAAGCACCGATGCCGGGAATGACAGTGAATAGAATCGGAACCTCCTGTGAGGAGGTCATTGTAGGGCAGCGAGTGGCCAAGGTGGCACGCAATGCAACAGAGATGAATGTAAGTGCTTCTATGGCAACTACAGTGGATAATTTTGATTCCAAAGCAATTTCCATGGCTGCGACGCCGAAAATAATGTCAGATACGGATTATGAGACATTGCTTCAGATTGTGGAAGCAGAGGCCGGCAGTGAAGATATGAAGGGCAGGATTTTGGTCGCAAACGTGATCATGAACCGTGTGAAGCATGAAGAGTTTCCGGATACGATTACAGAGGTCATATGGGAATACAGAGATGGGGTACCGCAGTTTTCTCCGACCTATGATGGACGTATCAGTGAGGTTACGGTATCAGATGAAACAAAAGAGGCGGTAAAACAGGCACTGGAAGGTGTGGACTATTCAGAGGGCGCTTTATTCTTTATTCAGAAATCAGCGGCTGAAACGCACAATATTAACTGGTTTGAAAAAGACCTCAAAAAACTGTTTAAGCATGGTGTCCATGAATTTTATACGTATCCGGATGGGGATGAAACCTCCGGTAAGGGGAATAAAGAAGAGAAAAATACCGAAGTTGTTCAAATGGTGAAGAATGACACAGCGGAATAAGGGATGGAAGAGGGCTGTACAGGATTTCCTGTATGGCCTTTTATCATACAGGAAAATCAAGCAATTTTACTATAGTATTTTGCTAAAGTTCATGGTACAATGTTGCCGATAATCAAAAAAGAGAACTACAGAAAGGCAGGAACGACAATGCAGGTATTGTATAAGAGTACGAGAGGGACGGAAGAGACAGTAACAGCTTCTATGGCTATTTTGAAGGGGCTTTCAGAAGATGGGGGATTATTCGTACCAACCAGCATCCCGAAGCTGGATGTGCCTATCGACCGTCTTTCACAGATGACATATCAGGAGACTGCTTATGAGGTTATGAGCCGGTTCCTTACGGATTTTACGGAAGAAGAATTAAAAAGCTGTATTTCCAATGCTTATGATGCGAAATTTGATACGGAGAAAATTGCACCGCTACATGAAGCCAACGGCGTATATTTCCTGGAGCTGTTCCATGGAGCAACAATCGCGTTTAAAGATATGGCACTGTCCATTCTTCCTCATTTGATGACAACCGCAGCAAAGAAGAATCAGGTAAAGAATGAAATCGTGATTTTGACTGCAACCTCCGGAGATACCGGCAAAGCAGCTATGGCAGGTTTTGCAGATGTACCCGGAACCAGGATTATAGTCTTTTATCCGAAGCATGGTGTCAGCCCGATTCAGGAAAAACAGATGGTCACACAGAAGGGCGGCAATACTTATGTAGTGGGAATTACCGGCAATTTTGATGATGCACAGACGGCAGTGAAGAAGATGTTTAATGATAAAGCGCTTGCAGAGGAATTGGATCAGGCCGGCTATCAGTTCTCCTCCGCAAACTCCATTAACATCGGCCGCCTTGTACCGCAGATCGTCTATTATGTATATGCGTATGCAAATCTCGTAAAAGAAGGAAGGATTGAAGCAGGACAGGAAATCAATGCCGTAGTTCCTACAGGAAATTTCGGAAATATTCTGGCGGCATATTATGCAAAACAGATGGGACTTCCGATTCACAGACTGATCTGTGCGTCTAATGAGAACAGAGTGTTGTATGATTTCTTCCGCACAGGAATTTATGACAGAAAAAGAGAATTCATTCTGACAACCTCTCCTTCTATGGATATTCTGATTTCCAGTAACCTGGAACGTCTGATCTATCGTCTGACAGGGGAGGATGCGCAGAAGTGCGCAGAGCTGATGCAGGCATTGAGCCGGGGCGGGGAATATACGATCACAGATGAGATGAAAGCTCAGCTTGCGGATTTCTACGGCAATTACTGCAGTGAAGGCGAGACAAAAGAAGCGATAAGCGCTACCTATTATGGAAGCAATTATGTAATCGACCCGCATACGGCAGTAGCGGCAGGTGTATACCAGAAATATCTGCGTGATACCGGGGATCATATCCCGACAGTCATTGCATCTACAGCAAGTCCTTATAAATTTACCAGAAGCGTTATGAATGCACTTTCCGACAGATACGATGGAATAAATGATTTTAGCCTTGCAGATGCGTTAGCTGCGCTTTCCGGAGTGAAGATTCCGAATGCCGTGGAAGAAATCCGTACGGCGCCGGTACTGCATGATACGGTTGTGAATGCACCGGATATGCCGGCGGCAGTGAAAAAGATTCTCGGCATTGGGTGAGTGACATGGAGTGGGACAGACTTCTCTCACCTAAGAGAGCAGGCTATTACGGCAAGACCACAGCACAGCGGCAGGGAGATCTGCGAAGCGAATTTGAGAAGGACTATCATCGAATCATAGGAAGCTCTTCTTTTCGGAGACTGCAGGATAAGACGCAGGTGTTTGCGTTGGATAAAAGTGATTTTATCAGAACCAGGCTGACGCATTCTTTGGAGGTCTCTTCCTTTGCAAAATCTCTGGGTCAGAATATTGCGCAGTATTTAATAGAAAATAAAAGAGATCCGTCCTTTACCCAGCAGACGAAATCCGATATTTGTGACATTCTGCAGTGTGCGGGTCTTATACATGATCTGGGGAATCCTCCCTTCGGCCATTTCGGTGAGGAGGCCATTCGAGATTGGTTTTCCAAAAATATGCGCGGACTGAAATACAAAGGCAGGCCGGTTACGGAGCTTTTGTCCAATCAGATGCTGCAGGATTTTTATCATTTTGAGGGAAATGCCCAGGCACTTAGACAGGTGAGCAAGCTGCATTTTCTGGTAAATGAATATGGAATGAACCTTACCTATGCGCTTTTGAATACGATCATGAAATATCCGGTGTCTTCGGAGGAGATCAATCTGAAAAACGGAAATATCAAATATAAAAAAATGGGCTATTTTTATGCGGAACAGTCTCTCTACGAAATGATATCCAGGGAAATGGGAACAGAAGGAAAGCGTCATCCGCTTACCTTTATCCTGGAAGCTGCGGATGATATCGCTTACCGTACAGCAGATATTGAGGATGCTTTCAAGAAGGGCTGCATTTCTTACGGGAAGCTTCGGGAAGAATTGCTTTCGGCGCAGGAAAAGGCACAGGCAGATAGTTCGGGGCTGAATCCGGTTGCGATGCTGGATCATCAGTATGAGAACGGCATTTTACGCAAGGTGGAGAATCCTCAGCTTTATGCGGTGCAGAATTTTCTGGTTCGCCTGCAGAGTTCGCTGATCTTTTGTGCTACATATGGATTTACCTCCAATTACGGAGCAATCATGGATGGAACCTATCCGCATGATATTTTTTACAGAACCTATGCAGAATGTGTAGTAAAGGCACTTGGGGATATTGCCTGCCGTTATGCCTTTTCCTCCAAACCAATTCTTCAGCAGGAGGTTGCGGCAGGGACGATTCTGAATTTCCTTATGGATCGTTTTGTGCCTGCAGTGCTTTATTATGATACGGAGGAACCGCTTCAGATGATGGAGAAGAAGCTGGTAGCGCTCATTTCCGAAAACTATCGTCAGACGTATCATCTTTATGCGAAAAAGGCCGTTTCTGAAGAAGAAAAACTGTATTTAAGGCTCCTTCTTGTGACAGACTTTGTCAGCGGTATGACCGATACTTATGCAAAAGACTTGTATCAAAAATTAAACGGAATCATTTGAGAGGATGTTTTTGTATAAATTTGAATACAATTTCTTTGTGAAAGTATTGACATGTTATTGATTTATTATGTATAATGTGATATCAGAAGTGAGAACGCTCAGCTTCTTTGGAAAGATATCGTAAGACCTGTATCTGCAGGCAGTTATCCTATTATTTACTCATCAATTATATACTTTTGAAGAAACGAGGTAAAATGAAAGATGGCAGAAATTAATTTAAGTAAGTATGGCATTACCGGAACCACGGAAATTGTGCACAACCCTTCTTTTGAAATGTTGTTTGAAGAAGAAACCAAACCAGGTCTGGAAGGCTTTGAAAAGGGACAGGTAAGTGAGCTTGGTGCAGTTAATGTAATGACTGGTATATATACAGGTCGTTCTCCTAAAGATAAGTTCATCGTAATGGATGAAAACTCCAAAGATACGGTATGGTGGACTTCCGATGAGTATAAAAATGATAACCATCCGGCCAGCAAGGAAACCTGGGATGCTGTAAAAGAACTTGCATTAAAAGAGCTTTCCAATAAGAGACTTTTCGTAGTAGATGCATTCTGTGGTACCAACGCTGATACGCGTATGGGTATTCGTTTTATCGTAGAGGTTGCATGGCAGGCTCATTTTGTTAAGAACATGTTCATTCAGCCTACTGCCGAAGAGCTTGAGAATTTCGAGCCGGATTTCGTTGTTTACAACGCTTCCAAGGCAAAAGTTGAAAATTATAAAGAATTAGGTCTGAATTCTGAGACGGCAGTCGTATTCAATATTACAAGCCGTGAGCAGGTGATTCTGAACACATGGTACGGCGGAGAAATGAAGAAAGGTATGTTCTCCATGATGAACTACTATCTGCCTCTGAAGGGTATTGCTTCCATGCACTGCTCTGCAAACACAGACATGAACGGCGAAAATACTGCAATCTTCTTCGGTCTTTCCGGAACAGGTAAAACGACTCTGTCAACAGACCCGAAACGTCTCCTGATTGGTGATGATGAGCATGGCTGGGATGACAACGGTGTATTTAACTTTGAAGGCGGCTGCTACGCAAAAGTTATCAATCTGGACAAGGAATCTGAGCCGGATATCTACAATGCAATCAAGAGAAACGCTCTTCTTGAGAACGTAACTCTGGATGCAGAGGGCAAAATTGACTTCGAAGATAAGAGCGTAACAGAGAATACACGTGTATCTTATCCCATCGATCATATTGAGAAAATCGTTCGTCCGGTTTCCGCGGCTCCGGCAGCTAAGAATGTTATCTTCCTGTCCGCAGACGCTTTCGGCGTACTTCCTCCGGTATCTGTTTTGACTCCGGAGCAGACACAGTACTACTTCCTGTCCGGCTTCACAGCTAAGCTGGCAGGTACAGAGCGTGGTATTACAGAGCCTACGCCAACCTTCTCCGCTTGCTTTGGCCAGGCATTCCTTGAGCTGCATCCTACCAAATATGCGGAAGAGCTTGTTAAGAGAATGGAAAAGAGCGGTGCGAAAGCATATCTGGTAAATACCGGATGGAACGGCACAGGGAAACGTATCTCCATTAAGGATACCCGTGGTATCATTGATGCGATCCTTAACGGCGACATTCTGAATGCACCGACCAAGAAGATTCCGTTCTTCAACTTTGAAGTTCCGACAGAGCTTCCGGGCGTAGACCCGAAGATTCTTGATCCTCGCGATACTTATGCAGATGCTTCTGAGTGGGAAGCTAAGGCTAAGGATCTTGCACAGAGATTTACCAAAAACTTTGCAAAATACGAAGGAAACGAAGCTGGAAAAGCTCTTGTTTCCGCTGGCCCTCAGTTATAAAATAAGCTTTCATGGGCTGCAAATTGCCGGAATACAGTGATTTGCGGCCCTTTTATTTTTGCATAGGAAGTATTCCGTTTTGTTTTTCTGCTTTGAGGAAAGAGGTCGTTTATTCTTGTGCAGGTGCCCGGGTGCTTTCAGTGGATGCCGGTTTGATTTTCCGGAATTAAAAAAATCAGTTGACATTTTATGGCAGGGCGCGTATACTACCCGGAAATGGGGCGGCGCTTTAGTCGCAACCGGTATAATTTTTTCTAAATTTTTCTTGTGCATTTTATGTTGAAAAAACACATATACTAGAGTATAATATAAATCAGAAAAAACGTATTTCAATCCTGGAATGTGCGAGGCCCCTTTTTATTTTGAACCTACACTGACATTTTGGGACTCCAATATCGCAGGTCGGATGTCAGGCCTCTCGTCGTGGAAGGCAGAACACCTGTTGAGGACACCCACCTGGCTTATGGCTAGGCGTCAAAGAGAAGGGAACGGCATTCTGGGACTTTATAGAAAAAGTGACCCATTTTAATATAACCGTCGAGAATTCTCCCACCTCAATAGGTGGTGAGATGAATCGGCTATTTTTTTGTTTCATAGTAAAGTATTCCGTTTTGTTCTAAATGCAGTCCGGCCCGAATCTAACGCCCGCGGGCACTGTGTAAGACGCTGCGGTATCGTAAAGGCTCCGCCAATACAGCAGTGGCTGAAGCGGGAAGCTCCCACTTCTATAAGTGTCAGGAGCCGTTCGCGGAAGAAATGCAATAGATATCATGGATACAGAGGAGAGTACGGATATGGAAGAGAAGAGAATTTTAGAGATTGCAGAGGAAGAAGGATTTGTGAACGCATCTGTGATAGACACGGAGGATATCGTATTCATACATGGCTTCCGTGCGCTCTGCGAGGAAAACGACTGTGGAAATTATAACAAAAATTATGGCTGTCCGCCGTACTGCGGCACGCCTCAGGAAATGGAAGACCGTGTCAGGGCATACCGGAAAGCAGTAGTGTTTCAGACCAAATACCTTGTAGACAATGCCATGGACGGAAATGAAACAAAGCCGCTTAAAAAGATGCATATTCAAATGACACGCAGTGCGATGAAGCATCTGAAGGAAGAGGGCTTACATATGGACGGCTTTCCTGCTATGTGCGGTCCCTGCAATTATTGTGCTGTCTGTGCACTTCAGGAGGGAAAGCCATGTCTCCATGAGGATATGCGGTTTTCCTGTCTGTCTGCTTACTGTATCAGCGTGGATGCTCTGGCGAAGAGCTGCGGCATGGAAATCGAATGGAGCGGTAATGCCGCATATTTTTTCAGTATGTATGTGTTTGACAAGAAATAAAGGCCAGCAATGGAACAAAGCGGGCAGGTCCGCTTCAGTTTTCCTGTGAATAAAAGAGGGTATCGGAGAAGCAATTCCGTTTGCTTCTGCCGATACCCTCTTTGCGTTACGGGAAATTTTAATATTTATTATACGCTGACAGGCACTTTCTTAGCCGATGGGTTCAAAATCAGCAGCGCCGTGTTTGCACAGCGGGCAGATATAATCATCCGGCAGCTCATCACCTTCATAGATGAATCCGCAAACCTTGCAGACAAATCCTTTTTTGCCCTCGGTCTCCGGTTTTGGTTTTACGTTGTTCTGGTAGTAGGTGTAGGTCATCGTCTCCACAGAGGAAATCACACGCGCTTCCGTAATGCTGCACACAAACAATCCATGAGTATCGAAATCAATATACTGTTCTACCTTCAGAGACATAAAGGAATTGATATATCTTGGCAGGAATGCCAGCCCATTGTCAGAATGAAGCGGGGTCATAGAAGCAAATTTGTCCGTATTTCTGCCGCTCTGGAAACCGAAGGTTTCGAATACACTGAATGGTGCGTCTGTAGACAGACAGTTTACATTCATGATACCGGTCTGCTTAATGATATGGTGGGAATAGTTAGCCTTGTTGATCGCAACTGCAATACGGTTTGGAGTATTGGTAAGCTGTGTAACGGTATTTACGATCAGGCCATTATCCTTTTTGCCATCGTTGGAGGTAACAACATAGAGACCATAGCCGATGTTAAAGAGTGCAGTCAGATCATTTTTGTCAGCGCTGTCACTCTGTGCTACATAGTCGCGGCAAAGCTCATCAGCCAGTGCCTCAAGCTGCGAACTGCTTTCTTCACTTAACGCGGACCGGATGTGTACGGTCGTGTTGGCAAAGGTCAGCTTTTTGCAGCCTTCAAACATTTTTTTCATGGTTTTTGCTGCAAGCGGTGCCCATGTGCCGTTTTCAATGAGTCCGATGGTACGGTTCTGATAATTTCTTTCGGTCAGGTGATCGATGAAATCACGCATAAATGGGAAAATACCTGCATTATAGGTTGTGGAAGCAAGTACCAGCTTGCCGTAGCGGAATGCATCCTCGACTGCCTTTGCCATATCACAGCGGGCCAGATCATGAACAACGACCTTCGGGCAGCCTTTGGCACGAAGCTTGTCCTCCAATGCCTCTACAGCCTTTTTTGTATGACCGTATACAGAGGTGTAAGCAATGACAATGCCCTCTGTCTCTACAGAATAGGAGGACCAGGTATTGTAGAGTCCAAGATAATAGCCGAGATTTTCCTTCAGAACTGGTCCGTGCAGCGGGCAGATGGTCTGAATATCCAGACCGGAAGCCTTTTTCAGCAGGTTCTGTACCTGAGCGCCGTATTTGCCGACAATGCCGATGTAATAGCGGCGTGCTTCGTCAGCCCAGTCTTCTTCTATATCCAAAGCACCGAATTTGCCGAAGCCGTCAGCGGAAAAAAGAACCTTGTCATAAGTATCGTAGGTAACAATAACCTCCGGCCAGTGAACCATAGGTGCAGCAACAAATGCAAGGGTGTGTTTGCCCAGGGAGAGGGTATCGCCTTCGCCTACAACAATGCGTCTGTCAGCAAAATCAGTGCCAAAGAACTGATTTATCATGGCAAATGCTTTTGCAGAGGATACAATGGTAGTATCTGTATAGGTCTGCATAAAGTTTGCAATATTTGCGGAATGGTCCGGCTCCATATGCTGGATGATCAGATAATCCGGCTGACGGGAGCCGAGAGTTTCCTGAAGATTATCCAGCCATTCGTGGGTGAAGTGGGCATCTACCGTATCCATTACAGCAATTTTTTCATCAAGAATGACGTAGGAATTGTATGCCATGCCGTTTTTTACCACATACTGTCCTTCGAACAGGTCTACGTTGTGGTCATTCACCCCTACGTATTTAATATCGTTTGTAATTTCCATAAAAAATCATCTCCTTTTTGTATAATTTTTATGAATGCCTGGCGCCTGTGTATAGTCAGGACACCAAATATGAACCTTAACTATTATACTACGTCTTTCAAAAACAATATAGTCCTTTGTGTAAAGATTTTCATAAATTTTTTTTGAAATAGGTCGACTGCAATTCCACTGGTTTTAGACGGTAGGTTAAGGCCACCAAAAGTGGATTTTTGTGGTATACTATCGACATGGGAACATGGAAATCTAAAAAAAGACACAAATACCTGCTACAGTATTACATGTCTGTCAGCAGAATTGTAAATCTGATGAAAAGTTATACGGCATATCATATATGAGAACACTATCCAAATTATCTCAGGAAACATTTCCGGAAAGAACATACCTTTTGGACAGACGCATATTTTGCTTGCGGCGCAGGTAATGTTTCAGAAGAAATGGCAAAAACATTTGGCTGCTGCTGTTTTGTATATAACCAGACACTGTCATATCGGAAAGAAATCAAAAACGGCAATGGCAAAGTTACACAGAATATTTCAGGGGCAGGTAAAATCTGCGACTGTTTCACAAATGCCAAGCGGGAAATACTATGTGTCTATTCTGGTAGAAACAGAGCACGGGGAGCTGCCGCACACCAATGGGAAAACAGATTTGGATTTAGGAATTAAAGATTTGTGTATTACTTCAGATGGAAACAAATACGAAAATCCCAGGACAATAAAGAAATATGAGAAAAAGCTTACAAAATTGCAAAGACAGTTAGCGCAGACCGATGGGCTTACAGTCCGGACTTACCGGGAGCATTATGACGGACAGGGCGGTCTTCTGGACAGGGAGGATAAAGAAGGCAAAACGCTGAAACAATAATAGTATAGGAGGAGAAGTATGTGCGGCAGATATTATGTAGATGATGAGACAATGAGAGAAATCGAGAGGTTGGTTGGGGATATAGACAGAAAAGAGTGTCTGCGGGGTGCCCGTGATATTTATCCTTCACAGGAGGCTGCTGTTTTGACCGGGAAAAGACCTGCACTCTCTGTGGAATTTATGCATTGGGGATTTTTGCAGTACCAAAAGAAGGGATTGCTTATCAATGCCAGGGCAGAGACAGCTCCTGAAAAGAAAACTTTCCGGGAAAGTGTGCTGCACAGGCGTTGTGTGATTCCTGCCGGGAAGTTCTACGAATGGGATGCTGCCAAAAATAAGGTAACCTTTTTCCGGGAGGATACCCCGGTCATTTACATGGCCGGCTTTTATAACCGGTTTCAGGAGGAAGACCGTTTTGTGATCCTGACAACGGCGGCAAATGCTTCCATGGAAAAGGTGCATGACCGGATGCCGCTGATTCTGGAAGAAAAAGAAGTGGAAGACTGGATTTATAATCCCGCGTTTTGGGAGACGGCCCTTCATAAAATTCCGCCGCTTTTACAGCAATATCAGCCATATGTACAGCAGAGCTTATTTTAATGCTGCAAGAGGTGTGAAGGCGCCTTCTGCAAAAGTACTCCATATTGCTCTGTGTTTAAACAGGATTTCTATGAAGGTCCGGACTTATTTACAAATATTCCCTCTTGAAATCAGAACTTATGTTCGTTAAAATAAGAGACATAAGGAGAGGATGCATATGAAAAGAGTCATCTTTCATATAGATGTCAATTCGGCTTTTTTATCATGGGAGGCAGTTTACAGGCTCCGGCATCTGGGCGGGCAGTTGGACCTGCGGAATGAGGTTTCTGCCATTGGCGGAGATACAGCTATGCGGCACGGAATTATACTGGCAAAATCTATACCGGCAAAGAAATACGGGATTCGGACAGGGGAGAGTATTATGGAAGCCCTGCAGAAATGTCCGAATCTGAAGCTGCTGCCTCCGAATTATGAACTGTATGATCAGTGTTCCAGGGCGTTTATGGATATTTTGCGGCAATATTCACCGGATGTAGAACAATACTCCATAGATGAAGCGTTTATTGATATGACAGGGACGCAGCGGCTGTGGGGAGAGCCGATAGCTGCAGCAGACCGGATACGGAATCAGATACGGGAGGAGCTGGGCTTTACAGTAAATGTCGGAGTTTCCGAAAATAAGCTGCTGGCTAAAATGGCAGGTGATTTTCAGAAGCCGGACCAGGTGCATACGCTGTGGAAACATGAGATTTCGCAGAAAATGTGGCCTCTGCCTGTTTCAAAATTGTTTTTTGTAGGAAATGCAACTGCAAAGAAGCTGTACAATCTGGGCATCTGTACGATTGGAGAATTGGCAGAGGCGGATACACGCATACTGAGAAGCCATTTGAAAAAACACGGAGAACTGATTCAGAACTTTGCAAATGGAGCAGACGTATCCGTGGTTCAGTCAGAGATTCCTGCCAACAAGGGATACGGGAACAGTACGACCATTGCCTTCGATGTATGTGATGCATCCACTGCGAAGCTGGTGCTTCTGGCTCTTGCAGAGACGGTTGGAACCAGGCTCCGTGCGGCCGATGTACGGGCGGAGGTGGTCGCAGTAGGGATCAAGACCTTTGATTTTCAGTACGCAAGCCGTCAGATGACCCTGACAAACGCGACAAATCTTACAAGAGAAATTCATCGGTATGCAAGTCAGTTGTTTGATCTGTTGTGGGATGGAACACCGATACGCCATTTGGGTATTCACGTCAGCCGTATCAGGGATCAGGCGGATATGCGGCAATTGCAGATGTTTGATGACGTGGATTACGAAAAGACAGAACAGTTGGAGACCTCCGTCGACAAAATCCGCAGAAGATACGGAAAGGATGCTGTGAAACGGGCCGTTTTTATCGGCAGCGGCATCGATCATATGAGCGGCGGCATCAGCAGGGAAAAACGAACGGTTGATTATGAAAAAATAAAAGTGGAGTAGGAGGCGCTTGGTTATGGGATTTACAGTTGAAGCCGGAAAGGAGAAGAAGGAGGAGCATGCAGTTTCCGGGAAGTATCAGAAGGTTGCCGTGGATTGTTGGTTTACTTCAACCGGACGGGTCATGCCAAAGCTGATAAAATATATGGATGAAGAGGGGTGTCTGCAGACACTTCGGGATATCCGTATTATCAAAAAGGACCAGAAGCATTATGCGGGGATTTATTGTCAGAGATTTGACTGCAAGGTGGTTGTGGAAGGTCGCGAGCAGTGTTTTACACTTCTGTTTCATCCCGGAGAAAGTGTTTGGGATATGGTGATTTAGAGAGGATGGTAAATTGCCCGTAGATATCTTCGGGATACTTCTCTCTGTTCGAAGCTTGATTCTGCTCTTATATCTGTGATACAATCATACGGACAGGAGGAGTACGACATGATACAGGATATTCAGCCACATAGACTAAGAAACGAGTACAGGCATTTAAAAGCAGTTGCTTCCGATATCTGTCTTGTATACAAGAATGGCAAAATACTTATACAGTACATAGAGGGACGGATTGCTTATCCGGCTTTTGCGGCGATCGGCGCAGAAGCTGACAGGGGAATCTATCTGTTTGCGGTAGACCATACAAAAATATTTTTATCTCTGGAGGATATTCCGGAGAATACAGAATATACATACCAGCCGGTGAGCCTGCTGAGAGAGGCACTTCCGAAAGAAATGGCTTATGCGGGAATTGTCGGATATCATCTGGACATATGGTATAGAAATAATATTTTCTGCGGAAGGTGCGCGGCACATCTGGAGCATGATACAAGGGAGCGGATGCTGTATTGCCCGAAATGCGGAAATCGGATCTATCCGAAAATCTGTCCGGCGGTCATCGTCTGTGTGACGCATAACGACAAGGTTTTGCTTACCAAATATGCAGGAAGAGAATATAAGAAATACGCTTTGATCGCAGGATTTACGGAAATCGGTGAGACGGCTGAGGAGACGGTTTCCAGGGAAGTTATGGAAGAAGCAGGGCTCAGGGTAAAAAATATCACTTATTACAAGAGCCAGCCCTGGGGCTTTTCCGGAGGACTTCTTATGGGCTTTTTCTGTGAGGCAGATGGGGATACTTCCCTTACCATTGATACCAATGAGCTTTCAGTAGGAAAATGGGCAGATATCAGAACACTCAAGGATATGGATGACGGAGTAAGCCTGACGCGGGAAATGATGAGAGTTGCTTATGAGCGCCGGGCTGCCGGAAAATAAAAAGTATAGCGCCTCTATGCAGATCATGATCTACATAGAGGTTTTTTGCCTGCTGTCTATTTACGGGCTGTGCTCTACAATCAGCAATCCGGCTTCTGCGGTTTTTTTCTGCAATCGTCAAGCATGGGTACGATTAAATCAAGCTTTGCTTTTAAAACCATTTCAAGACTGGTGATTTTATCTATGGTATCCTGGACAGATTTATTGACCTCAAGAATGGCTTTGCAGTCGCAACTGTGCAGGGAAAGCGCTTTCTGGATTTTTTCACCTTCAGCATTCAGGATATGTGAAATGGCAGTCCCTTCTAAAGCAATAGACTGAAGAATAGATGATGCTGCACAGCATTTGTCAATATCTGTGCATTCGATTTTTGGCATACTCATAGGAGATGACTCCTTACTCTTTTTGTATATGATATGCAGAAACAGAATTGTTGTTCCATATAAATGTTTCATTCCCTTTATAGATGCTGTAAAGGAAAGCAGGTGCTTAACAGGCATGAATCATGAAACAATCCTGTAAACCTGAAATATCTGCTTGCAATTTTTCCGCATAAAGGTTATAATATATGAAACGCCTTAATATATATCAATTATAAAAGTAATTAAAAACTTTTTTGACAATTAATGAAAAATAAATTATATTATACATCGTGATATGAAAGGCAGGTGTTTGAATGTTAGTCGTTTCTGTAATGACAAAGAACAACTAAATTATATAAGGGTATGCACTGAAAATGTGCTTTATTTTTGGTACCCTTTTCAGCGTTGCAAAATGCTGGTTGTTTATGCCTTACAGGATACTGCATACACCGGGAATATTTATCTAAATGTGTAGATTAAGAGAGAGTATGGCTGTAACAGTCATACTTTTTATTATATTTATCATGAGATGACGATTGTAATATACTACAATTGTCTCATCTGGTAGATTTATTTTGTCTGATCTCTTAAGATGCGAGACCGTGGTTTCAGTCTATTTATAATGGGCAGAAACCACGGTTTTTTATGTCTCGATACAGCCAGTGCTTTGTAGCGTTAAGTTGTTTGGTACTTTAGAGACTCAGGTCCATTAAGAACGGTCTGAGTTAAATGCATAGAAACAGATGTTAAGCGATTCAATTGCTATGTAATGGAACCGCTGAAGAGGCGCTAGAATACTTGGAATTTACGCAAGAAATATTTGATTGGAGGATTTGACGATGAAAATTATACAAGCAGAAAATTTAATAAAAAAGTATAAAAGATACAAAAAGCAGAAAGGAATGATAGGAAGTATCAAAGGGCTATTCCACAGAGAATATGAAGAAAAAACAGCTGTGGATGCTTTTGATATGACTGTAGACGAAGGAGAGTTTGTAGGGTTGATCGGACCGAATGGGGCTGGAAAAACGACCTTGGTAAAAATGTTGACTGGTATTATTGCACCAACGGAGGGAGCGATACAGGTTCTGGGATATTATCCAAACAAATTAGAGAAAGCATATAAACAACAGTATGCAGTTGTTATGGGGCAAATCCAAACTGGAGAGTTAGATTTATATTTGACAAAACCGGTAAATCCATTATTGCGGATTACTTTTGAAAAAGTTAATCCTGGTTCTATACCGCTTTTGTTATTCAGTGCATGTATCCTCCTATATGGAGCAAAGGAATGTGGTACAAGTTTTTCATGCATTAATGTGGTTGGATATCTGCTGATGGTATTGATGATGACAATACTTTATTATGATATGGAAGTGCTGATACGGTGTTTTGCCTTTTTTGTTTTTTCTGTAAACAACTTAGTGAAAATAGAGGATACAGCGATTGAATTATGTTTAAAAATTCCGGGAGTTGCTTTTTATGGCATCTATAAAATTATTTTTTATTGCATTTTACCATATGGAATCATTGCAACTTTGCCGACACAAATGCTGATAGGGGTATTGTCTTTGAAAGGAATACTCTTTGGAATGATAATCGTGTGTATCTTCACCTTTTTAGCATTGTCGTTTTGGAAATACGGGGTGCACAAATACGAAAGTGCAAGCTGTTAAGCGGTATATGCCTGAGTATGAAAGGAGTGTAAAAAATGATCCAAACAGATAAGATTTTGGAGTTTGATAAAATAAAAGAAAAATGGAGTGAGCTGGCACTTACAGCATGGGCAAAAGAAAGAATCAGAGATACGATTCCGTATTTGTCTGAAAATGAGCTGCGGGCCAGATTAAGGGAAACGAGTGAGGCCAGAGTCTTGATAGAGAAGAATGGAAATCCGCCTTTGGTTTCCTTAAACGGTATTAGAGAATGTATACAAGTTGCTATGAAGGGAGACTGCTTATCCATTTCGCAGATTGAAGAAATTGAAAAAGCTTTAGTTGCCGTGATGAGGCTAAAAAATTATTTAAACAGATCTAAACAATGGGATATTTCCTTGTCCTATCATGATGAAAACCTTGATTGCCTGGAAGATTTGAAAGAAGTAATCAATCTGCAGATCAGGAATGGGGGTATAGATGATAATGCATCGAAAGAGTTGAAATCGCTCAGAAATGAAATAGAACAAAAGGAAAGAAATATTCGACTAAAAGCAGATGCATTTATTAGAGGAAATAAAGATATCCTGGCAGATAGTTTTAGTACTTGGAGAAATGGACATTTGTGCATCCCTATAAAAAAGGAATATAAATATAAGGTAAAGGGAAGCGTGATAGATCAATCTTCGACTGGCAGTACATTATTTATGGAACCTATAACTGTTGGCAAACAGAATGAGGAACTGCAGATCTTAAGGTTGTGTGCAGAAAATGAAGAAAGAAGGATCTTATATTCATTATCCGCAATGATCGCAGATAATGCCGAGAATCTCGAACAAGATATTAGAACAATAGAAAAACTAGACTATATTTTTTCAAAAGGGAAACTGAGTTTGGAATATGGTGGTTCAGAGCCTGGGATCAATACGGAACGATATATTATGTTCAGAGATGGTCGGCACCCACTTATGAAACAAGAAGATTGTGTACCACTTCAATTTGAAATAGGAAAAGATTTTGATGGTGTGGTTATCACAGGTCCCAATACAGGAGGGAAAACGGTAGCAATAAAAACGGTTGCACTAAATTGTATGATGGCGCAATGTGGATTACATGTGGCTTGTAAAGAAGCTGATATTTGTATGAACGATAATTTTTTGTGTGATATTGGAGACGGACAAAATTTATCAGAGAATCTCTCTACTTTTTCATCACATATTGTGAATGTACTTGAAATATTAAGAAATGTTAACAAAGAAAGTCTTGTGGTTATGGACGAATTAGGTTCAGGTACAGATCCAACAGAAGGAATGGGGATAGCAATTGCGATACTGGAAGAATTACGAAATAGCGGGGCATTGTTTCTTGTAACAACTCATTATCCAGAGGTTAAGCAGTATGCGGATAAGAAGGAGAGAATCGAAAATGCGAGAATGACTTTTGGCAAAGAGAGTTTGAAACCTCTATATCAGTTGATTATTGGAGAAGCAGGCGAGAGCTGTGCTTTCTATATAGCTGGCAAAATGGGAATGCCGGAAGGAATGCTAAGAACTGCAATGCTGTCAGCATACGGGAACGAGGAATTGCCGGAGAATTTAATGAATGTTATTTCTACCAAGCAATTGCAAAAAGAAAAGCATTCGCGCATTCAAAAGGTAAAAGGAAAGAAATCGGGAATGAAAAAGGGCAGAGATTTTCAATTAGGAGATAGTGTAATGGTATATCCGGATAAAAAAATAGGAATCGTTTGTAAGGTGGCTGATGAAAAGGGAGTGTTAAAAGTTCAAATGGCAGACAAAAAAATCTGGATTAACCATAAGAGAATTAAACTTCATGTAGCAGCAGAAGAATTGTATCCGGAAGATTATGATTTCTCAATTATTTTCGATAGTGTAAAGAATAGAAAGTTAAAACACCAGATAGAGCGTGGAAAATTTATTACAGAGCAGATTAGAGTAGAAGATTAATTTTTGACCATGAATTTTTATTGTGAATCAATGTCAGTTACTTAAGCAGAAATGGTGTCATTTTAGCAAAGCTTCTGTGTCAC
>URVB01000025.1 GCA_900551075.1 uncultured Blautia sp. | reverse complement strand
GGGGGAGTATAATGAGTTATCCTGTGAATATAACGGAGAGTGGTAAAGGGCATTGAGTATGGGGCCGCCATTAACGCCTCATCATAACAGACATGAAGCTCCTTCACAGGCTGCGCACTGCCCCAAACAGGCTCTTTTGACATAAAATGCTCCAAATGCTTATCTGTTTTTTCTCTGAATACCGGAAGCCCAATCAGCCGAAGTGCCCTGATACGCCTTCCGCCATTATCATAAACCATCGCATTTGTGATCAGCTTCTGCATTTTCAGCGACCAAAAAATCTTTTCTGCACTGATCTGCGGAATTGCTTTATGAATCACCCGTGCATAAGACCTTTTGGGAACAATGCAGTCAGAGGGATAGAAATGATATGGGTTTTTATGGGTCTCCAGCATCAATGTCCTGTCAAACTCCTTCTCCAGGAGGGTATGTGAAATTACATTCTCCGCCGCCATTTGATTCACAAATGGATGACAGGCAGAATCCAGGAGATAATGACATCCAAATCCGAGAAGATAAGCAAGCAGAGGCCGGTCATTATCCTTTTGCGCCATTTTTATCCCACGCTCAAAAAAATCCCTTGCGGTCTCGCGGTGCATCTTTACTCCATACCTGTGAACCTGCCGGCCGATTATATAATAAAACAAAATATCCGGCCCATGCAGGCCGATTCTGTATAAGTCCCCATTTTCCCGGATGATTTCCCTCATCTTCACCGGAAGCTTCCGATATACTTTTTTCCCAAATAAATCATGTGTATACGTAGTTGGCATAATTCTACCGCATCCTTTTTATACATCCAGACGAAGCTGGATTTCTTCTTCCGCCTCTGCTTTAAAATCCGCAAGCTGTACAGGATCCATAACCGGCAGCTCTTCCAGGCCCTGCACCCCGAAGGAACGCAGAAATTCCTCCGTTGTACCGAAAAGGATCGGCCTTCCCGGGGCGTCCAGCCGTCCAAGCTCCTTAACCAGATTATATTCCACAAGCTTGTTCACTGCATGATCACATTTTACGCCGCGGATTTTTTCGATTTCTGCCTTTGTCACAGGCTGTTTATAAGCTATTATAGAAAGCGTTTCCAGCATAACATCCGTAAGCGCAGGCTTTTTCGGATGCATGGCAATCCGGATCAGATACTCATAATACTCCTTTTTCGTACACATCTGATAAGCCTGTTCCAGTTCTATGATCTGGATTCCCCGATCCTCTTCCCGGAACCTGTCCATCATATGATGCAGAAGCTTTTCTGTTGTTGCCGTGTCCTGTTCCACAGCTTTGGCAATCTGAGTCAGCTCCACAGATTCTCCCATTGTAAATAAAATCGCCTCGATTGCCGCCTCAATTTTTTTCATTTCCACAAAATAACCTCGTTCCTGTTATTCATCTGCAAATTCTGTTAAATTTTTCCAGGTTTCCGGATTGGTGACAACCTCTACCTGAATATCTTCAAACAAATCCTCCTGATTCACATGAATATGTCCCATTTTCATCAATTCCAGAATTGATAAGAACGTGACAATCACCTGAACCCTGGAATGCTGCTCCTCAAAAAGCTGACGAAAGCGGAAGCGTCTGTGCTTCTTGGCGTACTCACGCATCTGCAGCATTTTATCAGAAAGGCTGATCTCCTCCTTCTCGATCTTGCCGAATTTGCTTCGGATAGGATCGATCTTATCCTCCTGCTTACGGATTATGGACTTATAAATGGCATTCAGCTTTTCCAGAGTCAGACCGGCAATCAGCGTCTGCGGCTCCACAGGCTCCCGATACTCCAGAACCTCACCCGGAACTGTGGGTTTTTTATAGAAAACGCCTGCCGCATCATCCATACGGTCTTTCAGTTCATAAGACATATATTTGTACATCTTATATTCCAAAAGCTTGGCAACCAGTTCTGCCCTCGGGTCTTCCTCCTCACCCTGCTCATCCACTTCCTTGGGAAGAAGCATCCGGCACTTAATATCAATCAGAGTCGCCGCCATGACCATAAATTCGCTCATGACACCTAAATCCTCTTTTTCCATAGCATGAATATATTCCATATACTGGTCAGTGATTTCCACAATAGGGATATCGTAGATATCTATTTTATTTTTTTCAATTAAATGCAGAAGAAGGTCCAAGGGGCCTTCAAATACATTGATCTTTACAGGAATTGCCATAAGCCGGTCCTTCTGCTTCCTTTCCATATCTTATCAGGCATACCTTTATTGGCGCAGCAGGTGCGCCACAAGATAGGTAATAGTCTAATCTGTTTTTGCTGTTTGTGCAAGGGGTTTCACCGTAACAAAGATAAGTTCCCGGGGATTATGAATCCTTACCGGTATCGTATGCTCTCCCAGTCCGGCACTCACGATCATATGCCTGCCGCCTCTGTGAAAATCGCCGCAGCAAAACGGCGGAAACAAAAGGAACTGCGGACTGGTCAGTCCGTGATGCCCGTCAAGACGCACCACGCCCCCGTGATAATGTCCGCATAAGGTCAAATCCGCTCCCCACGCGAAATACGTATTCCCGTATTTGGGATTGTGTGCCAAAAGCACGTGTATCCCATTCCGGAAGGGGGTACCCATAATTTCTTCCATTGCACTAAGCGTCAGCTTCGGAGATTTTGGCTTTTTATAATATTCGATCGGAAGCTCCAGCCCATAGAAAATAAAATCACTGCCCTTCATATGCATACTGGTATGCTCATTATGAAGGAAACAGACACCCGCATCTGTCAGACGCTTCTCGTATGCCAGATAATTTTCCCTGTTTTCCTCAGAAAGCAGCATTTTATATTCATGATTTCCAAGCGCATAGTAAACAGGAAATTCTTCTGCCAACTGCACAAACAAATCCTCGGTTTCCGTAAGAGATTTCACATCCCCCCCAACAATCATATCACCCGGGACCAAAACAGCATCCGGTTTTGTATTTCTGATCGCGCCAAGCAGATCTGCATGGTTTGCTCCATAGACCCTCCCGTGCAGATCCGACAATACGGCAAAGACCACCTCCGCTGTCCCCTTCAGCTTATCCGTCTGAATTTCATAATTCTTTGTTATGAATGTTTTCATGAACCGCCCTCTCCAACCTATTTTCCAAAACCGCAGTTCGGGAATGTACAGACCTTACAGTTCAGACAGAGTCCGCCTTCCCCGTAAGCTGCTATTTCTTCCGCCCGGACTTCATCATCTGCCATGATCCGCGGAAGTATCAGATCAAACACCGTTCGTTTGGCATACATCACACAGCCCGGCAGACCCAGAATCGGAATCTGCTTTCCGGCTTTTTCATAATATGCTACCAGAAGCATTGCACCCGGCAGGACAGGCGCACCATATGTCACGATTCTGGCTCCCGTATCCTTGATCGCCCCCGGTGTCCTGTCGTCCGGGTCCACACTCATTCCACCGCTGCAGATCACCATATCTGCACCATCCTCAATAAATTTCAAAATATCCGCTGTAATCTGTCCCTTGTCATCTCCCGGGGTTGTCTGTCCGATGACTTCTGAAGGATATTCGCCTATCTTTTCCCGAAGCACAGGGGTGAAGGTATCCTGAATCCAGCCCTTTTTCACTTCGCTTCCTGTTGTGACAATTCCAACTTTTTTCATATGGTACGGCAAAATAGTAAAAATTGGTTCTTCTCCGGCCGCTTTTGCCGCACGGTCCATTTTCTCCTGCTCGATCACCAGCGGAATAATTCTCGTACCTGCGATCTTATCGTCCTTTTTTACCGGAAAATCCCCATGCCGGGAAGCAATCATCATTTCTCCCAGGCTGTTTACTTTTACAAGAGCATCCCGGCGGATTTTCAGCACGCCCTCACAATCTGCCACCAGCTCAATCTTCCCTTCCTTTATATCGGTTCCATGCATGGATGCTCCGGCACAGATGCGGTAAAGTATCTGTGCGCCCTCATTTTCATGAAGAAGCCCTTCCTGTTTTTCCCATACATAAAGGTGCTCCTTTCCTACGGAGAGCAGCGCAGGAATATCCTCTTCCCTTACCACATGACCTTTTTTAAACAGCACACCTTTTTTTTTATCCTTGATGATCTGTGTTATATCATGGCATAAAATATGCCCTACCGCATCTTCTGTTCTGATCTCTTTCATTGGTAAAAAGCCCTCTCTCTTTTTTATTTTCCATATTTTTGACATCTGTCTTGTTTTCTTATATCACAGCCCTGCTCTCAAGAGCTTCGCATAAACGCCATCCCTTTCCAGGAGCTCCTGGTGCGTGCCTTCTTCAGCAATCCCCTCCTCTGTCAGCACAAGTATCCTCCTGGCATTTCTTATCGTAGACAGCCGGTGTGCGATCACAAAGGTGGTTCTGTCTTTCGCCAAGATTTCCAAAGATTCCTGAACCACCTTTTCACTTTCATTATCCAATGCGGAGGTCGCCTCATCAAAGATCAGAACCGGCGGATTTTTCAAAAAGGCCCGGGCAATAGATAACCGCTGCTTTTGGCCTCCGGAAAGCTTCACACCCCGCTGCCCAATATCCGTATCATAATCCCTGGGCATTTCCATAATAAAACGGTGGGCATTTGCTGCCTTTGCCGCACGAATCACCTCCTCATCCGATGCTTCCGGCTTTCCGTACCGGATATTCTCCATAATGGTGCCTGCAAACAGATACACATCCTGCTGTACGATTCCGATCTGTCTGCGCAGGTCCTTCAGTTTGATCTTACGAATATCTCTGCCATCCAGAAAGATCGTTCCCTTGCATACGTCATAAAACCGTGGGATCAAACTGCACAATGTCGTTTTTCCGGCTCCTGAGCTGCCGACCAACGCCACGTATTCTCCTGGCTTCACCTCCAGATTCACATGGGAAAGGACTTCCTCCTGATTTTCTTCATAGCGGAAGGAAACCTCTTCAAAACGGATATCTCCTTCCACATGCTCCAGAGAAACTGCATCGGGCGCATCCTCAACATCCGGTGCAACAGACATCATTTCCAGAAAACGGTCATAACCGCTGTATCCGTTCTGGAACTGCTCTGTAAAATTCACAAGCTTTGTTACAGGCTCCGTAAAGTTGTTGATATACAGAAGAAAGGTCACCAGGTCCGCCGCAGAAAGACTTCCATCAGTCAGGAACACGGCCCCCGCTATCAAAGAGGATACCGTGATCAGAGTTGTAAAAGCATCCATGCCGGAGTGATAACCTGCCATATAACGATAGGACAAATGTTTCGCCGCCACAAAACGATCATTGCCCTTTTCAAATTTTTCGATTTCTCTTTTTTCATTGCCAAAGGATTTTACCACACGGATTCCCGCAAGACTGTCCTCGATCTGACTGTTGATATCAGCAATTCTGGCGCGGTTCTCCTTAAATGCGTGCTTCATCCGCCGATTATAGATCAGCGCATATGCCAGCATGACAAGTACTACAGCAAAACAGATCAATGCCATTTTCCAATTGACATTCAAAAGAATTACAAATGCCCCTAAAAGCTTGATAAAGGAAATAATCAAGTCCTCCGGTCCATGATGCAGAAGCTCACTGATGTCAAACAGATCGCTGGTGATCCTGGAAAGCAGATGTCCGACTTTCTGATTATCATAAAAAGCAAACGAAAGCTTCTGGTAATGACTAAAGATTTCATTGCGCATGTCATGTTCAATATAAGCTCCCATCATATGTCCATAATAGGTAATGAAATAGCGGCTTATAAGCTGTACCAGGACAAGTGCGAGCATCCCGATTCCGATTTTTAAAATGATTCCCTTTGCCTCACTTAAAGACATGCTGCCCACCGTATTCATAATGTACCGTACAAGCAGCGGAATCACCAGAGTTACTGCGGCTCCAAGAATGGCAAAAAATAAATCTGCCAAAAACAGACCTTTATACGGCTTATAATAACCGGCAAGCAGCTTCAGCTTATTTGTTTTTTTCTTCTGTTCCATAATTCCTCCCGATACCGGACTCTATTTCGGTATATATTCCCCTCATCTGATCATATGGAGTTTATTATACCTCTGTAGTCATGCTTTTGTCAAAGCCATCCATATGCCTTTCTCTAAAAACCCTTCCTATGTCTTTTTCTAAAACGCCTCTCTCCAAACGTTCTTCAGACAGTCCAGATACGTTGCCTTTCTTACCGACTCTCCATACAATATCCGGATTTTTCCAAGTTCCTTCCCATTCATGGTATAGGTCAGCTCACCTGCCTGACTTCCTTTTTTGACCGGAGCTTTTACCTCTTTAGGAAGCGTCAGTTTTTTCTTTACGTCCGTCACCGTTGTTCCATCCGTGCTCAGATACTGGAACCTGCCTTCATAAACAACAGAAACGTTTTCTTTCACACCTCTTGCAACAGCAACTTCCGGAAGCCTGCCAGGATTGTCATCTGCATAAAGGCTGCATTTGGAAAATCCGTAATTCAGAAGAGCGGCTGCATCCTTCACTCTTGTTTTGGAGTCCGGAGATGCCATAACTACGGAGATCAACGTGATTCCATTTCTCTCTGCTACCGCTGACAGACAAAATTTCGCCTGACTGGTACTGCCCGTCTTCAGTCCGGTGCAGCCTTCATATGCCCGAATCAGCTTATTCGTATTGGTCAGCGTAAATTCCTTGGAGCCCTGCCTTGTAACATGTGTAATGTTTTCCATCCAAATCGAGGAATATTCCAGGATTTTGGGATCAACTCCCGGCTCATCACAGCAATATCATAGGGTGTCGTATAATGATCGGCAGAATCTGTCAAGCCGCAGCAATCTACAAAATGTGTATGCTTCATTCCCAATTCTGCTGCACGCTCATTCATCCTTTTTACAAATTCTTCCTCACTTCCTCCAATATGCTCAGCCATTGCCACGCTTGCATCGTTGCCGGATGCAATGACAATACATTTGATCATCGTTTCTACCGTCTGCGTTTCTCCTTCCTCCAAAAACACCTGGGAGCCTCCCATGGATTTTGCATGGGCACTGGTCGTTACTGTATCCTCCATTTTGAGAGTGCCGTTTTCTATCGCATCAAAAATCAGGATCAGTGTCATGATCTTGGTAATACTTGCAGGACTTCTCTGTGTATCCTGATCCTTTCCGAATATCACCGTTCCTGTTCGTGCTTCCATGAGAACCCCTCCGGGCGCCTGAATCAAAGCATCGTCTCCTGCTTCTGCGTTCTCTTGTGTATTCTCCTGTGCAGCCTCTCTGCCTCCGTTGTCCCCTGTCTCCTCCTGTCCGCTCTCCGTCTGCGTCTCCTCCTGCCCGTATACACGCACAGGCGCCAGCCAAAGGCAGAATGCCAGTATGATAGACCACCAACGCAACGTCCATTTCCTCCGCATAACAATCTCCCAGCCTATTTATTCTATTCTATTGTAAAAGCGTCTAACGAAAAATATGACAAAAAAACTCTGTACGATACAATACCGTACAGAGTCTTTCCATTCTCATTCATCAAACTCCAGAACCGCTATTTTGGAGCGGGGAGTGTCCTTTTTTTCCACGACCTTCCCTCTTCTGCTCATCAGCCGTTCACTCGCCGGATAAGGCTTACTCATTCCCAGCGAATTTTCAATCATATAGGTAAAAAAAGCAGTCTCATATTCTTTCACTTCTACAAACTGACCAATTTCTAACATTGGTCCATTATCTTCTATTGAAAATTCCATTAACCGCATATGATGCATCTCCTTTTTATCAGCTTTGATAAATCTGAATCAGCTCCCTTCCACTCACCTCGCGGATTTTCCAGGTAAGCTCCCCCTCTTTCTCTTCCTTTGCCACATAGAGACAGATGCCGTCATCCTCTTTCCAAACCTTTCCCCGGGATCGCCGGCCTGCGCTTTTTAGAGCATCGGAGCCAGCAGGCGCATAATGCTCTGAATTCCCCGAACCACAATATTTCTGTTTTTACAGAACTCAATATCCACCGGGTGGCAGTACTCCATGGTCTCCATGAAATCATCACGGATTTCATCAATCGCCTGATTCCTGTACATCCATACACCATCCTCAAAATGCAGATACAGACTGCGGTAATCCAAATTTATAGTTCCCACTACGGCAATTTCATCATCGCAGACAAAGGATTTGGCATGGAGGAAGCCCGGCTGATATTCATAAATCTGAACTCCGGCTTCCAGCAACTGCTCGTAATAAGACTGAGTAAGCAGAAAAACCATCTTCTTATCCGGAATTCCGGGCGTCATTATTTTGACATCCACGCCGCTTTTGGCTGCCAGACAAAGCGCCGTCATCATCTCATTATCGATGATCAGATAAGGCGTGCAGATATAAACATAACGCTTGGCTCTGTTGATGATATTCAGGTATACATTTTCTCCGACAATTTCCTCGTCAAGCGGTGTATCGCAGAACGGCTGCACATAGCCGCTGCCTTCAAAATTCTCCGGATGATATTTGTGCGGCAGATAATTCTCAAAATCCAAAGCTTCCCTGCCTCCCGTAATCACACTCCACATATGCAGAAACATCACCGTCATGCTCCATACGGCTTCTCCCTTCAGCATGACTGCAGTATCCTTCCAGTGCCCGAAGCGCTCCTTCTGATTGATATATTCATCCGCCAGATTGATGCCGCCTGTGAATCCGGTGTGTCCATCAATCACACAGATTTTTCTGTGGTCACGGTTATTCTGAATGATATTCAGAATCGGACGGAAGGGGTTAAATACCTTACACTGGATTCCCTTAGACCGGAGTATTTCGTAATATTTATGCGGAAGTGTTGTTAAACAGCCAAAATCATCATAAATCAGGCGCACATCTACGCCCTCCGATGCTTTTCGTTCCAGAATATCCAGAATCGTCCTCCACATCACCCCGTCATTGATAATAAAATATTCAATATAAATGTAATGCTCTGCCTGCTCCAGCTCCCGTACCAGAACCGGAAACATGTCATCTCCCACCTGAAAGTACTCCGCAGTTGTGTTTTCATACAGCGGATATCCGGAAAGCCTCCTGATGTACTCCGACTGATTCGATGCCGAAGAATCTTCCTGTTCTAATCTCTGTCTTGTTTCTTTATTTTCCTCCAAAAAAGAAGCGGTCTCGTCCTGAACCTTCTCAAAGCTGTTCTGCATTGCAGTCGCAATCCGGGACTTGCCAAATAAAAAATACAGTACAAGTCCGAAAATCGGCACTGCCATAATCAGCAGAGTCCAGCCCAGTTTATAGGAGGGGTTGATTTTTTTATTTACGATCCAGAGAACAACAAGCGTACCGAGAATACTGATTCCAACGGAAAAATATCTGGAATAGCCGGCAAGCCTCAGGACCATAATAAAAATCCAGCCCAACTGAATCAAAAGTGCGACTGCCACATAAAATATTCGATTAAATAAAAGCTTTGCCACCTTCTTTAATGGCATGATGATTAAATTCAAAATTGAATTCATAATGATTTTCTTTTTCTCCGCTGCCTTCTGACTGTTAATTTTGTCACAATGTTAATAGTTAAAAATCCCTGACTTGTGGTCAGGGATTTTTGCGCACAATTAATTATATTTACGTTTTCTTGCGGCTTCAGATTTTTTCTTACGACGAACACTTGGTTTCTCGTAATGCTCTCTCTTACGAATTTCCTGCTGAATACCTGCTTTAGCACAGCTTCTCTTGAATCTGCGAAGAGCGCTATCTAAAGTCTCGTTCTCTTTTACGATTACATTTGACATAGACTCACACCTAACCTCCCTCCAGTTGTAGATTGTGCTTAAATACAACTGTCTGGGTATTTTTCTTGCACATCAGTTATTATATATCATAGCGACTCACTTCGTCAACTGCTTTTGGGTATTTTTAGAAAAATTCTTTCAGCGATTATTTCAATTGCCCTTCCAAAATACCGGCAACCGCATCTACTGCCTCCTGCGCTTTCTCAGGGTTCTTCCCTCCTGCCTGCGCCATATTCGGACGGCCGCCGCCGCCTCCTCCTACGATAGCTGCCGCTGCCTTGACCAGATTGCCCGCATGAGCACCTGCCTTCTGTGCTGCATCCGTAGCCATGGCCAGGAGATTTACTTTACCGCTGTTTACTGCTGCCAATACGACAACACCTTCACCAAGCCTTTCCTTCATCTGGTCACCCAGATCACGAAGCCCGTTCATATCCACGCCTTCTACCCTGGCAGCCAGAAGCTTCACGCCTTTGACTTCCACGACCCTGTTCATAACATCCCCCAGAGCACCCTGTGCCAGCTTGCTCTTCAGGGACTCATTCTCACTCTGCAGAGCTTTGATCTCTGCCTGCAGGTGCGCAATCTTATCCACAACTTCCGCGGGCTGTGCTTTCAGAGCTTTGGCAGCATTCTGAAGCATTTCCTCCTGCTTCTTATAATATTCCAGAACAGCATTTCCGGTGAGTGCTTCAATACGGCGCACACCTGCTGAAATTCCGGACTCAGAAAGAATCTTGAACAACATGATGGAGCCGGTGTTATCTACATGCGTACCGCCGCAGAGCTCCTTAGAGAAACCGCCCATGGATACCACACGCACCTTCTGATCATATTTCTCTCCGAACAATGCCATTGCACCGGATTTCTTTGCTTCCTCAATATCCATGACCTCTGTGCGTACAACAAGCCCTGCCTCGATCTGCTCCTTCACAAGTGCCTCTACCTGCGCCAGCTCTTTTGGGGTCATTGCCTGGAAATGTGCAAAATCAAAACGGAGTCTGTCCGGAGTTACCAGGGAGCCCTTCTGTTCTACATGGGAACCAAGCACTGTCTTCAGGGCTTTCTGAAGAAGGTGCGTTGCGCTGTGGTTTTTCTCCGTATCTTTACGTCCTTTTTTATCCACTTTCAGAGAAACGGTTTCTCCTGTGGAAATCATTCCGGATTCCATATAACCGACATGACCGAATTTACCTCCGCGGAGCTTAATCGTATTCTCTACCACGAACCTGCCGTTCTCAGTCTCAATGACGCCGGTATCGCCTTCCTGACCGCCCATGGTTGCATAGAACGGCGTCTGCTCCACAAAAACAGTTCCTTTTTGTCCCTCCATAAGAGAAGCCGTGATCTCCTTCTCTGTTGTTAGAACAGTCACCTCAGAATCAAAGATCAGGTGCTCATAGCCCACAAATTCTGTAGTCACGGAAGTATCTATTTCATCATAAACAGTTGCATCCGCACCCATGTAGTTGGTCACTTCACGTGCCCCACGCGCTTTGGTACGCTGCTCTTCCATAGCCTTATGGAAACCCTCCTCATCAATTCCATAACCTTTCTCTTCCAGGATTTCTTTTGTCAGGTCTGCCGGAAATCCATAAGTATCGTATAATTTGAAGACATTTTCTCCGGAGAGGACCTTCGCTTTAGCTGCCTTCATCTCCTCTTCCATATCTGCAAGAATGCGGAGACCCTGGTCAATGGTCTTATTAAACTGGTTTTCCTCATTCGTCAGTACCTTGAAGATAAATTCTTTTTTTTCTTCCAGCTCCGGATAGCCATCCCTGGATCCTTCAATCACCATAGCACTCAGCTTCGCGAGGAAGGTGCCCTGAATGCCCAGAAGGCGCCCGTGACGTGCAGCGCGGCGAATCAGACGGCGAAGCACATATCCTCTTCCCTCATTGGTCGGCATAATGCCGTCAGAGATCATAAAGGTTGCGGAACGGATATGGTCTGTGATCAGACGGATAGAAACATCATCCTTGTAAATTTTGCCGTATTCTTTGCCTGCCACCTCACAGACCAAATTGCGCAGTGCACAGATGGTATCCACATCGAAAATAGATTCCACGTCCTGAACAGCCACAGCCAGACGTTCCAGGCCCATACCAGTGTCAATATTCTTCTGGATCAGCTCTGTATAATTGCCGTTTCCGTCATTTTCAAACTGTGTGAATACATCGTTCCATACCTCCATATACCGGTCACAGTCACAGCCTACCGTACAGCCCGGTTTGCCGCAGCCGAATTTTTCTCCACGGTCATAATAGATTTCGGAACATGGACCGCAGGGACCGGCGCCGTGCTCCCAGAAATTGTCCTCTTTGCCGAAACGGAAAATCCGTTCTGCAGGAATGCCGATTTCTTTATTCCAGATTTCAAAGGCTTCGTCATCTTCCAGATATACGGAAGGATACAGTCTGTCAGGCTCCAGACCAACCACCTCCGTCAAAAACTCCCAGGACCAGTGAAGCGCCTCTGATTTAAAATAATCTCCAAAAGAAAAGTTTCCCAGCATCTCGAAGAAGGTGCCATGACGTGCCGTCTTGCCTACATTCTCGATATCGCCGGTACGGATACACTTCTGGCAGGTTGCCATTCTGGTACGCGGCGGAATTTCTGCACCTGTAAAATAAGGCTTCAGAGGCGTCATACCTGCATTGATCAGCAGGACACTCTTATCCCCCTGCGGAACCAGGGGATAGCTTTTTTTAACCAAATGGCCCTTGCTCTCCATGAAATCCAGAAACATCTGGCGAAGCTCATTTACTCCGTATTTTCTCATTGTTATTTCCTCCTAAAATCGATTATTTTGCATAAACCCTGTGGAATTTCTTTTTGCCTCTTTTCAGGACGATACCCTCACCCAAAAGAGCATCCCCTGATACCACATACCTGATATCTGTAATCTTTTCTCCATCTATGGATACTCCGCCCTGCTCAATGGCACGGCGTCCTTCGGAACGGGTTGGTACCAGCCCCGTCTTCACCAGCAGAGAGATCAGATCAATGGAATCCTCTTTCAGCTCTTCATCGCTCAGCTCTGTTGCCGGCATATGATCTGTACCGGCTCCGCCTGCAAACAGCGCGCGCGCACCTTCCTGTGCCTTTTTTGCCTCTTCCTCCCCATGAACCAGATTGGTAAGCTCATAAGCCAGGAGCTCTTTTGCCTTATTTAACTGACTGCCTTCCCATTCCGCCATTTTCTCAATCTCCTCCAACGGCAGGAAGGTCAGAAGACGCATACATTTGATGACGTCCGCATCATTGACATTTCTCCAGTACTGATAAAAATCAAATGGAGAGGTCTTATTCGGATCCAGCCATACGGCGCCAGACTGGGTCTTGCCCATCTTCTTGCCCTCAGAATTGAGAAGCAGGGTAATGGTCATGGCATACGCATCCTTGCCGAGCTTACGGCGAATCAGCTCCGTACCGCCGAGCATATTTGCCCACTGGTCGTCTCCGCCGAACTGCATGGTACAGCCGTATTTCTGGTACAGCATAAGGAAATCATAGCTCTGCATGATCATGTAGTTGAATTCCAGGAAGGTAAGACCGCGTTCCATACGCTGCTTATAGCATTCATGAGAAAGCATACGGTTTACGGAGAAATGTGCACCGACCTCTCTTAAAACCTCCACATAATTCAGGTTCAGCAGCCAGTCCGCATTGTTCACCATAAGTGCTTTTCCTTCGGAAAAATCAATAAAACGCTCCATCTGCTTCTTAAAGCAGTCGATATTATGCCGGATGGTTTCCTTTGTCATCATCTGACGCATATCACTTCTTCCGGAAGGATCTCCGATCATACCTGTTCCGCCGCCCAGCAGAGCAATCGGCCTGTTTCCTGCCATCTGCAGACGCTTCATCAGGCATAGAGCCATAAAATGTCCTACATGAAGGCTGTCGGCAGTAGGATCAAAACCAATATAAAAGGTTGCCTTACCGTTATTCACCATTTCCTTAATTTCGTCCTCATCTGTTACCTGGGCAATCAGGCCTCTCGCCTGAAGCTCTTCCCAAACTGTCATTGTCATTTCCTCCTATGAAATAAAAAAATCCCCGGTTCCTGTCCCTTTAGGACGAGAACCGGGTCCCGTGATACCACCTAAATTCACAGAAGACTCGCATCCTCTGTCTCCGTAAGTGATGCAATCCATCACTTCAGCACGATAACGGGTGCCGCACCGGCGCAGCCTACTCTCCTTCGGTGCGCAGCTCCGGGATGTATTCGGATAAGTTCCGCAGGCGCCTCTCACCAGCCGGCTGCTCTCTGTCTGCTTTCCTTAAGCTACTCTTTCCCTTCCAAGCTTTTTTCTTATGCTAATAGCAAGTATACAAACAGTGATTTTATTTGTCAAGACATATTTCTCACGCAAATGCCCTATATTCCCGTATCCTCGATAAGATTTTCTCCGTCTGCGGCAGAAGTCGCAAGCTCATCACATCTCTCGTTTTCGGTATGCCCATCATGGCCCTTAACCCAGCAGAAGCTTACCTTATGCGGTTCCTTCGCCTTCAGAAGGCGTTTCCAGAGATCCACATTTTTAACCGGCTCATTTTTGCCGCGTTTCCAGCCCCTTTTGAGCCAGGAGTCTATCCAATGCTGATTAAACGCATCCACCAGATATTTGGAATCTGAATACAGCTCCACCTCACAGGGGCGTGTCAATGCCTCCAGGCCAACTACCGCAGCCATCAATTCCATACGATTATTCGTTGTCTTTTTGTATCCCTGGCTGAATTCCCGTACATGAAGCCGTCCCTTTGCATCCGTATAATGAAGGATCGTACCATAACCGCCCGGGCCATCCGGATTTCCCCTTGCTGCTCCATCTGTATAAATCCTTACTAACATAAGCGTCTCTCCTCTTTGATCGATTTCCACACTCCGGTCCGCTCAAATTCCGCAGCAGCCTCCCCGGCATTTTTTACGACACGCTCCTCGTATCCCAGCACCTCGAGAAGCTTTATGGCATTTCTGGTGGTTGCACGGCCCTCTTTAAGCTGATAATTGAATATGACTTTATTTTCCAGTACCTCTTCCTCAAAATGATAGTTCTCATATATGCCTTCCAAAATATAAGAAAGCTCGATATCATGCGTTGCGGCAAATGCCAGAATCCAGTCCCTGTCCAGTTCCTTCAGAATCCTGGAGGAGGCCGCGATCCGCTCAATGGTATTGGTACCCCGCAGGACCTCATCCACAATACAGAGAAGCGGCGCCTTCTTTTCTCCCTCATCCAGTATGCGCTTCAGTGATTTGATCTCCACGATAAAGTAACTCTCACCGCTTGCCAGATCATCCCGGAGCGCCATAGAAGTCATCACCTTCAGATAAGCTGCTCTGTACGCCGCACAGGTACATGTATAGAGCGTCTGTGCCAGAATGCTGTTGATTGCGATATTCTTCAGAAACGTAGACTTCCCGGATGCATTGGAGCCCGTCAAAAGCGTACCGCCCGCTGCATGAATACTGTTCGCAACCGCTTCTGCAATCAAAGGATGATACAGATCCTCCACAAAAAGCTCCGCCCTTTCCCCATGATATTCCCAAAGCTCGGGCTTACACTGTAAGGGAAGCAGCTCTCTGAAAGAAGCGACCGCAATGGCAGCATCCAATTCCCCCATACTGTCCAGAAGCAGCATTATGGCATCTGTCTTCCCTTTTACCTCTTTTAAAGTGTTATTATAAGTAAGAATATCCACATGGAATACCATGCGCACATAATCCATAAGAATCTGCAGAGGATCTCCCGATCCATCATTTTTGCTGGTGAGAAAAACGGCTCTCTTACGCAGCCTGTAAAAGGACTTTTTTCCTTCCCGAATGTGCGCCATCTGTTCCCGCACCTCAGGCCAGTCCACCGTTTCCATTTTGTCTGCTGTTCCAAGCATTCTGAGAAGGCTGGAAAAGCAATCCAAATACGCCTCCACCAGCCTTCTGTCCCTTCCCGCATAATAAATCGTAACATTGGCTAAGCTTAAAACCAAAAACAGAAAAAAGCCGTAAATAGGAGACAACGGCAATACCACTGCCAAACTTAGGACCAAAGCCAGAAACATCACCCGATGCAGCCCCGTAGAAACCTCCGGCGCTGCTTCCAGAGCCAGAATCGTATCAGAAAGAGATCCAAACCTGGTTTTTCCGATTGCTGATAACAGAATCTGCATCTGCTCCCGCTCCTTTTCATGAGTACGGAAAAACTCCACCAGCTCATCTCTTTTTTTCAGTTCTTTTTCGGAAAAAAGAGGAATTCTCATCATTGAATACAGGACATCCTCCCCCGGAGAGGACATGGTCTGATTTACCAGCATATAAATCCTGTCCATATCCAGGTCATTCCAGGTAATATCATCGACCGCAAACTGCTCTCCGCACTTCCTCCTGAAATAATGGGAAATCTTCTCAATGTCTCCTGTTTCATACTCCCGTTCCGGTACATTTCCATAGACACGGCGGATTTTTTTCAGCATCAGTTTCTTTCTGCTTCTGTTGTTGTGCATGATCAGGAATATGAACAAAAACAGAATGCCAACCGCCCATAAAATCATACTGAAATAAGGATTCATACATGCTCTCCTCTCTGAAAAAAGAGAACCTTCGCCCGGAAAGTCCTCTTATGTATTCGAAAAACTATACCCAGTCTACAAAAAACACATGGCCCTTATAAGTAAAGCTGTCGACCTTTTTGAAATTCAGCGGCTGCTTTTTAAAGGAAGCAGGTGTCATAAAATACATAAAATTAAAATCCTTCCTGTTTTTCTCAAAGCCCGGAATCGTCCGCGGTGTTTTCTTCGTCACATAGGCTTTAAAGACGTTTAAGGCCGCATCTGCCGCTTTATAAGCGTTTGTCCGATCTTCAAAGCTGCCCTTCAGCCGCTTAAGAAGCGCCCCATCCCTGACTGGTGTATACTGCGGATAGGTAGAGCTTGGAATTGCCTGATATACAACCTCTCTGACTGTAGAGGGAAATTCCTTATCTGATTTAATGGTCCTGTTCAAAATGCACATTGCAACTGCTTCCATCCCATACAGCCCCTGGTCGTTGGCCTCCGCATCACAGATTGCAGCCAGCAGATCCCGATCCGACAGCTTTCCATCTGCAATTCCAGGATGTGAAAGGTATTCTTTTGCCATGAGGTAGTATTTTTTATTCCCGGAATCATAAACCCTGACGTTCCCGCCCTGCAGGGTATAGCTGTTTTCTTTTGCGACACCGTTTGCATCGAAGGTATAGGATTTGCCGCCAATGGTAGCCGTCCTGCTGACATACATCACGCCCTGGGAATCAAAATAATATTTCCTGCCATCCTCTGTCAGCCATCCGGTCTGGGCGCGCCCCGTCGTTTTATCAAAATAATACTGCTTGCCCCCTACCTTTCCAAATCCCTTCTGGTACATATAACCATGGGTTTTTGAAAAATAGTAATAGTAGCTGCCGATCTTCTGCAGCCCGGTCTTCATCACATAGCTGGAATTAAAATAATACTTCTTTCCATGAATGGTCTGCCAGCCTTTCAGGGCACGTCCTGTTTTCGGATCAAAATAATACTTTTTCCCGGCAAGGGTCTGAAAGCCCTTCTGATACCGGATTCCGTATTTTCCTTCAAAGTAATAGTAATAGCTTCCAACCTTCCGGTATCCGGTATACAGCACACCCGTATTTTTGCTGAAGAACCTGACATTTCCCCTGGTGTCTGTATTCCACCCCTTCAGCATCACCCCTTCTCCACTGGTGTAGTAATATTTTTTACCGCTGTCTGTCCGCCAGCCCCGCTTCATCAATCCGGTACTGGTATCAAAATACCGGACGTTTCCCCTGCTATCCTTCAGGGAGCCTGTTACCATGACGCCCTTTCCTTTTGTAAAATAGCGGATTTTATTCTTTGCACCGTCATACTGCCAGCCCTTAAGCTGAACCCCTGTCTTTTTGTCAAAATAGTATTTGTTTCCTTTGTAAGTCAGCCAGCCCTTATGCTTCTTTCCGTTTTTGTCATAAAAATAAGTATTTCCTTTGGTTGTCCTGAATCCATATGCCGCTGCATTGGCCTCCTGCGCGGCAGAGGGAAGGACTGCATATCCGATGCATATAAGCATAACCAGCAGGCACATGCGCAGACAACGCTTCCATAATGATCTTCTCATACGCTTTCTCCATTTCTTTAAAATCAGGCGAAATATGTCAGAATCATTTCATTTATTACAAAACAATTACATATTTGTTTGTATTATATCCAAAGTATGGGAACCTGTCAACTATTTCCGCAGCAGCGGCCAATTTTGCGCTTTATGATTCTCTTTTCCAATGTCACACACTGCCCGTCCCCCACATAGTATGGAGTGTAAACAAATTTTGGAGGAATTTTCAATGAGTGATTTAGCTGCTACAAACTGTGGATGTGGTGAAGAAAGAGGCGGATGCGGTTGTGACAACAACTGTGGATGCGGCAATGGATGTGGATTTGGCCTCTTCGGCAACAATTCCTGCAGTTCCATTCTGTGGATCATCATCCTTCTGTTCTTCTGCGGAAACAACAATGGATGCGGATGCGGATGCAACAACAATAACGGTGACTGCTGCTGGATTATCATAATCCTGCTGCTGCTTTGCGGCGGATGCGGCAATGGCTGCATGTTCTAATCTCTTTACACAAAGGCAGAGGGTTACCTCCTCTGCCTTTGTTGTGTTTTCTTCTTCGTCTCTTCCTGCTTCGCTTTCTTTCGCCTGAGACATTCCAAATCCAATTCATAAAAAGCATTCCCATCTAAGACAAGCTTTTGCTGCTCTCTCTGCATGACTTCGTTTCCTTTCTGACATAAGATATGATATACACAGCAAACGCCGCATATATCATATCTTATGTCAAGACAGGCTTCTCCGTCATAGTTTAGTAATAAAAAGCATAGTATTTCAGAAAAGGAATCACCATATGGAACAGGAATTTATTTCTCAGACCGCTTTGGATCAAATGGTCAGCAATGATCAGGCACAAATGCTGAAGGCTGCCATCCCCTATCTGCCCCCGCGCGGACAGCAGGTCATCTCTATCTATACAAAGGTGCAGGAGCTCTCCAATGCTTTGGCGTTGTTTTCTCCTGCGGGACAGACCGAACAGATGCAGGCTGCCTCCCTCCCTGTCACAGACCCCCTGGAGATGCTGCAGGACATCCGCAAATTCTGCTATGGGAGCAGCCGTCAAAAGCTGGACAGAATGGTCAATATGTTTGCAATGGCCGAAATGTTCCGAATGATGAATGAAAGCCCGGAAAAGAAAGGATGATATCTATGAATGAAGACTGGAAAAACAACCCTAAGCTTGCCAATATGGACAAAAGCAAACTGGATATGCTGCAAAATCTCGCAGCCCAGGGAAGCGGAAAAAGCGCCGCTGATATGCTCCCCTTCCTGATGAGCGCTGCTGCTCAGGGAAAAAGCAATGGATTGAATTTTTCACAGGGAGAGATTTCTGCAGTACTGGAGGTGCTGAAAATGGGAAAATCACCTGAAGAAACAGCCAAGATTGACCGCATCGTAAATCTGATGAGAATGATTCGTTAAGCATAAAACAGCCGTCTGCCTTTGCAGGCGGCTGTCTGCATCTTAATCTTTTTTATTGATTCCTTCCATAATGCATTCGCGAAGAAGCGCCAGTGCATGCGCGGCTGACTGCTCACGGATTTTCAGGCGGCTTCCTGAAAAATGAAACTCCTGCACGATGACTTTGTCATTATAGCAGCAGCCCATAAAAACCGTTCCTACCGGTTTTTCTTTGGTGCCGCCATCCGGTCCTGCAATCCCTGTAATCGAAAGACAGATATCTGCTTTGGAGAAAAAGCAGCCTCCCCTTGCCATTTCCTTTGCGCACTTTTCAGATACTGCACCCTCTACCTTCAGGGTGCCTTTTTTTACGCCAAGGCATTTCCTCTTGGCACGGTTGCTGTATGTAACATATCCATGCGTAAAGACCTCAGACGCACCGGGAACATTCACGATTCTGGCAGCTACCGCACCGCCTGTGCAGGACTCTGCCAAAGCAAGCGTCAATCCCTGGTCCTTCAGCATATCTACCACAGCTTCCTCCAGAGTCTTCTTTTCATCTGTTGCAAAAATGTTTTTGCCGAAACGGGCTTTGAGTTCCCGTACCAGGGGTTTGATCAGCTTTTTGCATTCCTTTTCATCTTCACCCTTTGCCGTAATACGAAGGTGCACCTCTCCTGTCCTCGCATACGGAGCAATCGTCGGATTCGTCTGTTTCCCGATCAAATCCTGAATATCCTCTGCCACCTGACTCTCCCCGATTCCACAGATCTTTACCATTTGAGAATAAATGATCTCCGGCTGTTTTTTGCGCAGGTACGGAAACACCTCTTCCTCAAACATGGGCTTCATCTCCATCGGCGGTCCGGGCAGAAGTACTGCTGTCTTGCCGTCTTTTTCAATGATAAGCCCGGGCGCTGTCCCATTGTGATTGTCCAGAACCAACGCTCCCTGCGGAACCAATGCCTGCTTATAATTATTTGCCGTGATCCTGCGCTGGGCGTTATTATGCTTGTATTGCTTCATATAAGCTTCCAGGCGTTCCCTGCTGTGTGCATCCTCTGCCAGTGGAAGCCCCAGCACTTCTGCTGTAATCTCCTTGGTCAGATCATCCTCTGTCGGTCCAAGACCTCCCGTGAGAATGATCACGTCCGAACGCTCCAGGGCCGTGCGGATCACAGCCTTCATTCGTTCCTCGTTATCCCCGACAACCGTCTGAAAATAAACGGACAGACCAAGCTGTGCACATTTTTCGGAAAGATAAGCACTGTTGGTATTGACGATGTTTCCTAAAAGAATCTCTGTTCCCACAGAAATCAGCTCTGCAATCATTGGTACTCCTTTCAAATGAATCACTCCTGCATAGACAGGACATTTTTATTCTGCATAATATAAGTCATCAGGGAAATAACGGTCATCGCAACGGAAAGCCATACAGAAACCTCCGCCAAAACTGCAAAAGCGCCGCCGTAATTTAAGATCAATAGAATGATCATGGCCATCTGGGAAACGGTTTTGAATTTCCCCCAGTAATTTGCAGCGATGACCACTCCGTTTTCTGCCGCGATCAAGCGGAACCCGCTGATAATAAATTCTCTTGCGATGATGATGATCACGATCCATGCCTCTAATCTGTCCAGCTCCACCAGACAAATCAACGCAGAGCATACCAGCAGCTTATCCGCCAGAGGATCCATAAACTTTCCAAAATTTGTCACCAGATGGTATTTTCTTGCAAGATAGCCATCAAACCAATCCGTGATACTGGCTGCCGCAAAGATTGCCAGAGATATAAAACGGTTTGCCTCACCGCCCCAGCCAGTCAGCATAAAAACAACCAAAAACGGGACCATGATCATTCTTGCAACTGTCAATTTATTCGGTGTATTCATCAGCCAACTCTCCTATCAAATCATATTCCAGGGCACCTGTCACACGTACTCTTGCAAAATCACCGGTCATCAGCAATTCCCCTGTCTGCACAAAAATATAGCCATCTACCTTTGGTGCATCTCCATATGTACGTGCAATATACGCACTTTCTCCCGATAATTTCCCCTCGATCATGACAAGCAGCTCCTGTCCGATACGGGCACTTCCCTTTTTATATGAGATTTCCTGCTGAAGCTCCATAAGCTCAGCTCTTCTCTCTTCCTTCACTTCCTCCGGTATCTGCCCCTCCATGGATGCTGCCGGCGTATCCTCCTCCGGAGAATACGCAAACACTCCAAGACGGTCAAACTCCATTTCGTCTGCAAATTCCAGCAGCTCCTGATGATCTTCCTCTGTTTCCCCCGGAAAACCGGTGATCAATGTGGTACGCAGCACGATATCCGGGATTTCTTCCCGCAGCTTCCCGACGATTGCAGTCAGCTCTTCCTTCGTCGTCCTTCTGCCCATACGCCTGAGAATACGGTCACTTGCATGCTGAATCGGAAGGTCCAGATAATGGCAGATTTTTTTTTCTTCTTTCATTACCTGAATCAATTCATCATAAATCTCCTCCGGATAACAGTACAGGAGACGAACCCAGCGAATTCCTTTGATTCTGCAAAGCTCTCTCAGAAGCAGATGCAGCGTTTTTTTGCCATAGAGATCCGTGCCGTAAACCGTCGTCTCCTGGGCAACCAGGATTAGCTCCTTTACTCCCTGCCTTGCCATATCCTCTGCCTGCGCAAGCAGCCTTTCCGTCGGAACGCTTCGGAATCTCCCGCGAAGACTGGGAATAATGCAGTAAGTGCAGTGCTTGTCACAGCCCTCCGCGATCTTCAGATAACCAAAATGCCCTCCTGTTGTCAAAATGCGGTTTCCTGCTGTTAAGGGCAGATAATCAATGTCCCTAAATTCCCTGAAGCGGTTTCCTGCTTCTGCCTCATTGACAGCTCTGACAATCTCCTCATACGAAGTCGTACCCAGAACAGCATCCACCTCCGGGATTTCCTGCAGTATTTCTTCTTTATAGCGCTGTGCCATGCAGCCTGTAACTATCAGGTTCCTGCAGGAGCCTGATTTCTTATACTCCGCCATTTGAAGAATCGTCTCCACACTTTCTTCTTTGGCATCATTGATAAAACAACAGGTATTGATGATTATGCCTTCCGCCTGTTCCTCATCGTCTACAATCTCATGCCCGTTTCCGGTCAGAAGGCCGAGCATCTCTTCCGAATCCGCCAGGTTTTTGTCACAGCCCAGTGAAATAAATAATAATTTCATATAAACTCCTAATGCGCATAAAGGCTGCTAAAACGCAGCCTCTGGATAGCCTTATTCCTCTGTTTGATTTTCCGGGGCTTCTTCTACGGCAATCTCCTCTTCCTGGGGAGCTTCTGCAAGAATCTTCACCTTCCCCTTATAAAACTCATCAATTGCAACAGAAAGCGGTTTTTTGCCTGCTGCGCCCTCCACCAACGGCTCTGAACCGCCGATGATCTGACGTGCACGCTTACTGGTAGCCAATACCAGAGAATAACGACTGTTCAGCATAATGGTATTGTCGTCTTCCTCACTGTTTGTGTTAATTGCCTGAATCAATTCTGAATAAGATGGATGTATCATACTTGTTTTCTCCTTTTCTGAATTTTCAATTTTTATAGCAATGCCCCGGATTCATCCTTGATCTTCTGTATAAAAGAAAGGTTTCTGCTTGTCCGTGCATGCTCGCAGCGGATGATCGAATGAAGCTCCTTTACACAGGCATCCAGCTCATCGTTAATCAGAAGATAATCATATAATTCCATACCCTCTGCTTCTTCCCCGGCCCGGTGAAGCCTGGAGGCAATGACCTCCGGAGTTTCCGTTCCCCGTCCTTTAAGACGGTTCTTCAGCTCTTCCACCGAAGGCGGCGCCACAAATACCAGCAGCGCATCCGGAATCTTTTCTTTTATTTTCATGGCACCCTGGATTTCGATTTCCAGAATGACATCCTTCCCCTCTTCCAGCATTTTTTCCACATAGGAGCGGGGAGTACCGTAATAATTCCCTACATACTGCGCATACTCGATCAGCGCATCCTCTTTTATCAGATTTTCAAATTCCTCTTTCGTGCGGAAAAAATATTCCCTTCCATCCTCTTCGCCCTGCCTCGGCCTTCTGGTCGTCACAGAAACAGACAATGCATAATTGTCATAATTCTCCAGCAGAGACTTCATGACCGTGCCCTTTCCCGCACCGGAAAAGCCGGATACTACTACTAATATGCCTTTATTCATGTCCCTCTCCCCTGTCCTCATAATCATAGACTTCTGCGAATCTTCTGGCGATGGTTTCCGGCTGCAGCGCCGAAAGAACCAAAAGGTCATCTGAGGTAACAATCACTGCCTTTGTTTTTCGTCCCTGCGTAGCATCCACCAGAGACCGGGTTCCTTTGACGCTCTGCACCATACGCTTCACAGGTGCCGCATCCGGACTTACGACAGCTACGATCTTCCGGGAATTCACAACATTCCCGAATCCTATGTTAATCAACTTTGCCACGGGTTTTTACTCTCCTGTCATTCAATATTCTGTATCTGCTCTCTGATCTTTTCGATTTCGGTCTTTAAATCAATCGCAAGGTTTGAAATCTCCAGATCATTGGATTTGGACAGAATCGTATTTGCTTCCCGGTTCATTTCCTGGGCCATGAAATCCAGCTTCCTGCCGATTCCCTCTTTTTCGTTCAGAAATTTTTTCATTCCTTCAATATGGCTGCCAAGCCGTACTGTTTCCTCATCATTACATATTTTGTCGGAAAAGATTACAACCTCGGCCGCAATCCTGCTCTCATCAATCTGAGTGTCCTCCAGAAGCTCATGGACCTTTGTCTCCAGCTTGTCTCTGTAAGCATTTACAACCTCAGGGGAACGCTTTTGTACCTGTTTCACCTTTGCACCCAGTCCTCCCAGCTTTTCCAGAAGGTCCTTCCTTAAATTCTCGCCCTCCCTGGTGCGGGTTTCCACAAATTTCGTACATGCCTCCCTTAGCGGCTCCTCCAAAAATCCCCACAGCTTTTCTTCATCTATGGACTGCTCCTCCATAGTCAGCACTTCCGGATACCGGGACAGAGTGGATACCCGTATATCGTTTTCCAGATGGAATTCCTCCTCCATCTCCTTCAGATATCCAAGGTACTCCTTTGCCAGCTCCCGGTTGTATTTCAGTGCGGCACGGTTCAAAGTATAGTCCTCATACGTAATAAATACGTCTACTTTTCCGCGCTGCATATAGGTTTTCATCAAATTCCGTATCGCACCTTCAAAAAGGCTTAATCTCTTCGGCATCTTGATATTGAGGTCCAGATACCTGTGATTCACAGATTTTAACTCTACGGTAATTTTCCGCTCGCCTGTCATTACTTCCGCGCGGCCGAAGCCTGTCATACTTTTTATCATAGCTATTCTCTCTTTGCATGAATTCCTGGTATGTTTACATACAGATTTATTATAGTTCATTCTAAAACCCTAGTCAAACGCTTTTTTCAATGATATACTAAATGATAAGCTTTTTTCAAGCTTATACGAAACGGCACATTCTTAATAAAAAAGGAGAAATCAACATGGCATTTGATGGAATCACCATTGCCGCAATGGTGCAGGAATTACATAAAAATCTGGATAACGGACGGTTCAGCAAAATCGCTCAGCCGGAAGCGGACGAGCTTCTGATCACAGGTAAGGGGCCGAACGGACAGTGCCGTCTGCTGCTCTCTGCCAGTGCCTCCCTTCCGCTGATCTATTTTACGGACAAAAATAAACCAGGCCCCCTCACAGCTCCTAATTTCTGTATGCTTCTGCGCAAGCACATCGGAAGTGCCAGGATCAGCCATATCCGCCAGCCCGGTTTAGAGCGGGTAATAGAATTTGAACTGGAGCATTTGAATGAAATGGGCGATCCCTGCAAAAAAATGCTGATCATGGAGCTTATGGGCAAACACAGCAACATCATCTTCTGCGATGAAAACCGGAAGATTCTGGACAGCATCAAGCATGTATCCTCAAACATGAGCTCTGTCCGGGAGGTCCTGCCCGGAAGAGACTACTTCCTTCCTCAAACACAGGAAAAAATAAATCCGCTCACTGTCACAGAAACGGAATTTATGGAAAAGGTCTGCAAAAAGCCCTGCAATATCTCCAAAGCGCTCTATACCACGCTCACCGGCTTAAGTCCTGTCATAGCGGAGGAAATCTGCTACCGGGCTTCTATCGATGGTAACGATGCCGCACAATCCCTTCCCGAAACAGCCGCCATTCATCTTTACCATACACTGCTGAGACTTCTGGAACAGGTGAGGGAAGGGGATTTTACCCCGAATATCATTTACCGCAATGAAGAGCCCGTGGAATACGCAGTCCTGCCGCTGACACAGTTTGCCTCAGAATATCATGCCGAGGAATTTCCCACGGTTTCCTCCATGCTGGAAACCTACTACGCAACCAAAAATGCGCTTACCCGTATCCGCCAGAAATCCTCCGACCTTCGCAGAATTGTGCAGACTGCCCTGGAACGGAACCGCAAAAAACTCCTGCTTCAGGAAAAACAAATGAAGGATACCGCCAAAAAAGAAAAATATAAGGTATACGGAGAATTGATCAACGCCTATGGGTATGGTCTTGAGGAAGGCTGTAAATCCTTTCAGGCTTTGAATTATTACACCAACGAGGAAATTACCGTTCCGCTGGATTCCACGCTCACTCCCGGAGAAAATGCCAGGAAGTATTTTGACCGCTACGGAAAATTAAAGCGTACAGAGGAAGCACTTACGGAACAGCTTGCAGATACGCAGAGCGAAATCGATCATCTGGAATCTGTCTCCAATGCACTGGATATTGCCCGCGCAGAAAGTGATCTGGCCCAGATCAGGGAGGAGCTGACCGAATACGGTTACATCAAAAAACACTATGCCGGCAAAAAGGGGCAGAAAATACAGACGAAATCCAAGCCCTTCCACTATGTTTCCAGCGACGGATTTGATATCTATGTGGGAAAAAACAATTTTCAGAATGATGAGCTGACCTTTAAATTCGCCACAGGAAATGACTGGTGGTTCCACGCAAAAAAAATGGCAGGCTCCCACGTCGTTGTCAAAACAAAAGATGGCGAGCTGCCGGACCGCACCTTTGAGGAAGCCGGACGTCTGGCCGCCTATTATTCCAAAGGCCGTACGGCTCCCAAGGTGGAAATCGACTATATTCAGAAAAAGCATGTCAAAAAACCGGGCGGTGCAAAGCCGGGCTTTGTGGTCTATTACACCAACTACTCCCTCATGGCTTCCCCGGATATCGAGGGTATTCAGGAAATACAGTAGAAATCATATCCTGCAGTACAGGATTTCTGCCGGTCAGGGGCTACCTGGCCGGCAACTGTATTTCAGAGAGCTTTCATCGCTTCCGCAACTTCCGTCTCGCAGGAACGCATGGCAAGAATTGTTTTTTCAAACAATTCATTCAGCTCCCAGCCAAGCATCTCTGCCCCTCTCGTGATTACGTCCCGGGAGCAGCCTGCTGCAAACCGTTTATCCTTAAATTTTTTCTTAAGGCTTTTTGTCTCCATATCCATCACACTCCTGGAAGGACGCATCAGTGCAGCGGCCCCGATCAACCCGGTCAGCTCATCCGCTGCAAACAAAATCTTTTCCATGAGCAGTACCGGTTCTGTCTCTGAACAGATGCCGTAACCATGGCTGCACACTGCATGCACCAATTCCTCGGGACAATTGATCTCAGCCAAAAGCTCCGGGGCTTTTTGACAGTGTTCCCCGGGCCATTTTTCAAAGTCTACGTCGTGGAGAAGCCCTGCAAGTCCCCAGAATTCTTCATCATCCCCATATTCCTTTGCATACCATTTCATTACGCCTTCTACCGTCAGCGCATGCTGAATATGAAACGGCTCCCGGTTGTATTTTTTCAGAAGGCTTAAGGCATCTTCTCTTGTCACATTTGCATTCATGTTTTTCCTCCTTATGCTTTAAAATGATATTGCATCCTATTATAACTCTATTTCGGAAACCTTACAAGAGCCGGGCTGTCCCATGCAATATTTTTGATTGCAGGCCCTCTCCTTTTATGATAGATTGATAACAGTACCGTATACCAAAACCGTATTACACGCAACGAGGAGGAGAACATTTATGAGAATCGAAGGAAATGAATTGGAGAAAAAGGCCATGGAGGAATTTCACGGCGGAAACCGGGCAGAGGGCCTCAGGCTCCAGGAAGAATTTGCAGCCCAATTCCGCAGAGAATACGCGGACAAAGACCACTGCCCCTGCCAAAAGGCCTGCCGCTATCACGGAAACTGCAAAGAATGCGTAGCAATTCATCGGGCTCACGGCGAACATGTCCCAAATTGTATGCGGCTGCTTATCAACAAAAAAATCAGGCTCCTCTCCGAATTAACGGAACATACCATAGCAAGAGAAATCGAACCGCCGAGGGAAATCCTGAGAAAGACCGAAAAATAAATGGAAGCCTGAATTTTAATAGTCCGAAATTGATTTTCAGACTGTCCGGCTCATGGAACAGCAATAAGAGCCCGGTTCCAGAAATGGAACCGGGCTCTTATCGCTGCTCTGGCGAAATCTTTCATTCATCTATTTCATAACAATATTGATAATCTTCTTCGGAACATAAATTTCCTTGATTACATTTCCGGTCAGTTTGTCTGCAATCGCCTCTTTTCCTTTGGCAATCGCCTCTTCTTTGGAAATCTCTGCCGGGATGCTGATGACAGCTCTGGTCTTACCATTGATCTGTACCGGAACCTCAATCTCATCATCCTTCATGGCTTCCTCGTCATGAACCGGCCACTGTGCATGGAAGACAGAATCCTTATGTCCCAGCTTCTCCCAAAGCTCCTCCGCAATATGCGGAGCAAACGGCGCCAGAAGAATCACAGCCGTCTCAATAGTCTCTTTGTCTATGCCTCCGGTCCTCTTAGCCAGATCAATCATCTTATTGTTGTATTCCATAAATCCGGAAATAACCGTGTTCAGGCTGAAGGATTCCAGACGCTGGGTAATATCGTATACCATCCTGTGACGAATCTTCACCATTTCCCTGGCTGCAGGAATGTCTTTTTCAATGCTGTCCAGAGCCAGTCCCCAGAAACGCTTCAGGAAACGGGATACCCCGTCGATTCCGCGGTCATCCCACTCTGCATCCAGTTCCGGCGGTCCTACGAACAGCTCGTACATTCTCAGAGAATCACAGCCGTAATCACGTACCAGATCATCCGGAGAAACCACGTTTCCTTTGGACTTACTCATCTTGATACCGTTCTTACCGGTAATCATACCCTGATTGAACAGTTTGGTAAACGGCTCGTCAAAATCAATTGCTCCGATATCATACAAAAACTTGGTGTAGAATCTGGAATACAGGAGATGCAGTACGGCGTGCTCTACGCCTCCAATATACATATCTACCGGAAGGTATTTGTCCGCTTTTTCCTTGGAAACCAGTTCTTCATTGTTCTTATTATCTACATAGCGCAGGAAGTACCAGGAGGAGCCGGCCCACTGCGGCATGGTATTTGTCTCACGTTTTGCCGGAGCTCCGCAGCACGGACAGGTGGTATTTACCCATTCATCAATCGCTGCCAGCGGAGATTCTCCGGTTCCTGTGGGCTGATAGCTCTCCACCTCAGGAAGTGTCAGCGGAAGCTGATCCTCCGGTACAGGAACTGCACCGCATTTCGGACAGTGCACAATCGGAATCGGCTCACCCCAATAGCGCTGACGGGAGAATACCCAGTCACGAAGCTTGTAGTTCACAGTCTTGCGTCCAATACCCATTTGCTCAATCATAATCGGCGCCTCTTTTTTGAGTACCGCGGATTCCATCCCATTCCAGTCGCCGGAATTGATCATGGTACCGGAGGCATCCGTGTAGGCCTCTGTCATATTTTTGATTTTCCTGCCATCCCTGGCAATAACCTGAATGATCGGAATGTTGAATTTCGTTGCAAATTCAAAGTCACGGTCATCATGTGCAGGTACACACATAATCGCGCCTGTACCGTAATCAGCCAATACATAGTCGGACAGCCAGATCGGGATTTTTTTGCCGTTCAGCGGATTCACTGCATAACTGCCGGTAAACACGCCCGTTTTCTCTTTATCCTGCAGACGGTCTACATTGGATTTCATGGAAGCGTCATAGATATATTTGTCTACGGCTTCTTTTGTTTCTTCGGTTGCAAGGCCTGCGGCAAGCTTATGCTCCGGAGCCAGAACCATAAAGGTCGCACCGTGCAGTGTATCCGGTCTTGTGGTATAAACCGTAATCCTCTCATCCCTGCCCTCTACCGGGAAATCCACCTCCGCGCCATAGGATTTGCCGATCCAGTCTGTCTGCATTTTTTTAACCTTTTCCGGCCAATCCAGCTTATCAAGGTCATTTAAAAGGCGGTCTGCATATTTGGTGATGCGCAGCATCCACTGACGAAGATTTTTCTTGGTTACGGCGGCACCGCAGCGCTCACAGCAGCCGTTGACAACCTCTTCGTTTGCAAGACCTGTCTTGCAGGACGGACACCAGTTGATCGGGAATTCCTTTTCGTATGCAAGACCCTCTTTGAACATTTTTACAAAAATCCACTGAGTCCATTTGTAAAAATTCGGGTCTGTAGTGTTGACTTCCATATCCCAGTCGTAGATCGCCGCGATATCATTGATCTGCTGCTTGATATTTGCAACGTTCTCTGCTGTGGAAATTGCCGGATGTACACCCATTTTGATTGCATAGTTTTCTGCCGGAAGCCCGAATGCATCCCAGCCCATTGGGTGAATCAGATAATAACCCTGCAGCATTTTATAACGGCTCCATACATCAGAGATGACGTATCCTCTCCAGTGCCCGACATGAAGTCCGTTTCCGGACGGATATGGGAACATATCCAGACAGTAATATTTCTCTTTCTTTCCATCGTTGACGTTCACCGGGTTCTTTTCCCAGTTGGTACGCCATTTTGCTTCAATAGCCTTATGATTATAAGGTGCAGCCATTCTCTTTCTCCTCCTGTTGAAATTATAAAACCTTTCATCTCCCCAGGAGACGAAAGGCAGATTTACATAATAACATTTTGTATATTGACTTTCCAGTCTTTCGCTACTTACACTATCAGTAATTTTAACGACTGCACTACTATTTGTCAAGAAAAAACTACCCGGAAGAAGACCGGAAAGTCATTTGGTGAAGTCATTTTGCATAAGGAAGTGTTTTGTTAAACGCCGGTTATCAGCTTTTCAAAACCCTCATCAGCATATCTGCCATTCCCACTGAATATCCGCTGGCTGCAAAGATACCGGACGCCGGACCGTCGGTCACTACCAGAAGGGGCAGCTTCTCCGGAGCCACGTACATTCTGCGGGCAACCATTTCCAAGTCCTGGCCGAATGTGCCATAGAAGATTTTTATATCAGGCAGGAGGCTTCTGCATTTGGAAAGAGTCGGGTCTTTTTGGTCTTCCTCTCCCCGGACGATGAACAGAAGCTGATCCTGGCATTGCCTGTATTCTTCCTGCATGTCCATCAACTCGTTCAGAATATGCTCTGTCGGCTCTTTGCTAACCTCCAGCCAGAAAAGAATGCTTCTTCCGCTGCCTGTCAAAGCTTCGATGGAATACACCGTTCCCTCTGCATCAGTCAGGTCGTAATCCGAAATACTGTGTCTGTCCAGCATATCTGCCAGACACGCCTCCCGCATTTCCAGGGAAATCTTTTTCTGTTGCTCATTGCCGATTTGGAAGTCAAAACGTTTTGCAAAAATATTTCCTGTTGGAAGACGGTTGGATGTCAGGACCCGGTATTCTCCCGGCTCCACGTCCACCTCCAGCCGGCCGTTTTCCCAGAGGGCATCATGAAGCCTCAGGGTATGATAGCCATCCTCTTCCAGCCTGGCAACTGACCAGTTCAAAAAATAAGTCCAGTTGTCTCCATTTCCTTCAAGGAAAACCAGATGTGCACCCTGCCTGCATTCCTTCTTTACTCTCACGAAATGATCGTTTTCCCAGTATTCCAAAGCAGCATCCTCAGGGTTCAGGCGCGCAGGAATGCCTAATGTTCTTGCGATCGCTACAAACAATACCTTCCGGGAGCTCTCTTCGGCAATCCCAAGGCGCAGGGCAGCTCCCGGCACCGTATATACGGTCAGACGCTCCCTCTCCGGTCTGGAAGTCAGACAGGACTGAATCCAGTTCCAGATTTCTTTTGGATTTTTTTGAAATTCCGCTTTTTGCCCGCCGTCAAAATATTCCAGGATGCAGCAGCGCCATTTTGTCAATACCTCATCAGCCACTCTTGGATTCCACACATAAGAAAGAAAAATCTCACGGGGGTAATCGTCTGCATATGGCAGAGATTCCTCATAATGCTCCTTAAGCACCTCCGGGTCCGCGTCTGTCCTGTCCTTGTCTGACAGCACAGACATATATTCCTCCAAAAGCCCCTTCTGTCCGCATAAAAAAGCATCCTTCCAGGAGGGACGGAACTGCTCTGTCTTCTCTCTTCGGACAGCAGAAGCCTCTTCGATGCGTCTGGTGTTTTCTGCCACCTCCCCTTTGGATATACGGGGCTGCTCCGAGGCTGTGTCTGCCGGGGCAATCATATCAAAATCCACCCATCGCTCCTTTGTTTTTTCATTGCCGAGAATACATAAAGCCAGCTCCTCATACCGGGTATCTATCCAGCATTCCCCCTGTTCGCCGCCATAAACTGCCAGAATATGCAGACTTCCAAGTCCTGTTTCCAGTTCCGCACATCCGTCCGGACCTGCTGACAGCTTCGCAACAGGTGAAAATTCCGAATAATTAAGCACCTCTGCAAAAATTTCTGCTCCGTGTACAGTATCCCCATCCCGATCCTCTACCCGAATCTTTATTTTTTTTGTTTTTGCATAACGTGCAAGCTGGTTTTCCACAAGAGTGATTCCATCTCTGCCTACGATATTGTCCCCGTCATGATAGCTTTCAACACTGCGGGAATGTACCATCATGGCTCTGGAGGCTGCATTTCGAAACCATCCCTGATCTAAGACCGGTCTTGGTTCACAGGCTCCGAAATAATGCCACTTTCCGTCGCACCACGCTTCTACCCATGCGTGATTATCATCACAATGGGACCATTTTGGTGCATAGACCTGCCGTGCCGGTATTCCTACACTTCTCAGTGCGTTTACGGCAAAAACGGATTCCTCTCCGCATCGTCCGTATCCTTTACGGTAACAGTCCAGTGCGGAACTGGTACGGTCATCTGTGCACTGATAGGACACTTCCCCTGCGCACCAGTAATTTACCTCCAGAATAGCGTTCTCCATATCCATTCCTGCAATCCGCTTTTCTATTTTTTCCGCAAACAGGCTTCTGCAGGGTTTGATCTCCTCTTCATTTACACGATGGTATAATACATGATTCAGGAAAATGTTTTCCGGGATAGCCGCTCTGTATGGCGAATTTTTCCAAAGAGAAACTCCCTGGCGGGCATAATCCAAATATGTCTCAAGGGAGTAATTTCCTACGTCGCTGCAGGGCATGTTTGCGTATAAAAATTTTAATGCCAGGGCCGTGTCCTCATCCATTGATAAAAGATCCTTTTGGATTTTTTCCGAAGGACCGGGCAGCGCCCGGCAAAACCTGTCAAACTCCTGAATAATCCTGTCTCTGCTTTTTTTCAAAAACATGGGCTTCTCCTTTTCTTGGCAGCGGCAGCCCTGATAAGCTGCCGCCAAAATTTTTACAGGCTTTCCAATACCAGGCACGCCTGCCGGATTTTTTCCTGTTCTGTTCTGATGATTTCAAATTCACTGATAGAGGGAATCCCCATGTTTACCCCTTCTTTGCGGTAGATCATAGCACTTTCCAGATTTCGTTTACCTGACATATGAAAGGCATGGGCTTTTGTGTAGGGCTGTATCTGCCGGATCGTCTCCGCATCCACACCGCTGCCTACCTGAATCGTGATCCTTCCGTCCTCACCTTCTACAAGCCTTTTCAGCGTATCTCTGCCCTCCAGACAATGATTTTTCTGTCCGGAGGTCAAAACCGTGTCAATGCCCAGTTCCTTTGCCTGCTCCAGAGCTTCAAAAGGATCTACGCATACGTCGAATGCCCTGTGCAGAGTGACAGACATGTTCCCGGCTTCCTCCATAAGAATTTTCATCCGTTCCACGTCCAACATTCCGTCAGGACGAAGGATACCGATGACAACGCCGTCCGCACCGAGCTTCCGGAAGTTCCCCACCTCTCTGCGCATTACGTGGAACTCATATTCTGTGTAGCAAAAATCGCCGAATCGCGGACGTATGAGAATATGTGTGCAGATTCCCGATAATTCCCGTATCTCTTCAAAAAGACACGGACTGGGAGTTGTCCCCCCGATGATCAGGTTGCTGCACAGTTCAAGTCTTGTGGCGCCCCCGTCCTGTGCTGCCAGTGCAGATTCCACAGAATCCACACAAGCCTCCAATATATAATTTTTCATAAGTTCTTCTGACCCTCTCTTACCTTCTCTCTCCCGCACATAAATAATACAAGGTTGTCACACCGGCTCCGCTGGCACCCTTGCTCTGGTATTCAAATACAGGCTGGTCCACCCAGGCTGTTCCCGCGATATCCAGATGCATCCACGGTGTCTGCTCTGCGAACCGCCGTACAAACAATCCGGCCGTAATACTTCCCGCATATTTACCGCCCACATTTTTCACATCTGCAATATCGCTTTCAATTAACCGTTCATATTCCGGATAGATCGGAAATCTCAGATAGCGCTCCCCTGATTTTCGATAAGCCCGTTCAAAGTCTCTTACAAAATCTTCATTGTCACAGAGCATACCTGCTGCAACGAAACCGAGGCTTGTACAAATGCATCCGGTCAGCGTGGCAATATCCAGTACCCGGTCTACATGCTCATTGCGAACAGCATAGGTAACTGCATCTGCCAGGATCAAGCGTCCTTCTGCGTCTGTATCCATCACCTCAATCGTTTTGCCGCTGTAAGAAGTAATCACATCCCCCGGAAGAAGTGAGCCATCGGAAAGACGGTTCTCCACCATCGGGATCAGTGCAGTCACATTCACGGGAACCCGGTTCTTCGCCAATGCATAAACAGCGCCAACCACAGCCGCACCACCGGCCATATCACCTTTGATTCCTGTCATGGAGGAAGAGGGTTTCAGGCAGTATCCCCCCGTATCGCAGGTTACTCCCTTGCCTACCAGTCCGGTGTTCCTGTCATCTCCTGCATTTCCTTTATACCGGATGATGCACAGGTATGGCTTATATGCACTGCTCATGCCTACTCCCAGCACTGCATTCAGCCCTGCTTCCTTCATCTTTTCTGCATCCAGCAGCTCAACCTCCGCCGGTACTTTGGCAAGAAGCTTCTTCACTTCCCCGGCAAATGCCCCGGGACGAAGCAGATTGCCGGGGCGGTTCACCATATCTCTGGCCCATACAATCCCTTCTGCCACTGTCTCTGTTTCTCTTACAATGTTTTCTGCTTCAATGGGAAGGCCCAGAAGCTCTATCTTCCATTCCTTCCGCGGTATCGCGGGGAACCGCTCCGGTACAAAGGTTCCAAGGAGCATTCCCTCCACTGCATCACTCACATACGACAGCCCCTTTTCATCTACAAGCTGTGTCAAATCTGCCGAAAATTCCGTGCCATTCAAGGACTTTACGGCTTTTGCAAAAAATTCTTTGATCTGTACTCTGTCGGAGAATCCGGCCGTGCAGCCCGCCGGCAATGCCAAAAGGCTGCTCTCCCTGACTAATTGTATCATTCAGCTTTCCCCCTAATATAACTGCACCCCGGCCGATTCCAGCGTTCCAATAGCTGCCGAATCCGGTGCCTCATCTGTTATAATGCCGTCTATATCATCAAAATGGGCAAATTTATAGGAATCGTTAAAATAAAATTTATCTTTCTCCATTACTACATAAATGTGCCGGCTGCTTAGAATTGCTGCCCTTTTTGTCAGTCCGTCCTCTACCCCGAAGGTTGTGACCGACAAATCTGTCATATCTACCCCACAGCTTCCAATAAAAGCTCTGTCAAAGCTATACTGCTTAATCACCTCAATGGCAGCGGAGCCCATAAATCCATTGACTGTCCGGTACATGATTCCACCCGTCCCTACTGCTGTAATGGCAAAGGAAGTCGCAAGAATCTGAAGAATATCAATCATGTTACTCACGACTACCAAACGTCTTCCTGATTCTGCCAGAAGCTTGGCAAGCTTAATATTGCTGGTGGAAATATCCAGAAAAACCGTTTCGTTATCTCTGATGAGATGAAATGCTTTTCGTGCAATAATATCCTTTTTTTCTACGTTGACGCTCCTGCGGTCTATAACATCCCGATCCAGAGGATAATCACTGGATAAAATTGCACCTCCGTATGTACGTCTGATATGTCCGGCTTTTTCCAGTGTTTTTAAATCCTTGCGGATGCAGTCGTCCGTTACCTTAAATGTCTCGCTTAAAGAACGGACTTTTACTTTACCATGCTCCTGAAGCATTTGTAGAATCGCTTCCTGTCTTTCTTCTGTAAACATAGTCCTCACTCCATTCATCGCATATCCCGTATTCTATCACCCGTTACACTTTATTGCAAGACCACTTCGAATACTAAAGCACCTGTTTTAATACAACTTCCAAAACCGTGTCCACCGAATCCGGAAGGATTGGATCCGGCCCCAGGTCTGCAAAGAGTATGTCCGGATAATCGCTGTGTACCCAGCTCGTGGAAATCGGTACTTCCGCCCCCGTCGCGAGATAACGAATGGCTTTTACGTCCTCCTTGCAAACTCCCGGCAGGGGCAGAGGACCAATTGAATTTTCATACAGATGAAAGAAAAGACTTTTTTCATTTCTGGTAATGCGCCCAAACTCAGGCTTATCCAGCCCTGCTTTGGTACATCCGTAAATGCTCCTTCCATTTTGGGACATCCAGGCGCCAATCTCCTTCAGAGCCTTCACAGACTCTTTTGGAATATTTCCTTTGGCGTCCGGCCCGATGTTCAGGATCATATTACCGCCCTTGGAAACACATTCCACCAGTTTTTTGATCAACATGGATGCCGGCTTGAAATAATGATCTGTTGCATGAAAGCCCCAGTTTCCGTTCATGGTCACACATGCCTCCCAATACATATCTTTGCCTTCCACATCCTTGATTCCCCCCGGCGGTATCATCTGTTCCGGAGTAACAAAGTCTCCATGATAAGGCGCAGGCTTACACTGCGCAAGGGAGCCATAGCCCTCACCGCTTACTTCCAAGCGGTTATCAATAATGACATCCGGCTGAAGCTCCCGTACCATCCGGATCAATTCCGTCGCTCTCCATGCTTCACCTCTCAGGTCATCATAAGAGAAGTCAAACCAAAGCAGGTCCAGCTTGCCGTAATTGGTACAGATTTCTCTCACCTGGTTATGCATATAGGTAAGATATCTGTCAAAGTCACGGCCTTCATTAGAGTATGCAGGATCATATCTCATGGGATGGTTTTTATCTCCATAATGCGGATAGTCCTCATGATACCAGTCAAGCAGGGTAAAATACAATCCTACCCTCAGGCCTTCGGCCCGAAACGCCTCTACAAATTCCGCAACGAAATCGCGCCCGCATTTGGTATTGGTAGATTTGAATTCTGTATACCGGCTGTCAAACAGGCAGAATCCGTCATGATGCTTAGCCGTCAGAACTGCATACTGCATTCCCGCTTCTTTGGCCGCCCTGGCCCACACGGCCGGATCACAGTCCTGCGGGTCAAATTCTTCAAAATACTTCATATAATCTTCTTTTGGCATTTCCTCATAGCTGCGCACCCATTCTCCTCTTGCAGGAATCGCATACAGCCCCCAGTGAATAAACATACCGAATCTGGCATGGATAAACCATTCCATACGCTTTTCATATTTTTCTCTGTCAAAAGTATACATGCAAGCCTCTCTTTCTACATCGCTGTCTGTCATTACTTATCCGCTATTCCCGGAAAATGGCATTTTACTTTATGACCTTTCTCCGGTTCAAGAACAGGCGGACGCTCCGTCCTGCATTTTTCCGCCGCATATGGACATCTGGTGTGGAACAGACATCCGGACGGAGGATTCACCGGACTTGGAAGATCACCCTTTAAGAGAATACGTTTTTTCTCTCTGGCAGGATCCGGAATCGGAACTGCGGAAAGCAGGGTCTTGGTATACGGATGAAGAGGATTTGCATATAGTTCCTTTTTCTCTGCTGTTTCCACGATTGTTCCCAGATACATAACTCCGATGCTGTCGGAAATCATTTCCACAACACTCAGGTCGTGGGAAATAAACAAATAAGTAAGATGAAAATCTTCCTGGAGTTTCTGCATCAGGTTCAGCACCTGCGCCTGGATAGAAACATCCAGCGCTGATACCGGTTCATCCGCAATGATCAGCTTGGGATTTACGGTCAGAGCCCGGGCGATTCCCACACGCTGAAGCTGTCCGCCGGAAAATTCGTGAGGGTAACGCTCTCCATGCGCAGCATTCAGACCTACGATTTCCAGAAGCTCCTGCACTTTTTTCAGACGCTCGCCGGAAGACAGGCCGGTATGGATCAAAAGCGGTTCACCAATCAGGTCCTGAATCTTGATACGCGGATTCAGCGCACCGTACGGGTCCTGAAAAATCATCTGCACATCCTTGCGAAGGGGCCGCATTTCTTTTTCGGACATGGACGAAATCTTCTGTCCGTTCAGCCAAACTTCACCGGAATCCGGCACCAGAAGGTGGTTTACCAGACGGCCTGTGGTGGATTTGCCGCAGCCGGACTCTCCGACCAGAGAGAACGTCTCTCCTCGCTTAATATCAAAAGACACGTCATTGACTGCATGGACATATTTTTTCTGGCCAAAGCCTCCCTTTGACACCGCAAAGGTTTTGGTAGCATTTTTTACGGAAACTAATATATCACTCATGAGCCCACCTCCTGCTTCCTCGAACGGAATATATGACAACGGCAGCGCTGGACTGTGGAACCCTCCACATAAGTAAGTTCCGGTTCCTTTTCACAGCAGATATCCTGCGCATATTTACATCTTGGTGCAAATTTACAGCCTTTTGGCATTACAGATAAGTCCGGAACGCTGCCCGGAATAGATGGAAGGCTGGTTACATTGCTGCCAAGCTTCGGAACGGATGCGATCAGGCCCCGGGTATACGGATGTACCGGATTTTCAAACAGATCCTTTACCGGCGCTTCTTCTACAATACGCCCTGCATACATAACGATCACGCGGGAACACATTTCTGCCACAACACCCAGGTCATGGGTAATCAGGAGAATCCCTGTGTTCCGTTCTTCTTTGATCTGGAGCATCAGCTCCAGAATCTGTGCCTGGATCGTTACATCAAGAGCGGTTGTCGGCTCATCTGCAATGAGCATTTCCGGTTCGCAGGACATTGCCATAGCAATCATAACACGCTGGCTCATGCCGCCGGAAAGCTGATGAGGAAAGCTTCTTAAGGTCGTTTCCGGGTCCGGAATTCCTACGGATTTCAGTACGCTAAAGGCTCTCTGTCTGGCTTCCTGTCTGCTCACTTTGTTATGGAGCAGAATCGCCTCCATGATCTGACGTTCCACTCTCATACATGGATTCAGGGAGCTCATGGGATTCTGGAAGATCATGGAAACCCTGTAGCCCCGGATATCACGCATTTCTTTTTCCGAAAGCTTCAGCAAATCCTTTCCGTTAAAGAACGCTTCTCCGTGTGTAGTCTTTCCGGAGGTATCCAGAAGGAGTCTCATAATGGAAAGTGAGGTTACGGATTTACCGCAGCCGGACTCTCCTACCAGGCCCAGTACTTCACCCTTGTCCAGGTGGAAAGAAACGTCATTTACCGCCGTTACCCAGCTTTTTTCTCTTTTAAATTCTGTACGCAGTTCTCTTACTTCTAATAATCTCTCTGACATTTGCCTTCCCTCCTACTTGATTTTTGGATCCAGTGTATCCCGAAGGCCGTCACCTAACAGATTGAATGCAAGTACGGTGAGGAAGATCAGGATGCCGGGGAACAGTACCAGGTGCGGTGCTGTATTTAAGTAGTTGCGGCTCTGTGAAAGCATGGAACCCCAGTCCGCTTCCGTAACGTTTGCGCCGAATCCCAGAAAGCTCAGGGATGCCTCTGCCAGGATGGCTGTACCGATACGCATGGTAAAATTGACGATAATAGACTGGATGGTTCCCGGAAAAATATGTACCCAGAGGATTCGTCTGTCTTTGCATCCAAGGGAACGGGCGACCTCTACATAAAGGGATTCCTTTACGGTAATAGTAGCGCTTCGGATAACGCGGGCAAAGGACGGTACGGTAAAGACTGCGATCGCAATCATAACATTTACAACACCAGGCCCGATGATCGCAACTACGGCGATGGCAAGAAGGATATCCGGAAATGCAAAAAGTACATCACAGCTTCTCATGATCAGTGAATCCAAAATACCTCCGTAATATCCGGCAAGCACGCCAAGGACAACACCGGCTGCCGCTCCTACCACTACGGAAAATAATGCTACACCGAGAGACAATCTGGTCCCAACCAGCAGACGGCTGAATACATCACGTCCGTATTCGTCTGCTCCCCACCAATGTGCAGAACCCGGTCCCTGGAAAATTGCCCCGTAATCAGGCGCATCTGCGTCATACGGAACTACATGGGGTCCGATAAACGCAATTACCACTAAAAACAGGATGAAGATCAGAGAGATCACCGCTGTTTTATTTTTTATAAATTTCTTTACGAGTTCTTTTGCCCTGCTCTTTGGCTTCGGCAGGACTGCATCATCCCGAAATTCATCGGAAACCTTTGTTTTAACTTCTGCCATGGCGCACCTCCTTAATCATAGCGTACTTTCGGGTTCAGGACTCCGTAGAGCAGGTCAACGATCAGGTTGATGATGATATACTCCATAGAGAAGAACAGAAGCAGCGCCTGTACCACCTTATAATCACGGAAGTTGATGGAGTCCACCAGAAGCCGTCCAAGACCCGGAATGGAAAAAACGGTTTCTACCAGCACAGAACCGGAAAGAAGACCGCCGATCTGCAGGCCGGCAACAGTAACTACCTGAATCAAAGAGTTTTTAAACGCATGGCGCATGATTACCAAAAATCCGCTTAAGCCCTTAGCTCTTGCTGTACGCACATAATCTTCACGCAGGGATTCCAGCATGGAGGAGCGTGTGAAACGGGCCAGGATTGCCATGGTACCTGCGCCCATAGTAATGGACGGCAGAATATAACTGCGGATACTATCCAGCCCGGCCGTAGGAACCAGCCCCAGTCCTACTGCAAACCACTGGATAAGCATGAGGCCGAACCAGAAGCTCGGCACGGAAATACCGGAAATGGCAATAAGCATTACCAGATAATCCGTTGGTTTTCCCCTTTTTACAGCAGCGACGATACCAATTCCAACTCCTATGATGACCGACCATACCATCGAGCTTATTGTCAGCATAAATGTCGGTTTAAATCTCGGAATAATGGTATCGATCACGGTTGCACCATTTTTGATGGAATTTCCAAGATCGCCTGTAAAGAGGCCTTTCATATAATCTACATACTGCTCTACGATCGGTTTGTCCAATCCCAGATTTTCACGTACCACCTGAACCTCTTCCTTCGTTGCATCCTTACCGGCAACAAGACGGGCAGGATCACCTGGTATCATATGGATAAACATAAAAATCAGAAATGAGATGACCAGCATTAAGGGTATGGCGCTCAGTATCCTTTTCAAACAATAACGGCCCATAGATTTACCTCCTTCTTTCCCCAATCAGCAGGAGACAGCCGGCCGGCATGTCTCCGCTTCCTTTTCTGGTATTCGCAGCAGCAGCTATCTCTGTTTCAGTTCAAAAAACGGCCACCTTTCTGCAAGATGACCGTTTATAATCATGGATCATGATTCATCTTCGAATAATGACTGCTCTGCGATTATCCTGCTGCTCTCCGTTACTGAGCCAGAACAGCACCTGCAAAGTTGATACATCCATCCGGAGCTACATATGCACCGGACAGATAAGATTTGGTGGAGTACAGAAGCTGGTCATTCCCCAGGAAAAGCCATACGGCATCATCCCATGCTATCTTCTGCGCCTGTCCATACAGATCAGCAAGCTTCCCGGTATCGGCTGTTGCCAATGCATCATCCATCAGTTTATCAAAGTCTGCATTGTTATAGTATACGGTATTTGCACTGGTCGGCGGGCACATGGTGGAGTACAGAAGGGATCTTAAGGAACCGTCCATACTGAAGTCAGATGCGGACCAGTTTACATACCACATATTGATCTCTGCGTCTTCTAACGGAACGTAAATCTTATCAGATACAGTAGCCGGGTCCATCGGAAGAACCTCTACGTTGATGCCGATCTGCTCCAACTGCTGTTTGATAAAGGTCATACCTTTGATTTCCTGTGTAGTGTTATCACCCCAGATAGTAAGGTCGAATCCGTCTGCATAGCCGGCTTCTTCCAGAAGGGATTTCGCTTTTTCCAAATCGTAATCATACGGAGTCTGCTCCTGGTAATACAGGATGCAGTTCGGTGCTGCAGATGTAGCCGGTGTGCCGTATCCGGAGTACATAACCTGACAGTAAGCATTCTTGTCGATTGCATAGTTCATTGCCTGACGGACTCTTACGTCGCTCAATGCCTCTACGTTGGTATTCAGGGTTACGTATCTCATAATATTAGAAGTAACTGCATGAACATCTACATCTCCTGCGCCTTCCAGTACGGATAACTGGTCTGCCGCCGTCGGGTAAATCATGTCGGCTTCGCCCGTCTGCAGCATGGCTGTACGGGAACCGGCTTCCGGAACCTCGCGGATAGTCACGGAATCAACACTTGCCGGTTCTCCCCAGTATTCCTCGTTCTTAACCATTGTGGTATGGTCGCCTTCTACCCACTCTTCGAATTTGAACGGGCCGGTTCCACACGGATGGTACATAATATCATTGCCGTACTCTTCAATTGCAGCCGGGCTGATGATACAGAACTGAGTCAGCTTATTGATAAAGGTACTGTACGGCTCCGCAAGGGTAAATACTACTGTGTAATCATCAGCAGCCTCCACGCTTGCACAGCGGTAGAACTCTTCTTCGTTCTTAGTTGTAACGAAGGTTCTTCTTGTACGAAGGTTGTTTTCTACATCTACCACACGGTCATAGTTGGCGACAACTGCCTGTGCATTGAAGTCTGTGCCGTCATGAAACTTAATTCCCTCACGAAGATGGAAGGTATAAATCAGGGAATCCTCAGATACTTCCCATGTGTCTGCAAGACCGCTTACGATTTCCTGGTTCTCGTCAAATCTTACCAACATTTCGTACATACCGCGGGTTGCGGAGATTGCGTTGGTATCCGGAATGTTGTCCGGGTCAAGTGAGGAAACGCTTCCCTCGATTGCAATTACCAGATCGTTGTCAGCAGACTTGCCATTCTTGTTGGTTGCCTCGATTGCAATGTTGTCCTCCATCTCTGCCGCAAATGCGGTTGCGGACATTGAAAGTGCCATTGCTCCGGCAATGATTGCAGACAAAACTTTTTTCGTCTTCTTCATATTTTACCTCCTTGTGTAAGTAAGTTTTTTGTAGCAATTCAGCCTTACAGACACACTTCTTAATGGAATATGTACGGCTGAATTATTACATTTTTGTACAAAAAAAGCATTTCGCACATTCTACAACAGCAAGAGATTTCATTCTCCTGCGAATATGCCCTACGCCACCGGGAACATAGAATGATAATCTGCGCCTTTGCATACTTGATTGAAATACTTTATTAAGTGTTTTTATATTACCACACATGTATTAATTTGTCAACTTTTTATATTGTTTCGGCTTACTTTTTATCGTTTCGTATTGCCTTTCCTTCAAAATCTGCACAACGTAAAAAGGCACACCCGATCAGGTGTGTCTTTTTTCATTCTGCAAACGTCTCCGTTCCTCCTGTATCGCCTTTACGATCATCCCTCTGGCTTCCTTTGCTTTGGCCGCATCCATACTTTCCACACCCTCCAAGGGATAGGGAATTCCCAAATTCTTATATTTGGCCACACCCATAGTATGATACGGGAGAACCTCCAAGCCTTTCAGATTGCGGAACCTTCCGATCATCCTTCCCAACCGCGTCAGATGCTCCGGTGAATCCGTGATCCCGGGTACCACCACGTGACGGACGATCATGGGAATTTCCGCTTTTTCCAATGCTCGGGCAAATTCCAGGATATGCTTCTGACTTTGCCCTGTCAGATTCTGATGTTCCCCTTCGGTACTGTGCTTGATATCCAGAAGAACCAAATCCACATAAGCAAACAGTTCCTGAAATTCGGCCTCCCGTGCCATCCGATACATGATTCCGGAGGTGTCCAGACAGGTGTGTATTCCCTCTGCTTTTGCCCGCCGGAATAATTCTGTCAAAAACGGAAGCTGCATCAAAGGCTCTCCGCCTGTTGCCGTAATCCCACCGGTCCGGTAAAAGGCCATGTTTTTTCTGTATTCTGTCAAAAGCTCCTCCGCCGTCATTTCTGTGCCTCCATGGGGAGCCCAGGTATCCGGATTGTGACAGTACTGGCACCGCATCGGACATCCCTGAAAAAAAACGACAAAACGAACTCCGGGACCGTCAACGGTCCCGAAGCTTTCTGTAGAATGAATGCGGCCTTTTTGAGTTTTGCATTCCTTATTCATTCTTTACATTCCCTCATGGAAGGTTCTGGAAATAACCTCATCCTGCTGCTCTTTTGTCAGCTTATTAAAGTTTACTGCATAACCGGAAACCCGTACAGTCAACTGCGGATATTTTTCCGGATGAGCCTGCGCGTCCAGCAGTGTATCCTTTGTAAATACGTTTACATTCAGATGATGTCCGCCTTTTTCCGCATAACCATCCAATAAGTTTACCAGGTTGTCAACCTGTGCATCGCTGATATTCATAAGTTTGCCCTCCTGTATATTCTTTTCTTATTTTTTGTTGGCTTTTTTGTTGTGCCCGCATTTTTATTGCAGCTCAGCTATTTTTAGTTCGCATCTCTGTCATCCGGCATGTTCGGCTCACAGCAAGCGCAGTCCGGCTCCAGTTCAAATCCGATATCATCGAAAAGTACCGCATCATCCTTGCCAAGTGCCCCCGGGATAATGGAGAAGGTATTGGAAATACCATCCTGTGCATCCTTAAACGGAAGCTTGGATACGGAGCTTAAGGAAGCTACCGCACCACGGCTGTCTCTGTGATGCATTGGATTTGCACCGGGTGCAAAAGGCTCGCCTGCTTTTCTGCCGTCCGGTGTGGAACCAGTTGCTTTGCCGTATACGACATTGGAGGTGATGGTCAAAATGGAGGTTGTCGGGATACCGCCTCTGTAGGTATGGTTTCCTTTTACATAGTGCATGAATTCATGAACTACATCATACGCAATATCATCTACGCGGTCATCGTCATTTCCGTATTTCGGGAAGTCGCCTTCTACTGCATAATCTACGACAATTCCGTTTTCATCACGTATCGTCCTGACTTTTGCATATTTAATTGCGGAAAGAGAATCCGCCACTACGGAAAGACCTGCGATACCTGTTGCGAACCAGCGTGTTACCTTCTTATCATGAAGCGCCATCTGTACTCTCTCATAGCAGTACTTATCATGCATATAGTGAATCACATTCAGAGTATTCACATATACACATGCAAGCCACTTCATCATATCGTGGAATTTCTCCATAACCTCATCGTAATCCAGGTACTCGGAGGTGATCGGACGATACTTCGGTCCTACCTGCTTCTTGCTTACCTCATCCACACCGCCGTTGATCGCATAAAGCAGACATTTTGCCAGGTTTGCACGTGCACCGAAGAACTGCATTTCCTTACCAACACGCATAGAGGATACACAGCATGCAATGGCATAGTCATCTCCGTGCGTCACACGCATCAGATCGTCATTCTCATACTGGATCGAGGAAGACATGATGGACGTCTTTGCACAGAAGCGTTTGAAGTTCTGCGGCAGCCTGGTGGACCAGAGAACAGTCAGGTTCGGTTCCGGTGCAGTACCCAGGTTTTCCAAAGTATGCAGGTAACGATAGGACATCTTAGTTACCATAGAACGTCCATCAATCCCCATACCGCCGATAGCTTCCGTTACCCAGGTCGGGTCGCCGGAAAACAGTGCATTGTATTCCGGTGTTCTCGCAAATTTTACAAGACGCAGCTTCATAATGAAGTGGTCTACAAATTCCTGTATCTGCTCCTCTGTAAACACTCCGTCTGCAAGATCGCGCTCTGCATAGATATCAACAAACGTAGACGTACGTCCCAGAGACATTGCAGCGCCGTTCTGCTCCTTGATTGCTGCCAGATAACCGAAATACAGCCACTGAATTGCCTCCTGCACATTTGCGGCAGGTCTTCCGATATCATAGCCGTAGATGCTGCCCAGCTCTTTCAGCTCTTTCAGTGCTTTGATCTGCTCAGATAATTCCTCACGCTCCCTGGTAACGTCAGAATACATGATCGTTCTGGTGGTATCTTTTTGTTTCTGTTTATCTTCGATCAGACGGTCAACGCCGTAAAGTGCCACACGCCTGTAGTCGCCAATGATACGTCCGCGTCCGTAAGCATCCGGAAGACCGGTAATGATATGGCTGGAACGGCAGGCACGCATTTCCGGAGTATACGCATCAAATACACCGTCATTGTGGGTTTTTCTGTGCTTTGTAAAAAACTCCACGATCTGCGGATCTACGTGATAGCCGTTGTCCTCGCATGCTTTGATTGCCATACGGATACCACCGTAAGGCTGCAGCGAACGTTTAAACGGCTTATCTGTCTGAAAACCGACAATTTTCTCTTTGTCTTTGTCCAGGTATCCCGGTCCGTGGGAAGTGATGGTGGAAATGATTTTGGTATCCATATCCAGAACACCGCCTTTGGCACGTTCTTCTTCCGTAAGCTTCATGACCTGCGCCCATAATTCCTTTGTTGCTTCTGTCGGCCCTGCCAGAAAGGATTCATCCCCCTCATAGGGTGTGTAGTTTTTCAGAATAAAATCACGCACATTTATTTCTTTTTCCCAAACGCCTTCTTTGAATGAAGTCCATTCCTGTCTCATAGACATCCTCCTTATTTTATATTCAAGTATATCTATCACATTATCCGGCCTTAATAGTTAGCCCTGTTCAACAATATACTTTGTATCTACAATATATAGTATTGTTAAAATATAGTCAAGGCGTATATTGTACTAATTCAGAAACACAAAGAATAAAATTTAATAAAGGACCGGAGTCCCAATTCCCGGGTACGCCAGTCCTTCATTTATGATGTTAGATGTTAATCATCTGCACCGTCTTCTTTATTGGCTCTCGCTTCAATTTCTTTTGTCTGAATATCATTCGGAGCCTGTTCATAGCGTGCGAACTCATAGGAGAAGTCTCCGCTTCCTCCTGTCATAGAACGCAAATCTGTTGAATATCCATAAATTTCCAGCATTGGAACGTCTGCTTCGATGACCGTATTTCCTGCATGATCCGGATTCATACCCAGCACACGGCCGCGGCGCTTATTCAGATCACCCATAACGTCACCTGTATATTTATCCGGAACAGTCACTTTCATTGATACAATCGGCTCTAAAAGGACAGGGGATGCATCCATAAAGCCTTTCTTAAATGCAAGGATGGTTGCCATCTTAAATGCCATTTCAGAAGAGTCAACCGGATGATAGGAGCCATCATACAGGGTTGCCTTTACGCCGACAACCGGATAAGAAGCCAACGGTCCCTTCTGTACGCATTCCTGAAGACCTTTCTCTACTGCCGGGAAATAGTTCTTCGGAACAGCGCCTCCTACAACCACCTGTTCAAAGGTATAGGTGCTTTCCAGATCACCGGATGGCTCGAAGCGCATCTTAACGTGACCATACTGTCCGTGTCCGCCGGACTGTTTCTTATGCTTGCCTTCCACATCGGAGTTCTTGCGGATCGTCTCACGGAACGGAACTCTCGGCTTGGAAAGTTCAATGTCGACTTTATAACGTTCTTTCAGCTTATTGACAACAATATCCAGATGCTGGTCACCCATGCCGTAAAGCAGAGTCTGACGGTTCGCAGAATCATTCACTGCACGGAGCGTTTTATCCTCGCTCATCATTCTGGAAAGTGCCTGAGAAACCTTGTCCTCATCGCCTTTTTTCACTGCCTTATATCGCTTATAGGTATAAGGGGTGGAAATAATTGCCTTCGGATATAAGATCGGAGCTGCCTTTGTTGCAAGGCTGTCACCCGTCTGTACACTGTTCAGCTTGGCAATGGCGCCGATGTCGCCCGCATGCAGCTCCGGTACCTCTACCGGCTTGGAGCCTTCCAGAACATATAATTTGTTCAGGCGTTCCTCTTCGCCCTTCTCTACATTCAGCAACGTATCATCAGACTTAAGCACGCCGGAGCAAACCTTGACCATAGAATATTTGCCCAGGAACGGATCAACGATCGTCTTCCATACGTAAGCGGATTTTGCTTTTGCGAAGTCATAATTCGCTTCAAAAATTTCATTTGTCTTTTGTGCGATACCATTGCAGGAACGTTTGTCCGGGCTTGGGAAATAACCGCAGATATCATCCAGCAGATTGGAAACGCCGCGCAGATTTACCGGGGAACCCATACATACCGGAACAATGCTTGCATCCTGTACATTCGTAGCCAATGCTGCCGAAACCTCTGTTACAGAGAATTCGTCTCCTTCGAAGTAACGGTCCATGAATTCCTCGCTGGTCTCTGCCACAGATTCCATTAAGATTTCATGATATTTTTCCAGATATTCGTTCAGGTATTCCGGAATCTCGCATTCTTCCTTCTTCCCTTTGTCAATATATTTCCTGCCCGCCTGCTTTACAACGTTTACATATCCGACAAATTTGCCGTCTTCACGAATCGGGAAATGCAGCGGCGCAATTCTCTTGCCGTACAGCTCTGTCAGTTCCTCCAAAACCTTACGATAGCTGACATCATCTACGTCCATATCTGTTACAAAGATCATACGCGGAAGTTTATATTTTTCACACAAATTCCATGCCTTCTGTGTTCCAACCTGAACACCGGCTTTGCCGGAAACAACAATAATTGCCGCATCAGCAGCACTTACAGCCTCTTCAACCTCACCTACGAAATCGAAATATCCGGGAGTGTCAAGGACATTGACCTTTACCTTATCCCAAGGTACCGGAATCAATGTGGTAGAAATGGAAAAATGTCTCTTAATTTCTTCTTTGTCATAGTCACTGATTGTATTGCCATCCTCCACTCTGCCGAGACGGTTGGTCATACCTGCTAAATAGGCCATTGCCTCTGCCAAAGTTGTTTTGCCGGCTCCACCATGACCTAATAGGACTACATTTCTAATTCGGTCAGTTCTAAAAACGTCCATATGTAATACCTCCCTGTTTGTCTAATATGTTCATATTTTACTAAAATATCTATGACGTTTCAAGTATTTTATATAATTTTAACAACTTTTTTTCTGGTTTTCTTAGAGAACTTCTCTGTTTTTCTTCGACAATTGACTTTTTTCCCGCTATCTTTTACAATAAGTAGGAACTTTTACATAATTATGAAAAATCATAAGGCTCAGAAATACAGAAGCTTTATTGAAATTGTTACCGGAAAGGAAGCTTGTCTAACATGAAAACCATAGCTTTTATCGGTCTTGGACTGATCGGCGGCTCCATTGCCAAGGCAATCCGGAGATATCACCCTGACTATCATCTCCTGGCATACGACCAAAACAAAGAAAGTCTGGCAGAGGCTCTGTCCGACAATACCATAGACGCGATATGCGAAGCACAGGACGACAGATACCATAACTGCAATTACATTTTCCTGTGTACTCCTGTAGAATTTAATCTGCAATACCTGGAATATTTGAAATCCAAGGTTTCCCGGCATTGTATCATCACGGACGTCGGAAGCGTCAAGAGCTCCATTCACCAGAGGATCGAAGAGCTCCATATGGAAACCTGTTTTATCGGAGGCCATCCAATGGCGGGCTCAGAAAAATCCGGCTACGAAAGCTCCAGTGACCGGCTGATTGAAAATGCCTACTATATATTGACACCGGGCGGCGAGGTTTCTCTGGATCACCTGACGGATTTTTCCGGTCTGATC
>URVB01000024.1 GCA_900551075.1 uncultured Blautia sp. | reverse complement strand
ACAGCGTGGGACTTTCACCCACCGGATTCCAAGCCCTTTTCTGGGCGCACCCTATGAAACAAAAAAATCCCGCCCGGATATCCTGCATACTGCTGCACTGAATATCCTGGCGGGAAACCCGCTCCGTTACTTATTCCTCAACATTTTATTCTATTCCAACCACTTCATATCCGGCATCTGCAACCGCATTCTTCAGCGCTTCCACATCTGCCTCCCCTGTAATGTAAGCAGCTTTATCCTCTAAGCTGACATCTGCACTCACACCCTCAAATGCCTCCAGCGCTTTTTTTACTGCGGCCTGGCAATGCGGACACATCATTCCGTTAATTTTCATTGTAATCATTGTTTTTTCCTCCTTGATTTCATTCTCTATTTCATTGCTCTGAAGCATTGCTTCCTGCATTTCCGACTCTGCAGCTTCTGATGTCTCACTCCTGGAAACCCGGAAGTTTTTCAGCCGCAGTGCATTTGTCACAACAAAAATACTGCTCATACTCATAGCTGCGGCTCCGATCATCGGATTCAGCTTCCAGCCAAAGGCATGATAGAACACACCTGCTGCAACCGGGATTCCAAGAGAATTATAAAAGAACGCCCAAAACAGATTCTGCTTAATATTTCGAATGACCGCTTTGCTCAATCGTATCGCTGTTACTGCATCCAGCAGATCATTTTTCATCAGAACCACATCAGCACTCTCAATAGCAACATCTGTTCCGGCACCGATTGCCATGCCCACATCTGCTCTTGCAAGCGCAGGCGCATCATTGATTCCATCACCGACCATAGCAACCTTTTTGCCCTGCTCCTGAAGCTTCACGATTTCCCGCTCCTTATCCTGCGGCAAAACCTCTGCAATGACTGTATCAATATCCAGCTCTCTGCGGATCGCCTCTGCTGTTCTTCTGTTATCTCCGGTCAGCATAACAACTTCCACACCCTGTTCCTTCAGTTGGCGTACAGCTTCCCTGCTGGTAGGCTTCACAACATCCGCCACAGACAGGATACCCAGAATCCGGTTCTCATCCGCAAACAGCATCGGGGTTTTTCCCTCATCTGCCAGGACATCCAGTCTTTGTGCATAATCTCCAAGCGGAATTCCCTGTTCCTTCAGCATACGTCTGTTTCCCGCAATATACCGGGTGTTTCCAAGCTTTCCTTTGACACCGCGTCCGGGAACTGATACAAATTCCGTAATTCCGGCAGGCTTCACCGATTTCTTCTTTGCATATTCCAGAATTGCTTCCGCAAGAGGATGCTCGCTTTTCTCCTCCAATCCTGCTGCCAGTGAGAGAAATTCCTGCTCACTCAGTATGGTTTCTACATTTGTGACCACCGGTTTTCCCTGTGTGATCGTACCTGTTTTATCCAGAACCACACTCTGGATATTATGAGCCATTTCCAACGCTTCTCCTGACCTGATCAGGATGCCGTTTTCAGCTCCCTTTCCGGTTCCCACCATAATTGCCACAGGAGTTGCAAGCCCCAGGGCACACGGGCAGGATATAACCAGAACACTGATTGCACAGGAAAGTGCTAATTCAAAGCTTGCCCCTACCGCCAGCCATACAATGGCTGTGACAACTGCAACCCCAATAACCACCGGGACAAACACCCCAGCGATCTTATCTGCAATTTTGGCTATCGGCGCTTTGCTGGAACTGGCTTCCTCCACCAGGCGGATGATCTGGGAGAAAGTCGTATCGCCGCCTACGCGTGTTGCCTTAAAACGGATAAACCCTGTTTTATTCATGGTTGCAGCAATCACCGTATCGTTGACCTGTTTGTGTACAGGAATACTCTCACCTGTAATCGCAGCTTCATCCACACTGGTAGTTCCTTCAATAATAAAACCATCCACCGGAATGCTGCTGCCCGGCCTAACGGCTACAATATCCCCGGCCTGCACCTGTTCGACAGGGATTTCCGTCTCCTTCCCGCCTCTTTCCACAACTGCAGTCTTCGGGGCCAGGTCCAGAAGCTTGGTGATTGCTTCGCTGGTCTTCCCCTTGGAGCGGGCCTCCAGATATTTTCCCACTGTGATCAGCGCCAGGATCATCGCTGCTGATTCAAAATACAGATCATGATAATAACGGTGTACCAGCTCCATATCTCCATTTCCAAGTCCATAGCTCATACGATAAATCGCAACAATTCCATATACAAGAGAAGCACAGGAACCTATGGCGATCAGACTGTCCATATTCGGAGCCAAATGGAACAGGGTTCTGAAGCCTTTACTGTAATACTGACGATTCACATAAATGATCGGCAGACATAACAAAAGCTGTGTAAAAGCAAAGCTCACCGCATTTTCCATTCCATCCAGGAAGGAAGGCAGCGAAAGCCCCACCATATGTCCCATTGTCACATACATCAGCGGAATCAAAAATACAAAAGAAACGATCAGCCGCAGCTTCATATTTTTCATCTGCTGCTCTGCCGGATTCTCCCTTGCCGCTGCTCCTTCTGCCGGTACCTTAGCTGTATGCGCAGTTTTAGGACTTGCACCGTATCCGGCTTTTACTACGGCATCAATGATCTGTCTTTCATTCAGTATTTTTTCATCATATTCCGCCTGCATACTGTTCGTCAGAAGATTCACACTGACACTTCGGATTCCTTCCAGCCTGGAAACGCATTTCTCTACTCTGGAAGAGCATGCGGAACAAGTCATTCCTGTTATATCAAATTTTTCCTTCATAAGAACCCCTTTCCTGTCCGGTATTCTTTCAACAATGTCATTTCCTCTTATTTCAGAATCTTGCCAAGCATCGACACCAATTCATCTATTTTTTCTTCTTTTTCTTCCTCTGCCTCTGCATGACAGACGCAATTCTTCAAATGTGCAGTCAGAATTTCCTTATTGACCTTATTTAAAATTGCTTCCGTAGCCATAAGCTGGTGGGAAATATCAATGCAATATCTGTCTTCCTCAACCATACGAAGAATTCCATCCAACTGTCCCCGCGCTGTTTTCAGAAGCCTCGTAATTTTTGACCTGTCCGCTTTCATAAGATTTCCTTTCTATTTCGAAATATACGTTTCTTGTATGATCAAGTCCCTTATACACCCCACGGGGGTGTGGTATTAATATAACAGATAAAAACTGCCTTGTCAACAACAAAGCAGTTCCAATTTTGCACAATACAGACCTGACGCTTACACACACCGTGTTCCACGCTGTTTTCCCTTATTTATGAAATGCCTGATACCGGTAATCATAACAGCAAACAAAGCTCCCATGAGCACGAACAGCATATATACAAATGGGGTTTCCAGAAGCTTCATCCCAATTTCCGGATAAACCAGTGACCAGATATTTGCTCCCATATGAAGCAGCACACAGGAATAAAGACTTCCGGTCATTTCAAGAACATATGCAAAAATCATTCCCAGGATACTGGCATAAATAAACTGCAGAAGATTACCGTGATAAATTCCAAAAATCAATCCGGAGATCACGATTGCCCGGCCCATACGCAGATAATCACGAAGCCGCAGATAGATCAGCCACCGGAATACAACCTCCTCCGCAGCCGGAGCTATGATCCCCATCCAGAATACCAGCATCAGAAGGCTTTTCCCTTCCGTAATCCGGCTCATGCTCTCCTGATACTCCGTGGACTGCAGAAAAATCTGCAGAATATTCATCAGAATATTGGCAAACTGAGAAAATGCCGCGCCCATAAAGAGCAGCCAGATTCCCTCTCCCACATCCAGCCCCTTAGCTCTGTTTCCCGGAATGATTCCTCCCAGCCTTCTTCCCGCCTCGTCTCTCCGGTAAAAAAACAGAGAGATCAGCATAGCCATAATCCCGGTCATTCCCGTTAACACGATCACGCTCTGATAATATGCTTCCGTCTCATCGCTAAACAAACGCGACAAATACAGAATAGCCACATAACCGACGATCTGCGAAATAACAAAATGTATCCCCCACGGATAAAGAACCCTCCACCACTGAAGAATATGACTCTGTCTGCGCAGAGGGGTCAGACGAAAAAATGCAGCAGTTCTTCTGCGGAATCCACAATCTTAAGCGGCTGCGCCGCTTCTAATTCCTCCATAGTGCCATATCCATAAGACACGGCTACACAGGCAAGCCCTTCAGCCCTTGCACCAAACACATCGTGCTCCTTGTCACCGACCATAAGCACCTGTTCCCTATGGTTCTGTAAGCCAAGTCTTTTCAGTGTTTCCCCGATCACCTCTGACTTACTGGTTCTGCTGCCGTTCATTTCACTTCCGACAATCTCATGGAAATACCGGGTCAGACCGAAATAATCCAATACCTTCCATACGAAATGCTCCGGTTTGGAAGAAGCTACGGCCAGAAGATAGCCCTCCCTGCGAAGCTTTTGAAGAAGCTCCTCCACACCCGGATAGGGTCTGTTTTCATATATACCGGTTTCCGCATAGCGTTCCCTGTAATAAACGACCGCCTGCCGAGCGGTTTCCTCATCAAGCTCTGCATACTTCATAAACTGTTCCATAAGCGGCGGTCCCACAAACACCCGCAGCTTTGAAAGATCCGGCTCCGGCCTTCCAAGCTTTTCCAGAGCGTACTGTACAGATTTTGTAATCCCCTCTCCGGATTCCGTCAAGGTTCCGTCCAAATCAAAGAAAATTGCTTTATACATGCTTTTCCTCCTAATCTATGTATTATGCAGTATAGCATTCTTTCTCTATTCAGTCCAGACCCGTATTTTTGTGTCCTTCTCACAAAGTGCGATCAATTCTATGACATTTCCCGTATTCCCAGGCTCCTGTTCCAAAATGATGCGGTCCTTTTCCCAGTGATAAAGGCATTCCAGACCGTTCACCCGAAACGACAGGATATGAAACCCTCCCTCTGTTTGAATCAATAATTGAGGACAAGCCATGGCATTGATTGTATCTTTCCAATACATCGTTTCTAATTTTATCTTTGTGCTGCCCGCCAGAATCCTCTGCAGAGCAGATACCGGAAAAACACCTTCCGACAGTCCCGCTTCCGATAAGGGGACACCTTTCTCAGCCTCAGGTACCGGAGTTATGGTATTCGCAGGATGTGCCGCAATTGCCGGACCTGGGAACAGATTCTCTGTGGGAGAAGGCATGAGCGATGGAGCAGGTGTATTCTCCGACTCAGTCACCGCCATGGCTTCACCTGCTTCCCTGTTCTGTATCGCAGGCTCCTGTACTGCAGAATCCGGCCCAGCCTGCTGTTCCAGGGTCTCCTGCTGCTTCAATATCTCCTGCTTTACACCCTGCTCTGCCGTAAAATCTGCTTCCGATCCGCTTTCCGGCTCTTCCAGGGCATCGAAAGAAGCTTCTGCAAAAGCTTCCCCGGATATAAGACTATCCGGAGCATTTTCTTCAGTGTCTCCACAGGAAGGCGTATCCCACCATCCGTCCGGATATGCAGCACTCTCTCCTGCCCCGATTTCCACATCAAAGCCCCCGATTTCCATAGCATATGTCGTCATCCCGCCAAATAATATCAGAAATCCTGTCAAAAGCCAAAACCTTACTCTGTTCTTTTTGTTCATCCCTATCCTCCTTGTCCATCTGCTTTTACCTGTTCACGGTTTGTTCAGGCAGATACGCGCCCATCTGTGCTTTCCACAGCCTTACATCCCTGCTTTCTGTACCTTCCGGCCCCTTCCATTCTTTTCTTTCGTATTCCTTCCATAAACGCCATGCTTCCTCCGCTTTTCCCTGCCGCATCAAAAAGAGGCCATATTCCCCGTACGCTTCACCGAAATTGCCATCATACATAAGAAGCTGTTTATAATAGAATCCCGCACGTTCTGTTTCTCCCAGAAGCTCTCCGTTATGCGCAAGCAGTAAAAGAAGTCTTCTCTGCTCTTCTCTTTCCCGATATTCCTTCAAAAGAACATGAAGCTTCTTTTCAGCCTTCCTCGTAAGCTCCTTCTGCTTCTCCCGGTTTCCATTCAAAAATTCATCATTGTAATAAATTTCCGTCACCCCGGACAACGCTTCTGCAAAGGACTGCTTCTCCTGATAAAATACCCCCACAGCTACCAGCACCATAAAGACGGCCGCGGACACAAGGAGCACTGCCCGGGCTCCTTTTTCTCCTCTTTTCTTCAGAAGCTTCTTAAGCTCCCTTTCCACCTGCCCCATAGACTGAATCCGCAGCTTCTCCTGTCTCCGGCAGCAGCGGAATATCAGGCTCCCCATTCCCGGATGCCGCAAAAAATACTGCTTATTCCTCCCACACAATTTTGCAAGTGTTTTCCCAAGAGCATATACATCGCTTGCAGCACTCATTTTTCCCTGATACTGCTCCGGTGCCGCATAACCTCTGGTTCCCATACAAAGCCTCTGCTTTTCACGATAGCCAAATACGGCGCTTCCCAAATCTACCAGGTACAGCCTGCCGTTATCCGAGAGCATCAGATTATCCGGCTTTAAATCTCCATAGTAAACGGATGGCCTTCTGTTATGCAGATAATCCAGCACCTGCGAAGCCGCAATCCCAGACTCTATAATCTCAGTTAATGAAAAGCTCCTGCCCTCACGCAGCCATTCTCCCAAAGACTTTCCCCGGATATATTCCATGACCAGATAGCAAAATTCTCCCCGCTCCAGATAATCCACCATTTTCGGCAAAGAGGGATGCTCCAAAAGTCTGAGTAGCTTCGCTTCTCTTTTCCCGGACAGAGGGATTTCCTTTACAGCCCACAATCCTCCCAGCTCCAAATCACGTGCGAGATACAGATGTCCGCCTCCACCCTGGCCAAGCTGTTCAATGATGCAATAACGTCCCTTCAAAATAATTCCAATCAGACTGACTGTCACCACCCCATTCCTTCCTATATTTTTATCGTTGGAAAATGTACCGGCAGAACACCGGATAAGAAATCAGAATTTATTTTCGTTTATTATAGCATACTTCATTCTTCATGTTTCTTAAAATTCTATAAAAAAGAATCCTGCCCGGAGGACTTTTACGCTCTCCTGTGAAATAAAAAAAGCAAGGGGCCCGCTGCCGCAGTCCCCTCGTATCCTTCCTTACATTCTGTCCGGCGCAGAAAACCCAAGCAGATCGATGCTGGTTTCCAGTACCTCCTTGGTCAGCTTCAAAAGCTGTATAAAGGATTCCTTCTGTGCCCGGTTCTCCTCACTCAGAATTTTTGTCTCATGATAAAAGCTGTTAAATGCATTTGATACTTCATAAATATATGCACAAATTTTATGCGGCGCCTTTTCATCAAATGCCGTTTCCACTGTTGCGCCAAATCCTGTCAGCTGCAGCATCAGGTTCTTCTCACTCTCATTCACGGCAGGAAGGATTTCTCCCTCTTCCGTACTGCCGCCAGCTTCTGTGTAACGGTTCAGAATGGATTTGATTCTGACGATCGTATAAAGGATGTACGGTCCCGTATTCCCCTCAAAGGAAGTAAAACGGTCCACATCAAAAACATAATCCTTAGTCGCCTGATTGGAAAGATCGCCGTATTTAATAGCCGACAGTCCTACAATCTTCGCCGTCTCTCCGGCATCCTTGTCCCTGACGCTTCTGTTTTCTGCAATCTTACGGTACATTTCCTTATTGATGTCGGCAATGAGAGTTTCCAGCCGCATGACGCCGCCCTCTCTTGTTTTGAAGGGCTTGCCATCCTTGCCGTTCATCGTACCGAAGCCCAGGAAAGAAAGTCTTGTATCTTCCTTCACAAGCCCTGTCTTTCTTGCACAGCGGAATACCTGTATAAAATGCAGCTCCTGGCGTTTGTCCACCACGTAGAGAATCTCATCCGGATCAAACAGCTTCATCCGCTCTACAATCGTAGCCAGATCCGTCGTTGTATACAAAGACGCACCGTCGGATTTCAAAAGCATACAGGGAGGAATCTCCTTGGTATCCCGCTCTTCCTTCACATCTACCACAAGAGCACCCTGATTCTCATAGGCATAGCCCCCTGCCTTCATATCCTCTACCATGTCCGGAATATAGGGCTGGGCATCGGATTCCTTTTTCCAGAGATCAAAGGAGACATCCAAATTATCGTAATTTCTCTTTAAATCCGCAACAGACACCTGCATAATATGATTCCAGAGCGCCATATAGCCGGCTCTGCCCTGCTGCAGGAGATGCGTTGCCTCCAATGCCTCATTCCTGTAGTCCTCATCCTCCTTGGATTTGGCACTGGCGCACGGATAAATTTCCTCCAGTTCCCCGATGGTAAACGATGCTTCCGCCGGATATTCTCCCGTATAAGCTTCATCAAAGTATACCAGCTCCGGTTTCCTGTGCTTCAGCTCTGTAATGATCAGCCCCATCTGAAGTCCCCAATCGCCCAGATGTACATCTCCGATCACCTTATGTCCCACATAACGCCCAATGCGCTTGAGACTCTCTCCGATGATCGCAGAACGCAAATGTCCTACATGGAGGGGCTTCGCTACGTTTGGTCCGCCGTAATCGATCATAATGGTCTTCGGTGCTTCTGCTGCCGTAACAGAAAGCTTCTCATCTGCCGCCATATTTTTCAGATAACCGGCAAGAAAATCCTCTCTCACCTTCAGATTAATAAACCCTGGCTTTACGGCCTCCGCCATGGAAAATACACGGCTGTCTGCCAGAAAGGCAACGACGTCATCTGCAATCATAAACGGTGCCTTTTTATATGCTTTGGCTCCAGCCATAGCTCCATTACACTGAAATTCACACAAATCCGGTCTGTTGGAAACAGTTACCTTTCCATATGCCGGATCATATCCTGCTTTTTCAAATGCGGCGGAAAGCTCTTCCGCCATCAGTTCCATAAGCTTCTTCATGCTTCTATCTGCTCCTCGTATTCGATTTCTCTTACTATCCCGCCTCTATCAGACAGTCACAATCTTTGCACAGGTGATTGCCAGCGCGCCATATCCGATGTGACAGGCAACACTCAGGGACAGCGGGTCCATGTGTATATCTGTAAATTCCGGGAAAGCCGCCTGAACCTCATTCCTAAATTCCTCTGCTTCCTCCGGATTCCCCGTATAGGCCATCTGCAGGGACATTTCACCTGATTCCATATATTTGGCAAATCTCTTTTCGAGGTCTTCCCGCATAGCTTTCATCATCACACGCTTTGCCTGTTTCTTGCCCCGGACCTTGGAATAAGCATCCAGCTTCTCTCCCTGAATTTGAAGAACGGGCTTCAGGTTCAGCACCGTACCGATGGCTGCGGCTGCCGGAGTAATTCTTCCACCCTTTTTCAGATACTTCAAAGTCTCCAGGGTAATATAAATACTGGACTCGAACTTTTCATCCTCCAGCACCTTTTTAATCTCTGCGGCAGATTTGCCCGCTTCGGCCAGATGAATGGCATCTAATACAGACTGTCGCTGGGTAACAGAAATCCTCTGATTATTGACTACCTGCACTTTCTTGTCGTAATCCAGGGCAAGACCTGTGGCCGTTTCGCAGGATGCACTTAATCCGCTGGACATCGGAATATGCACAATCTCATCATACTCCCTCAAAAGATTGTCCCACAAACCGCACACCTCCCCCGGACTGGGCTGAGAGGTAGATATCGGCTCATCCTTTTTCAGACGTTCATAAAATTCTTCCTGAGTCAGGGTAATTCCTTCGAGGTACATTTTTTCATTAATGTAAAATGGCATCGGAAGTACAGAAATCCCCAAAGTCCTTCCTTCCTCCTGCGTGATACCGCTGTTGCTGTCTGTGACAATGGCAACTTTTCCCATATTCTATTCTCCTTACGCATCAATTCATAATCCTATTCCTGTACACTTCTATTGAAGCAAAGCTTCCTGAAAGCATTGATAATGCTGGACATAGTGTAACACATTTTCCACTGTATCTCAATTGAAAATATAAAACTCCTGTGTTATAATTAAAAAAAAGCCAGGGGGATGAAATATGTCATTTAAAGCAGACAGTTATCAGATAGCTGCCCGGACTCTTGCCGGGGCATTTCAGAAGCGCGGCATGGAAGCCTGCTATTGCAGCACAAAAGAAGAAGCAAAAGAAAAAATCCTTTCACTCATTCCGGAAGGCTCCTCTGTCACCTGGGGCGGTTCCGAATCTATGGTAGAAGCCGGTGTCCGTGACGCTGTCTGTCAGGGAAACTATGAAGTTATTGACCGCAAAACTACCAAAACACCGGAAGAGTCGCGTACCTTATATGGCAAAATGGTATGTGCAGATTATTTCCTGACCAGTGCCAATGCCTTTACCAAAGACGGTATGCTCGTAAATATCGACGGGGCCAGCAACCGGGTTGCATGTATTGCTCACGGTCCTGCCAAGGTCATTGTTCTTGTCAGCATGGACAAAATGTGCACATCCCCGGAAGAAGCAGTCAGCCGTATCCGTACACTTGCATCTCCTCCGAATGCGCTTCGGGTAGGTGCCAATACACCCTGTGCAAAAACAGGAGTCTGCGCTGACTGCTTAAGTCCGGATTGCATATGCTGCCAGATTCTTGTCACACGATTCTCCCGGATCCCCGGAAGAATCCAGATAGTTCTCTGCGGAGAAAAGCTGGGCTTCTGAAACTAAAGAATATAAATTACAAATGCAGCCAAAGAAAACACGGTTGTCCTGAAACAGGCAATGGTGTTTTCTGTCTGTATGACTGTTTTCGGCATCATCAGATAAAGTCTCAGATTTTCAGTCTCTGACTGAAGCTTATCCGGCCAGAACTGAAAATCCGACCATTTACTTGGCAGCCAGTCTGCAGGAATCCGGACAAATTTCCATATCACAACAAAAACTACAGTACAAAAAAACACACAAACACCTGTCCATAACCAATGCTCTGCTCTCTGCCCTACACACCGCTTACGCTCCCTCACGGCCCATATCAGTAAAGTAATTACCCATGCTGCCGGCAGCAAACAAAGAGCCGCCAAGGCCACTCCCTGCAAAACCCGCTCCTCCACCACACTTCCGGAAAGTCCGTGACTCATCAAAAACTGTTCTGCTGTTTTCTGCCTGTTCCCTCTGTTCTGAAACTTTACAAATACACGGGTATATACATAAGAGGAATCATCCGGACGAAACAGAAGAATTCTCTGTTTCCAGGGAATCACCCTCTGCACCTGATATTCCCTGTCCCGGAACACAAGCTTCCGCCCTTCTGCCTCCCTGCTCCCGAACAGCTCCAAAGCAGACACCTCGTCCAAAACACAGCCCTCTCTGTCCTCTGTGGAAAAATTATTGAGTCTCCAATCATAGAGGGCGGCATTTCCCAGAATTCCCGCTGCATTTACCTGTGTTTGACGCCCGTAATCCGGTTCCTTTACTGTTACGATCCCGCCATCCCAATAGAAACAGGCATCTATCGGTTCGTCTGCCTCCTGCTCCTGCTCCAGGATTTCTTTTACAGAATTCTGATTCGGATAAGAGGAAGACAAAAATACAGGAACCGCAACTTCTCTCTGCATTCCGCCATAGGCAAGCAAGGCACTGAAGTAACAAATGAGTACAAGCAGCCATACCAAAAGGCGTTTTCCATATGGAAGAAAAACCTCCCATGCTTTCCCGCTCATGACTCCTGCAGCCGCACCCTGCTGCCATTCTCAATTTCTCTGTCTACCTCTGTCACAACCTTCTGGTCACTGGATAATACCCCTTCCTGAAGTGCCGCCTGCGTTCCGTTTTTCTCCATAACCGTAACCTCCACCTTTCTCACAACCGTAATTTCCCCAAGAACAGAATCCTGCGTATCCAGAACATAAACATATTCCTGTCCCTCCTGCCCGTAGAGTGCAGACAACGGCACACAGCACTTATATGGACCATTATCTTTGGTGATCGTAAATTCTGCGGATTCACCGACAGACAATGTATTTTCCGGTACCTTTACGGAGATCAACCGCATGTCAGGATTCGCTTCATCCTCATGTATGGCTTCTATCACCGCATTCTCCACTTCCACACCGCTGCTTCCTTTCAGAAAAACTTTTCCTCCCACTCCCACATATTGCAGGTCATCCTCGCTTATAGTTCCTGTCATACGGAGCTCTCCTGAAACCTCATAAAGAACTGCTGCTGCCTCCTGAGTCGTCTGGCTTCCTGTCCCTGCCGAAATACTCTTGACTACTCCATCGGAAGGGGCTGTTATTTCTCCTTTATTTGCAAGAAGCGTACGCAATTCCTCAATCTCCTCCTGAACCTTAGATAACTCTCTCTGTACATTCTCTGCACTGCTGTCATCTGCATCCGGGAGCCTTGCATCCTGGACTCCGCGTTCAGCTTCCATTACCTCTCTGTTTCTGCTCATAATAATCTGATTCAGTGCTTCTTCCTTTGCACGGATTTCATCCCGCAGGGCCTGCTCCTCCTGGGAATCCTCCGCATGATCTGTGAACTGCTCCCGGGAATCCAGATAATTCTGCAGCTTTTGTCTGGCTATGTCAATCTCCCTCTGTGCATTTGACATATTGATATCCCCATTTTCCACAGCAGTCTGCAAATCCTGCTGTGCCCTGCCAAGAGCATAGGATTTCTTTTGCCCATTCACCCCATCCTGGCTTGCCAGATCATTAAGCTTCAGAGACAGCTCCTCCACTGTGTCCTGCTTTTCCTCCAGCGTCTCTTTTATGGTGCTTTCCAGCAACTGCAGCAATACCTGTCCCTGCTTCACAGACTGGCCTTCCTGCACCAGCACCTGGCTGACCTTTTGTCCCTCCTGGGCAAATACAGCCACTTCTCTGGTACCTTCAATCTTACCGATACCGGACACTTTATGGCTGATGACCTGGTTTTGGACTGTTTTGGCCTGAACCTGCGCCACATTCACAGAATCCGCCGCCCTTGATAAAAAAGTAAACAGCAGCATCGCTGCAAAAAACAATCCAAACCACTTTAATAAACTCTTTCGACTCATATTCTCACCTACTCCTTAATGGCTGTAGAAATAATTCCCTGTTCCAGATAATCCTGTCCTGCCAGAAATGCAAGCAGTGCCGGCAGCAATACCACCACTGACGCTGCAAAAGCAAGTCCTGCCTTCTCCATATTGATATTCGGCAAAAACAGGGATAACGGCCACTTTTCTTTTGTTTTTAAAAATGCCATGGGCTGTTCAATCAAATTCCAATACTCCAGAAATCCAAGCACCATTGCGGATATAATGCCCGGAGAACCGAGGGGAACCCCTATCCGTACAAACACCTGCAATTCCCCGGCTCCGTCCAGTCTTGCGGATTCCATAAGCGATTCCGGAATACTTTCAAAAAACCGATACATAATAAACACCGGAAATGTAGAAAATACAGACGGAAGGATAATGCCTGAAAGTGTATCCATAAGCCCGATTTTATCCAATACCAGATAATTACTGAGCATCATCACCTGAAACGGCATCATCATCAGGGCAATATATATGGTAAACAACAGATTCTTTCCGGAAAAACGGAATCTTGCAAAGCCCCATGCAGCAGGAACACCCACAAGAATCTGTCCGACAAGAATTCCTGCCGTAATTTTAACGGAATTCCAGAACATCACAAAAAATTCCGGAGAATCTAAAAGCACCTCCACGTAGAAACGGAAGGTCGGATATTCCGGAAGCAGCTTCCAGGATGCATAACCGGATGTTCTTTCCAGAACAGGACGAAGCATCTCCTGAAGCTCCAGATTTCCCATAAGAGAACCGACTGCCAGAAAAATAACCGGAAATACGGCGATTCCTGCCAGCAGCAGCAAAAAGCCTGTCAAAAACCTTCTCATGCGCTCATGCCTCCTTTTCCCATGCTTTTTGTAATGCCAGAATCAGACACAGAATCAGGACTCCCATAACCACTGCCGCAGCAGCCATTTTATCCAAAGCCAGATCACGGTACCAGTTATTAAACAAATGCTGCAGCAGATACATGTTCTCCTGGGGATAATCTCCTGCCACCAGATATGCCTCCCTGAATACCTTAAACCCATTCAATAAAGACAGTACGACAATCGTAAATAATGAGGGCAGAAGATTCGGCATGGTAATTCTCGTAAAGCACTTCCATTCTCCCGCTCCATCCACCTTAGCCGCATCATACAATGCCTGCGGAATTGCAGAAAGCCCCGCTACCCAGAGCACAATGTCATAACCCAGGTTTCTCCACAGATAGCTGACGACCAGCACGCTGAAGGAGGCGCCTGTATTCATCCAGTCCACACCCTCTATGGAAAACAGCGCCAGCAAATGGTTCAAAAGGCCATGGCTGTGGAAAAGCACCTTCCACAGGAGCACCACGGATGCCACCGGAATTGCCATAGGCAGCAGAAAAAGGCTTTTCAGAAAATGCATGCCTTTCTTTTGTTTTGTCAAAAGCACCGCAATCATCAGGGACAGCAGCACAAGTATCGGAATACAGATTCCAAAAAAACGCAGAGTATTTTGGGCTGCCAGCCGAAACGCCTGATTTGCAAAAATTATTTCGAAATTTTTAAAGCCTGTGAAAGTTCCGCTGACCGCACTGCAAAAAGAACGCCGTATCACATCAATATACGGAATCAGCCAAAATAAAGCCACTCCCAGAAAGCTCGGCACTATAAAGAAAAGCCCTTTGACTTCCCGTTGTCTTTTTTTCTTCATTTATTTCACATCCTTTGTTTTACACTAAAGGATAGCACAGTAATCTCTAAGTTTTCTCTAAAACAAAATCTGATTTTTAGAGAAAACTTAGAGACTCCTGTGATATAATGAATGAAATTTACTGTGAGAAAGAAGGCTGTTATTTTGAGAATTTTAATGATTGAAGATGATAAAGAGCTTTGTGCAGCCATAAAATTCCGTCTGGAAAAAGAAGCCTTTACTGTGGATGTCTGCCATGATGGCGAGGAAGGACTCTATTTCATGCAGGAAAGCCTTCATGATCTGGTTATTCTGGACCGTATGCTTCCCTCCATGGATGGAGTGCGGGTATTAAAAGAAGCCAGACGCTGTCATGTAACAACCCCTGTCATCTTTCTGACCGCACTTGGAGAGCTGAACGACAAGATTACCGGACTGAACTGCGGTGCCGACGACTATATGGTCAAACCCTTCGCCTTTGAGGAACTTCTTGCCCGCATCCACTGCCTGATGCGCCGCCCCGGAAACTGGGACTCCTCCTCCCTTCTAAGGCTTGGAGACATTTCCTTTGATCCGGAAACCAACCGGCTCTCCAAAGACACTAAAGAATGCACACTCTCAAAGCGGGAGGGGACACTTCTGGAGGTATTTCTCAGAAATCCCGGCCAGACCCTTCCCCGTTCCATGCTTCTGAATCGTGTCTGGGGAATGGACAGTGACGTGGAGGAGGGCAATCTGGACAATTACATTCATTTTCTCCGTCGCCGTCTGAAGACCGTAGACAGCACCCTGTGTCTCAAAACCATAAGAGGCATCGGTTATCAAATAGAGGTCTACCATAATTAAAGTAGCTTATCATAGAAATATCCCGCCCATTTCGGGCGGGATATTTCTATATATACCTGAAGGACGCACACCCTGCATCATCCTGCTTATTCCGAAAGATACAGATTCACTTCCTGTATTGTCGCTTTTGCCGCTTCCTCCAAACTGATTTCTTCTCTCAGATATCTGCTTCCGGACTCTGTAATGGCATTTAAGATAATTTCATTTGTTCCGGACGGTACGGTCAGTGATTTTCCAAGCTCCTGAATCTTCCGTGTGGTTTCTTCCCTGGACTGTGTAATATTTAAGGTAGATATTTCTCCTGTACCCGTATCATAAGACATGGATGTTCCTGCTCCTCCCAAATCCCAATACTCGCTGTTTTCATACACCGCCTGATTGACCGGAAAGCCCTCATTCTTTCCAAGTGACTGCCCTTCCTGGCTGAACAGAAATTCCACAAATTTTTCAGCGGCATCTTTTTCTGCTGCTTTTGCACTGATACCAATTGTCTGTGCCGGAAGGAAGCAGTTCTCTGTCTGTCCGTTCCAGAGCTTGCTGGTCAGAGAAGTATCTTCTGTTTCCACAGTGTCTACCCAGGCAAGTTCGCTTGGAGAGTGTAATCCGCCTATCCCCAGCAAAACATAACCACCTAAAAGAGTAACGGCGGATGTGCTGATGCCGGAATTCAAATAGCCATATTCTTCTTCATTATATTGAGGCTCTTCTCCGCCATTCCATTCCTTCACGGATTCTTTTCCAACCTGGTAAATACGATTCGCCTGTTCCAGATATTCCGTTACAGCAGTCTCATCCAGGGTGCCATCCTCTTTTACCCATGCCGGACTGCATACCTCTGCGAGAGATTTCAAAAGAATCTCCGGCAGCACTGTCTGATAAAGAGGCAGCCGCCTTGCATGATACTCCTCCTGATGCTGTTCGATTACATCTGCCAGCGATTTCAGGTCTGTAACAGCATCTACATCCTTCTGAGTGCCCTGTATCATCGGAATTCCGAATTTTACAGGCATACAGTAAATGCTTCCATCTTCCTGCGTATATGCATCTCTGATATTCTTAAGAATCCCATCGGTCTCATCCACTTTATCCAAAATACCGCTCAAATCCTCCAGCATTCCCTTTTCTACATACGTATCCTCCGGAATTCCATCCAGAATCAGGATATCCGGTCCCTTACCCGCCATAATTTCCGTATTCAGGGTTTTCAGAGCATCCGTACTTGTCACAGCATCCTCTCCTGACAAGCCAGTTTCCAGATTCAGGTAAATATCCGGATATTTTTTCTGGAAAATAGCAGCAGTCTGACGTATAAACGCATTATCTGTGAGAGAATACACATTCAGCGCTGTATCTGGAACCGCAGGTGTATCCTTGGAATATGTATATTTTAATATTCTTCCCCGGCTTTGCTCTCCACCGGAAGAATCCTTCACAGCCAGATAAAAGCAGCCTTCTTCATCCTGCGCCAAATCTACAAAACCTGTATCCGGAGAGCTTATAGTATTTAGACTTCCATCGATGATCTTTTCTACCACGCTTCCTCCGAAGGAATACCGGTACATACCGTTGCTGTCCACAAAAAACAAGCTGTCTGCTTCATCCCCCTGTGCGAAAATCACAGGATAAACATCGACGCTTGTAATATCCATATTTATCGGATTAGAAGAAATCTGTGCTGTAAGCGCAGCCGCATCTTCTATCGGTTTACCCGTTTGACTATCGTAATAATGAATATTATCAGGAGAAACTGTAAGAATGTGATCTCCGATAACGCCGAAATATGCCAGAGATTCTCCCTCCTCATATTTACTCACAACATTTCCATCGCTAAGATTGATTTCTGCCAATCCATTTCCGGTTATTTCCATGATAAGAGTTCCTTTTTCCGTAAACTCACTGTTATAGGACGAACCGCCGTTGCCAAGAGCTTCACTGACATCCATCTCCCTGACTTCTCCCTCCGTATCCATATAGAAATAACACATATCGGAGATTGAAGAATCATCCTCGTTCTCTGCCAAGAGATAAGCGCCGGTAAATATTCCGCCATCCCTGGCAAGACTCGGAAAGCACAGGGAATATTTCTCAGCACTCAGATTCATCGCCTCATTAAGAGAAACACCCTCTCCCCATGTTTGCCCCTTATCCTTGGAGTCTGCATACATCAATGCATTATCCGATCCAGTATAGCAAAGACGCAGGGTTCCATCCTCCAGAAATTCCATTCTATTTATCATTAAACAACCTTCCGGCAGGGATACATCTCCTTCCAGATATCTGCCCATGGCCTTTTCGTCCGTATCTTCCTCAGCCACAACACTGTCCGGGGTACTCTCTTTACTTCCGCACGCAGTCAGCCCTGCGCAGCCTGTCACCGCCAACCCTACTGCAGTTGTCACGGTGATTCCTTTTTTGATCATCTGCCTTATTTTCATAATAATATAACCTCCCATTTCTAAATTCTTTCACATCATAACAGGCGAATCTCTAAACAATCTCTAAAAACAAATAACTTTTCTTCTGCTTTTTTAGAGAAACTTTAAAGATTTTTGTGGTACAATAAAATAAAATACCTCTATAAATGATAAAAGGAGGCTTCTATGTTCCGCAGGCTTCATTTACAAATGACAATTTTTTCCACTTTGATCACAGGAGTGATCCTGGCTGCCATGACCCTGGTCTGTCTCTTTATTGCAGAATCCGGTACCAGAAAAAACAGCTACACGACTTTTTCCAACAATGCCAATTCCTGCATAACACATCTGGAAGGACAGTCTCTTCTTTCCCACCAATGGCTTTCGCAGGTGCAGAATTCCTATGGCATAAAAATAGAAATTCTTGATAACGGCAACCCACTTTTTTTTGATAAGCTGAATCCCTCCGAGGATACACAAAAGGCATTCGCAAAAGCAAAGGAGATTTCCAGAGATTCCCATGCACTGGATCTGGAAAATTTCAGCAGCACCTCTTTACTGACCAAAAGCAAAATCTTCAAGCTTAAGGATTATTACGCATGTACGGCGCTCATCCCCCAATCCAGCGGGACCTTAAGCGTTACCATCCTGTATCCTCTTTCCATACTGGAGCAGCAGTTTTTGCAACAGAGACTGGCCTTCGCTGCTGCAGTACTGACCGCTGTCTTTGCACTTGCTGTATTCTCCTGGCTTTTTACCAAAAAAATGATCCGACCGCTGGAAACCAGCAGGAAAAAGCAAACGGAATTCATTGCATCCGCCTCACATGAGCTGCGGTCTCCCCTGGCGGTTATCCAGTCAAGTGTTTCTGCCATGGACAACGCTCCCGGAGAAGAAACGCAGCATTTCATTTCTGTTATCCAGAAGGAATGCAGCCGAATGGCACGCCTGATCAATGATATGCTGTCCCTTGCAAATGCAGACAACCACTCCTGGAACCTGCTGACCTCGCCTTGTGAACTGGATACTCTTCTTTTGGAGACTTACGAAAAATATGAACCTCTGGCAAACAGCAAAAACCTGCATTTGAACATCCGGCTTCCGGAGGAGCCCCTCCCGCCCTGCCGCTGTGACGCTTCCAGAGTTTCTCAGATATTGGCAGTTCTTCTGGATAATGCACTGAGCTATGTGCCGGAAAACGGACAGATTACCCTCTCAGTCAGGAAAGAAAACTCGTTTTTCTTTCTTACTGTAACAGACAATGGCCCTGGTATCCCGGATTCTGCAAAAGAGGCTGTTTTTCAGCGGTTTTATCGGGCAGACGCTTCCCGGCATGACAAACAGCACTTCGGTCTTGGACTGTGCATTGCAAAAGAAATCACTCTTCTGCATCATGGAACGATTTCTGTTACCGATACTCCCGGGGGAGGCGCTACCTTTAAGATCAAGCTTCCGGAATAACGGCTGCATTTCCGTTTCCCATGGCCAAGCGGGTGGAATATATTCCCCGACCTCCTGAAACGCTAAAATCCAGCCCTGGTGTGAACGCAGCCCGACCCAACCGCCGCCAGAAAGAATCTGTTCCCAGCCCGGCACGTCCACCCGTGCACTGAGGCTCCGTATCCGCATGGTGTACAGCAGGTGGAGATCAGTTATCACTGTGCCGGTGTATTTGACAACATCCTTGTTGTTTACTCACTGCGCAGTGCATCGATCGGATTCAGATTTGCTGCCTTTACAGAGGGCAGCAGCCCGAAAATCAAACCGATCAGCATAGAAAAGATAACCGAACCGATAATCGCAGGAATACTGATCGCAGTGGGAGACCCGGACATCCGGGCAACTACCCTGGACAGCGCAATTCCGGACACTACACCAATGATACCGCCAATACTGGTCAGTACGGACGCTTCTGTCAAAAACTGAATCAATATCGTCTTCTTCCTTGCTCCGATCGCTTTTTTCAAACCAATTTCACTGGTACGCTCTGTTACAGATACGAGCATGATATTCATAACACCAATCCCGCCTACCAGAAGTGAAATACTTGCAATCCAAATCAACTGCTGATTCGTACTTTCACTTAGCTTCTGAAGGTTTCTGACACGCTCCATAACATCGTCTGCCTTGTATTTGAATTTGGATTCATTCGTATCAATTCCCTGATTCAGCACATCTGCCGCCGCATTTCCGGCTGCACTCATATGATCAGTCGAATCTGCCTTGATAACCGCGCTTTCCGGCTCATCAAACTGAAAGGCAATCGGCCAGCATGCACTTGGAATCATCACACTTCCAATGACACTCTGGTAGTATTCATAAAACTGGTCGATACCCTCTATATTGGGCAGATAATCGTCATTCTGACGGATGATCCCCACTACGGTAAATGGCTCCTGGCCTATTTCTATGTTTTTTCCCAATGGATTCTCTCCGGGAAACAGATTTTCTACTGCATTCACATCCAAAAGAGCCACCTTCCGATAATCATCGTAATCCTTCTGTACAAACCCCCGTCCTCCCTGAATGGCGTATCCGCAGGTGTTCAGATAATTCATGTCAATACCATATACCTTACCACCCTGAAAGCTCGTGTTTTTATAATAAACACTGTTCGTATAGGAACGGCTGTAGAAAAAAGTCGCATTTTCTACGCCATCCAGCTCCAGCACTTCTTCCTTCTGCTCTTTTGACAAAAGCGGCGGATTTGTACTTCCGGATCCATATTCCACATCAAAGGTACTGTCGCCCTCATACAGGCTTATAGTTACCGTATTATTGCCGGAACCGATCAGATCCTCCTTAATTTGTTCACTGGTACCTTTGATCGTAGAAACAATCGCGATAATAGAGGCAATTCCGATAATAATACCCAGCATTGTCAGGAACGATCTCATTTTATGGGACCATATTCCCTGAAAAGACAATCTTATATTCTCAAGCATGAACTCCCACCTTCCTAGTATCCATACAGCTCATCCAGTGTGCCTTCTTTTGTCTTTGCACCTTCCCGGACATTCTTTCCATACGGAAAAGCAATTTTATCATCCCTGGTAATTCCGCCTTTCACTAAGACACTGTATCCGCCGTTGGCATTGCCGCCTACATTCAGAATCTGCTTTTTCAGCACACCATTATCATCCTTGTATACGTAGCTTACTCCATCCTCGGAACGCACAAAAGCCTTTTCCAAAACGATGCTTCCATCTCCCGGGATCTGACTCTGCAGAGTAATATTCAGCCAATCCTGATCCTCCAGCTTCAGCGTTTTGTCCGGAATTTCCGCACTGTATGTATAATAGGATACGTTTGGGTTTCCATCTCCATAATAACTGTCAGTCTGATCCACCGGATAGTCAGAAACATCCACGACCCTTGCTTCAAAGCTGCCGCTTTCATAGCTTGTACAGCTCAATACCGTACCTTCCTTCACCTCGTCCAGCATCAATTCGCTGACAGAGCCTTTTACATAAAAGCCCTCTTTACTTTTCACACGGATAAAAGCATTTCCATCAGAGGTTCCGGTAAGCGGATCACCTACATAAGATACGGTTCCATCCAGCTTGCTGTATACCATCTGCCGGTTGACCTTTTTCTCCAGTTTCCGGATATTAATATCACTTTCCTGAATATCCAGCTTCAGAGACTGTATCTTATTCTGCTGGATTTTTATGGCATCAGCTCTGGAAAGGGTAGACGCGCCGTTTCCGGCATCCCCGCCATCGTCACCGCCATCGTCCGGCGGCAGGTCTTCCTCTTCATACTGATCTGCATCCTCCAGCGTAAATTCCGTTTCTACATACATATTCACCGGCTCTTCCAAAAGGCCTCCATTGATCAGGTAATATCCAATACAGGATTCCTTTAGATCCTGATAATTTGTGATTGTATCCTTCTCATGGAACTCCAGTCTGAACCAGTAACCTCCCTCATGGAGAAGCCGGGTTCCATCTTCATTATAGCCCGCCATGATATTGAAGAACGAGCCCATAACCGTTACCTTCCCCTTAGCAGAGCTGCAGAGAAAAACATAAGGATCTTCCTCTGTTCCGGTTCCCTCATACGGAATTGAGGTATAATCCAGCTTCTGATAAAAGGTCTCCTCTCCATCACCGACTCCCGGTACCTCATCCTCTCTGTTATAAGGGTCATAAAAAACGCCCCCCTCTTCCATAACCGGAGTCGGGGTCGGTTCCGGCACATAAGGCTCACCAGATGTAAATTCATCTCCCAGGCCATCTCCCGTGTCCCCCTCCTGACCATTGTTTTCGGCAGGGGTTGGTGTCGGCGGCTCCGTTATTACCGGCTCTTCCGGAGTTTCAGACTGCTCTGGTGCTCCTGTATCCGAAGGATTAGTTGGGGCCTCCGGAGTCGTACCACCTCCACTGTTATCTGCTGCGCCGCCCCCATCATCAAAAAGCGCCGGTTCCAAAGATGCCGCCAGAAGCACAGGCTTGACCAATGCTGCCAAATACTGCCCGCGAACGCTTGTCCCGACAGATGCAAGATCGTCATCTTCCTCCAGATCGTCATCCGAGCCGCTCAGATTATCGGCAGTCCCCCCTGCATCTCCATCGCTTTCTTCAATCGGGCCTCCATTCTGAAGACTGTTCAAACGATTCATCGCTTTATTCAGGTCCTGCTCCTGCTGCTGTTTTTTCAACTTCGCAATCTTAAGCTCCATTTCTACCAGCGTCATATCAAAGGAAATCAGTTTATCTCCCTTGCTGACGGTATCTCCCTTCTGCACATAGACCTCCTGGATGATCATATCCTTATCCATGCTTACACTCTGGGATACACTGGTTGCAATATGCCCCTCAAGACTTGTATCCTGCATATAGTAATCACTGGCAAGACTGTCCACGCCCACAACCAAAACCTCTTTCTGGTTTGATTTGCGCATATACATGCCGCCGCCGGCAACAGCTCCTGCCGTTAAGGCAGTCACCAATATCCCGACCATTACCTTTTTTATCCTGCTCATGATTTCACCTCTTTCTCACGCAGCACCCCATCCCGAATCGTGACAACGCGCTTCGCATGAGCTGCAATTTCCGGGTCATGGGTAATCATCAAAACGCTTACCCCCTCATCATTGAGCTTCTGAAAAAGTTCCATAACCTGGGCTCCTGATTTACTGTCCAGCGCTCCCGTCGGCTCATCCGCAAGAAGCAGCTTCGGACTGTTCACAATCGCTCTTGCGATCGCCACACGCTGCATCTGTCCGCCGGATAACTGATTGGGCCGGAAATCCACCCTGTCCGAAAGGCCTACACGCTCCAGAGCCTTCAGTGCCTTGGCACGCCGTTCTTTTTTCTGCACTCTTGCATAATTCAGAGGCATTTCCACATTTGACAGAGCGGTCTGTCTCGGCAGGAGATGGAAGCTCTGAAATACGAATCCTATTTTGTGAAGACGGATATCAGACATATCATTTTCTGAACAGGAACGGATATCCTGTCCATCCAAAAGGAAGCTCCCCTCTGTCGCCTGATCCAAACACCCTATGATATTCATCAGTGTAGTCTTACCGGAACCGGAGGGTCCCATAATTGCCACATATTCCCCTTCCTCCATAGAAAAGTTTACATCCTTTAAAACCGGAACCTTCATCTTTCCCTGTTGGTAATCTTTATAAATCCCCTTTAATTCTAAAATCATCCCAAATCCTCCGGATCTTCCTCTACAGGTGTCAGCTCTTCATCAAAAAAATCTTCTTCGTCAAAGGACTCATCTCCGATTTCATCATCATCCACGATTTCCGGTTCGTCCATCATTTCTTCATCGTCCGGTATATCCGCCTCATCCATCATATCCATCGAATCATCCATATCTTCTATCGTATCCATGCCTTCTGAAAGATCGGTTTCCATATCTACGATACCATTGGCTTTTGGAATATCCATGTTCTCTGAAGCGGCACTGTTTGTAGACGTTGCCATACCCTCTTCCAGATTTTCTGCAGGATATGCAATACAGTCCTTCAGGGTCAGGCCATCCGCAATCTCATATTCTCCAAGGTTCTCATCATACTGACCGAGTACAACGCTCCGCTTTTCCAGCCTGTTCTTCTCGTCAGCAGCCCACACATAAGGCTCCTCAGAATCCGCATCTACAATAAAGAAATCGCTGAGCCATAAACCGTTCTTCTTATCTTCCTGTCCATTATCCTTCTCAATATAGACATGCTGTCCAAGCATTAACCCTTCAGAAGAATCCAGCTCTACATAAAAGGGATAGGTGCTGGAAGATGTCTGGGAATCTCCGGTATCTATCATACCGAAGCTGGACATGCTGTTGCTGCTGTCTGAGCTTGAGTTTTTCATATCAACAGCCCCCATGGTGCCTCGCCAGATCTCCGTATCATCTGCTCTGGAACGGATGATCACCGGTTCTCCTTCTGTAATGGCACTTACATTCTGCTCATTGACCTTTCCTTTGACACGGTAAGCACCCGTACTTAATATCGTAATAAACGCATTGCCTGAACTTCCGTCCGAATCCGAGGACATGGTATAATCATCTTCCGTACTCTCCTCCATACTATCCTCATCATCTGTTGTCATCTTGGATGTATCAATTTTCTGAATGATGCCGTCAATCTCACTGCGAACCTCCGTGTTGCCCGTGGCACTCTCCAGCTTCTGAATCTGTGCCTCCTTGCTCTTCTGGTTATATTCATTCTTTTTCAGATTCATCTTATTTGTTTCAATTTCAATCGTATAAGAAAGCTGATTATCCTGCGAAGCCTCTTTCTTCTCTTTTTCCAGAGTTGCTATCTGATCCGACAGACTCAGTGCTTCATTCTTCAGGCGGTCCAGATCCAGCTTCGCCTCCTGAAGGTCCTCCTGGATGCTGCTCAGATCATATTCAAACAAAAGCTGTCCCTGCTTTACCTCTTGTCCTGTTTTGACCTTTACCTCCCGCACCTTACGTCCGCTTTCCAGATTTACTTCTACCGTCTCCTGAGGCTCCACAACTCCCGCATAACGATTCATAATACCAGAATCACTTTCTGTAATGGAACTGACCTCAGTTACATAAACCACCTCTCCATCTGCGGCACCCGGTCCTCTGTCCTGAAAATAATACCAGCCAAGACCGCCTGCGGCGCCGAGCACCACCAGAATCCCCCCCACGGTCAAAATACGTTTTTTCATTGTATCCTCCAATCACGAATGCTTTACAAACAAGCTGCAAAGCAAACACATCATCTGTTTTCCGTGCGGGATTTTTCTCCCGCATTTTCTTCATTATCATACCAGATTACATCAAAAAAGAAAAGAGTTTGTAATAATCACTTCACATTTCACAAAATTTTCATGTTTCTTTTAGAAAAAAGCTTAAAATCACGGGTTTTTTGACTTTTTCTGTATTATCTGCTAAAATGGACTGGAATAACATGGAAAGGAAAGATCCCGTATGAAGATTTCGAAACGCCTGCTTCCCCTTCTTCTCGTTATCCTGTCCGTATTTATTATCGGATGCGCTCATGTGGATAAAACAGATGTGGAAGAGGCCATCATAAGCGAACTGGATTTATTAAAAAATCTGGACTCTGAAACGGCACAAAAGTACATCTCCTACCGAGAACTATTTCCCGGCTCAACAGAAGAAACAGAACTATCTGAAGAAGTTAAAGAAGTATTTTCTCTCTTTTTCCAGAATTTTGACTATAAAATTCTGGATATTGACGTCGACAAAAAGAAAAAAACAGCAGTTGCTTCCTTAAGGCTTTCTACCATAGACGCGCAGAGCCTTGCAAAAGATTTTGCAGTTTCCCAATTAAAAAAGGAAATTTTAGCAGCGGCTGACACCAATTCCCAAAATACGGAAGAAGCCATCACTTCATTAGAAGAGCGTTATCTGATCCTGCATGAACTGCTGACGGATCATACGTATGATGCTGTGGAAACGAACTGTACCATACAACTTCGAGATGTTGGTGATGAGGAGGAAATATGGGAAATAAACAGGACACATATTCTGGAAAATGACCTTGTCGGCGGTCTTATGACATATCTATCCGATAATGATCTCCTGACCCCTGAGGAAACATTGGCCGTCTATTTTAAAACCCTCAAATCAATGGATATGGAACAAATGAGCAATTATCTTGGTGTGGAAAGCATTCTGAACACAGATGACCCGGCCAAAAATGAAATTGCCGCCGCTCTGGTGGAGCAGGTACATAGAAATTTCAACTGCGAAGTCACGAACTGCAGCGTACAGGGATATACTGCTTCCCTGGAAACAGAAATCACCACCTTTGACAGTAATGCAATTCTTTCTGCTTATCAGGAAGAGTTGGATACTTACCTGGCATCTCCGAATGCAGTCATCGATGGGTCCCAGAAACGGTACCAAAAATCCTTTGATCTCCTCTTAGAAAGCATTGAGTCCAATAAAGAGGTGAAAACTGCTTCCGCAGCCTTTGTACTTGTGAATGATGGGGTTTCCTGGAAATTAAAAAACGATAATCTTGACCTTGGCAATGCCATCTTTGGTACTCTGACCACTACTCCTGTGGATGATGAGAATGAAATTTCCGATGATGAAGAATAGACAGAGAAAGGTCCGCCCAATCCGGCGGACCTTTCTCTGTCCCAGATGCAGAACACATCTCTTATAAATCAATTCAGGACTTGCCTGGTACTCATGAAAAAGAGGAAGTTGGGAGTCATAACCCATCTGATATAATCTTCACAAACAACAGGGCAATGACTACAAGAATTACAGGTCTCACAATCCTGCTTCCATTCTTCATAACCATCCCCGCACCTACATAATGCCCGGCAATTGAAAATACTGCTGCAGCCAGTCCCAAGGGCATAATAACCTTACCGCTTAAAAGAAATACGACCATGGCGGCTACATTGGAAGACAAATTTGCAAGCTTCATATTTCCGGAAGCAATCCGCACATTCATCTTTGCAGGCCCCGTGTAAAGCAGAAGAAGAAAGGTTCCAGTTCCCGGACCATAAAATCCATCATAGCATCCAATCACCAGGGAGGAAAGTCCGCAGATAATCCACTGCTTTCTTCCGGAAATAACAGCCGCCTCATATTCCCCCAGCTCCTTTTTTCTTAGTACATAAAAGGCAACAACCGGAAGCACCGGAATCAGCATCCACTTTAAAAGCCTGTCATCGGCCCAAAGAGCCAGATTCGCTCCTATGTAAGAACCGAAAAGAGCCATGGAAATGCCAGGCCCCAATCCACTAGCTTGTTTTTGCAGAACCTTATAGTTGAAATCACCGTTCCGGATGCGGAAGATAATTTATTGGTGGCAATGGCATTATGCATCGGCACTCCGGCCAGAAGGTATGCAGGCAGAGCGATTAAACCGCCTCCACCTGCTACCGCATCTACAAAGCTTGCCAAAAATACCAGTGGACACACAATAAGAAATGTCTGTATCGTAAGCTCCATTTTTTGCCCCTGCTTATTCCTTTTCTTTTTTTCCTTCTGCAGCCACATCTTCTACAGCCGCAATTTCCAACCCAAGTTCTTTAAGCTGCTCCTCACTTACGCAGCCCGGAGACTGTGTCATCAGACAGGAGGCATCTTTTACCTTCGGGAATGCAATCACATCGCGGATACTGTCTGCCTTTGCCATCAGCATGACAAGGCGATCCAGCCCATAAGCCAGTCCTGCATGAGGCGGCACGCCATATTTAAATGCATGCAGAAGGAAACCAAACTGCTCATATGCGGCTTCTTTTGTAAATCCAAGCTTTTCAAACATCTTTTCCTGAATATCATTCTGGTGGATTCTGACACTTCCCCCTCCAATTTCATTTCCGTTTAGAACAATGTCGTAAGCTTTGGCACGAACTTTTCCGGGGTCCGTATCCAAAAGCTCCAAATCCTCATCCATGAGCATGGTAAACGGATGGTGCATTGCCGTGAAGCGGTTCTCCTCTTCATCCCATTCCAAAAGCGGGAATTCTGTCACCCATACAAAACGATATTCATTCTTATCCAAAAGCTCCATCTGTTTTGCCAGCTCTACACGAAGAGCGCCCAGCACATCATATACAACCTTATTGCAGTCAGCAGCAAAGAGAAGCAGATCTCCCGGCTTTCCTTCCATAGCCCGTACAAGTGCATCCATTTCTTCCTCTGTCATAAATTTTGCAAAAGAAGATTTACGGCTGCCATCCGCAGAGATCGCAATATAAGCAAGTCCCTTTGCGCCATAACCCTTTGCAAATTCTACCAGCTTATCGATTTTCTTACGTGGCATTGCTCCCTGGCCTTCGGCATTGATGCCGCGGACGCTTCCCCCGTTTTCCAAAGCGCCTTTAAACACGGCAAACCCACAGTCCTTTACCACCCCGCTGACATCATGAAGCTCCATGCCGAAACGCAGATCCGGCTTATCAGAGCCAAAACGGTCCATGGCTTCCTGCCAGGTAATTCTCTGGATTGGAAGCGGTACCTCTACGTCCAGAACCTCTTTAAATAAGTATGCAAGAAACCGCTCATTCACATCAATGACATCGTCTACGTCCACAAAGGAAAGCTCCATATCGATCTGAGTAAATTCCGGCTGACGATCCGCACGCAGGTCCTCATCACGGAAGCAGCGTGCAATCTGAATATAACGATCATATCCGGAGCACATCAGGAGCTGCTTATAAAGCTGCGGAGACTGAGGAAGTCCGTAGAAGCTTCCCGGATGCACACGTGATGGTACCAAATAATCTCTTGCCCCTTCCGGTGTGCTCTTACCAAGCATGGGCGTCTCAATTTCCAAAAATCCCTCTTTTGTAAAAAAGGACCTGGTAAGCATTGCCACCTGACTCTTCAGCATCATATTTCTCTGAATATCCGGTCTTCTCAAATCCAGATAGCGGTATTTCAGACGGATTTCGTCCTTAGTCTTACTGTTTTCTTCAATTGGAAACGGAGGAACCTCTGATTCGGATAATACACGCAGCACATTTACACGAAGCTCTATCTCTCCTGTTGCCAGATTTTTATTGACTGCACCGCCGCGCTGTTCTACCACACCGGTTACAGCAATGACAAATTCACTTCTCAGCCTCCCGGCCTTTTCAAATCCCGCTTCATCAATGCTGCCGTTTTCAAAGATAAGCTGCATAATTCCGGAACGGTCACGCAGATCCACAAATACAATACCGCCTTTATTGCGGGCTTTCTGCACCCAGCCCATTAACGTCACTTCACTGCCGATCATCTCTTTTTTCACTTCCGCACAGCGGCAGGTTCTGTGCAGCCCCTTCATACTTTCAGCCATGACTAATCTCCTTTTTACACTCTGTCTCTGAAAAATTCAACAAATTCCGTATATCCCTCTGTAATCATCTGTTCCTTTTGGAATTTCTTATTCTTTTTCATAATAGAAATATTTACCTGCGTACCATTGCTTCTTTCTTTCTCCGCCTGCTTCAGGATCGCAAGCAGCTTGTCTGCGGGCATATTCTTCTCGATCAGATATGCTTTCTTTCCCCTGGAGGCTGGAATTTCATATCCACGTTCCAGAAGCAGCATGACAATTCGCTCAAAGCCTATGGAAAATCCGCAGGCACAGGTATGGCTGCCGGTAAATTTGCCGATCATCTCATCATAACGTCCGCCACCGCCTACAGAACCGCCGAATTCATCCATAGCGATCTCAAAAATAGGCCCCGTATAATAAGACATACCGCGCACCAGAGTCGGGTCAAAAGCAATCTTAAAGTCCGCAGTTTTCACTGCATCTACCGTAGAAATAATCGTTTCCAGATTCTCTGCAATTTTCGGTTCCAGAACATCCTTCAGTTTTTCTTTACAATAACGTACGCCTTCAATGTCAGACGTAATTTCTTTGAACATACCAAGGTAGATATCAATGCAATCCCTGGGGAAGCCCTCCCTGGCAAGCTCCTCTGCCACACCCTCCGGACCGATCTTGTCCATCTTATCAAGTATGATAAATACCGTATCATAGCTATCTGCCGGAAAGCCGCTGTACTGTGCCATAGCCTTCAGCATTTTTCTGTCATTAATACGAATTGTAAAATTATGAAAATCCAGTTTTCCGAGAAGGGTTGTTGTCGCAAGCACCAATTCGATCTCGGCAAGATACGTAGGCTCTCCCAGGATATCGATATCACACTGCATAAACTGACGAAAACGTCCCCTCTGCGGACGGTCAGCTCTCCATACATTCCCCATCTGCAATGCCTTAAACGGCGCCGGAAGCTCATTTGCATGATTGGAGTAATATCTGGAAAGAGGAACCGTCAGATCATAACGAAGTCCGGAGTCCACCAGATCCGCCTCTTTTTCAGCAGTCTCCAGCTTCAGCTTCTCACCACGCTTTAAAATTTTGAAAATCAGCTTCTCATTCTCTCCGCCCTGCTTGCTGCAAAGATTCTCAATATGCTCCACACAGGGAGTTTCTATAGAAGAAAATCCAAATGTCCCGTAAGTCTCACGAATCATGTTCATCACATAATTCCGAATCTCCATCTCCTTTGGTAAAATATCTTTCATGCCGGTTGCCGGCTTTTTCTTTAATGCCATACCTACCTCCTGTTATGTACTACTCTTTGAAATGCAAGGAACACTTCCATATCAAAGTTTTTTACTTCTTCAATCATCAATTCCATAACCGTTTCCATATCAAAAGCCTTTCTGTACGGACGGTCTGAGCTCAATGCTGCAAATACATCACAAACTCTTAAAATCCTTGCCCCTATTGGAATCTCTTCGCCTGCCTTATTCGAAGGATATCCGCTCCCGTCATAATTTTCATGATGATAAAGGATGCTTTCTAAAACAAAATCTGAATATCCCTGTCCTTTTAATTCTTCATATCCAAGGGACGAATGCATTCTGACATATTTCAGTTCTTCGATTACAAGAGGATCCTTCTCCTGACCATTAATATAACCAGTCAGCTTCAGCTTCCCGATATCATGCAGCATTCCCGCGATTGCCAGCTCATAGCAGCATTCTTTATCAAGCTTCATCTCAGAGGCTACTGCATATGCCAGATTGCTGACGACCATGCCATGGTTCAATTCTGCAGACAAATCAAATTCCAGAATTCTGTCCGGTGTCTTTTCCGCCTTCTTATATGCCGCACCCAAGGGTACACCTCCTAATTCCTCACAGCCAGGTTTGGATACCTGCCCGTTTTCTTTCTATCATTTCATCAATTCGGGCGATATAATTTGTAACATCCTTTACATTTTCTACCCGTTCAATCCTGTTTCCGTGATCAAACACAAGTTTCGAGGAGCCACCCGCACCCAATGCAATGATCGGCTGTTTTTCCTCCATAATCAGTATATTGTAAATCCCCGCTTTGTCAACCTTTGCGTAGCCAACATTTTCAAAATTTCCCTTCATATTTTTTTGTCTGTACAGATAATAAGGGCCCATTTCCATTTCATAAGCGGTTCTCATTGTCATATCCATGATTTCCTGATTGTTTTCAAAGGTCATTTCCTGGTACTGATCCCTGAACATATTCAGCCTTGCAGCTCGCTTTACTGCAAGAGAATGTACTGTCAGACTATCCGGCCCAAGTGCCCGCACTTCTTCTAATGTGTTTTTCACCATAGAAATATCCTCTCCGGGCAGACCTACGATCAAATCCATGTTAATATTGTTATATCCATACATTCTTGCCAGGGTAAATGCCTGCTTTGTTTCCTCTACCGTATGACGTCTTCCGATAATATCCAGCGTCTTCTGATTCATTGTCTGCGGATTTACAGAAATCCTGGTTACCGGATATTCCCGAACTGCGGACAGCTTTTCTCTGGTAATACTGTCCGGTCTTCCCGCCTCAATAGTAAATTCCAAAAGTCCATCATAGCCGAAGCTTTCACCCACGGCATCCAGAAGCCTGCGAAGCTGATCCGGTTCAAGGGTTGTCGGTGTTCCTCCCCCAATATAAATGGCATCCAGCTTCCGGCTCTTCATCATGGAAGCTACTGCACGAATCTCCCTGCACAGAGCCTCCAAATATGCATCCACCTTTGCCTGCCACTGCTTCAGCGGATAAGAGCTGAATGAACAATACAGGCAAATACTTGGGCAAAACGGAATTCCGATATATAGACTATAACCATTTTCATAATCAATATCCTTCAGAATTTCCCGTTCCCTGTTCGCAATGGTAATTGCAAGTGCAGCCTTCTGCGGGCTGACAAGATAACGCTCTCTCATCTCCTTCGCCGCTTCTGTATTCTTCATACCGGATTCGAGCATTCCCATGACCAGCTTAGCGGGACGAATCCCTGTCAGGTTTCCCCAGGGCAGTGTTCTGCCGGTTAGCCTGACCAATACATGATACAGGGCATATTTGATACTGTCCTTATTTTGTCTGCGGATTTCATGGGCATCAGCCCGGACTTCATCTTCCTGTACCTTTTCCCTGCTGCAGCAAATAAGGGCATCCGAGGACTGCCCTTCTATTACTGATGCACCGGCCACACCTTTATGCCCTTCACAATCATACCGAATCAGAAAACTGTTCCCCGATTTCTCTATCCGGAACTTTAATCCGCACTCCTTATCAATTTCCTTATAAGAAGTACGGATGTCTGCTCCTGGATAAAATGATTTCACCAATTCATATACATCATGTTCAAAATCTCTGTCCAAAAACAGAATGCTGATCTTACACAAATGGATTGTACCTCTTTTCATAACCAATTGTAGTGGAAGCATCATGACCCGGATAAACCTCTGTTTCCTCCGGAAGGGAATCTACAAGCTTATGAAGACTTCTGACAATTTCTCCGGTGCTTCCGCCCGGAAGGTCTGTTCTGCCTACGGAGCCGTAAAACAAAGTATCTCCGCTGAATAAAACACCCTCATCCTTCAGATAATAACAGCAGCTCCCCGGGGTATGACCCGGAGTATGGAGCATCTGTATGGAGAATCCGGCGGCCTCAAAAACCTCCAGATCAGAAAGCAGCCGATCTGGCTTAATGGATACTCCTCTTCCATAATATCCTGACATATTCAGCGAAAGCTCCCTTAACAGCTCCGCTTCCTGCTGACAGGCATATACGGGAACACCGTATTCAGCTTTTATATCATCCACTGCCAAAATATGGTCATAGTGTCCATGAGTCAGAAGAATTCCTACCGGCTTTGCTTCCATTTCCTGCACCTTACGGATAATTTTTTCCGGATAATCTGCCGGGTCCACAATCAAAAGCTCCCCGTTTTCCGTATTTTTCAGAAAATAACAATTTGTAAATACCTGACCAAGCACACATTTCTGTATTTCTAATTTTGCCATATATACTCCTTTATATAGAAACTTTATTACAGGCAGCTTAACCGATGGTACGTTCTACGTCCAGAACGCTCTCCACCTGACGAATTTTCTCAAACAGAGATTTCAGCTCATCCTTGCTCTTAACCTCAAAGCTCATGGAAATCGTTGCCTTTTCCTGCTTATTGGTACGGCTGTTGACCCCACGCACATCGATCTTGCGCTCCGTAAAGATTTTTGACAAATCTACAAGCAATCCTGTACGATTATTCGCATAAACCTGAATCTCCACCATATAGCGTTCCGAAGCTCTGGTATCCGGCTGCTGCCACTCTGCCTCTATCAGGCGGGTTCTGTCGCTTTCCGTCATATTGATCACATTTACACAGTCCGTACGATGAATAGTGATTCCTCGGCCTCTTGTAACAAAGCCAACGATCTCATCCCCCGGAATCGGACTGCAACATTTTGAAAAACGCACCGCCACATCATGAATACCTTTGACTACAATACCGCCCCTGCTCTTTGCCACATGCAGCTTTTCCTGCGTTTCCGCAGCAACCTCCAGAACCTGTTCATCTGTCAGATTTTTTTTGTTTTCCTTCTCATAAGCCTCCATGAGCTTATTGAAGACCTGCCCCTCTTTCAAACCGCCATGTCCGATCGCAGCCAATACCGATTCCCAGTCACGGAATCCGTATTTGCGCATCACAGCCTCCAGGTACTGTGTTTTGCTGTAGGTGCTGATCTTATATCCCTTTGCCTTCGCATACTGGGTGAGCATCTCCTTACCCTTCAGAATATTATCTTCCTTCAGTTCCTTCTTGAACCACTGATTGATTTTGTTCTTTGCCTGTGTACTCTTTACCAGCTTCAGCCAGTCGCGGCTCGGTCCCTGGGAATTCTGGGAAGTAATGATCTCAATTCTGTCTCCGTTTTTAATCTGATGCTCGATAGGCACCAGTTTGCCGTTTACCCTAGCGCCTACCATCTTATTGCCTACGGCGCTGTGCACGCTGTATGCAAAATCAATAGGGGTAGAGCCTACAGGAAGGGTTTTTACATCTCCCTGAGGAGTAAAACAATATACGTTATCTGCAAACAGGTCCAGGTCATTTTTCAGAAGGCTCATAAATTCCCGGTTATCGGACATGTCCTTCTGCCATTCCAGTATCTGACGCAGCCAGTTCAGCTTCTCTTCCTCGCTTTTTCCGACCGGTACCCTGCCATCGGAGGTCTCTTTATATTTCCAATGCGCTGCAATGCCATATTCTGCAGTCTTATGCATCTCAAAGGTACGAATCTGAATTTCAAAGGGCTGTCCATTGGGACCGATCAGGGTAGTATGAAGGGACTGGTACATATTTGGCTTCGGCATGGCAATGTAATCCTTGAACCTGCCCGGTATCGGCTTATACATCTCATGGATCACACCAAGCGCAGCATAACAATCCTTAACGGAATCTACCAGAATGCGAACTGCAAACAGATCATAAATCTGATCAATTGTTTTATCCTGATTGACCATTTTTTTATAAATACTAAAGAAATGCTTAATACGGCCATCTACCTGTGCCTTGATGCCCGCATCTTCCATATGTTTTTTTACCTGCTTCACAATATTCCCCACAAATTCCTCACGGACGCTTTTGCGAAGAGCTACTTTTTCTACCAGATCATAATAAACATCCGGCTTCAGATATTTCAAGGACAGGTCATCCAGTTCCACCTTGATTTTGGAAATTCCGAGACGCATGGCGATCGGAGCATAGATATCCATAGTCTCCCGCGCCTTTTCCTGCTGCTTTTCCGGACGCATGTACTGCAATGTCCTCATGTTATGAAGACGGTCTGCAAGCTTGATCAGAATCACGCGGATATCCTTGGCCATAGCCAGGAACATCTTACGAAGATTCTCAGCCTGTACCTCTACCTTATCTGCAGAATAGTTCAGTTGTCCCAGCTTCGTAACACCATCTACCAGAAGTGCAACCTCAGAGCCAAATTCCTTCTCTACTTCCTCATACGTCATCCAGGTATCTTCCACAGCATCATGCAGAAGTCCTGCAACAATCGTTTCTTTATCTAATTCCAAATCCGCCAGAATGATTGCAACACAAAGGGGATGAATGATATATGGCTCCCCGGACTTACGTTTCTGGTCCTTATGCGCTTCACTTGCAACCTCATAGGCCTTCTGTATCATGGTAATATCTGTCGAAGGATGATATTTCCTCACGCTGGCTATCAATTCCTGGTATAAGACCTCCGGACTTGTAAAATCATGCATAGATTTCACTGCCGCATCTGCTTTTTTGACAGACTCCAACTTCGCTTCCTCCACCTGCATGGCACTCTTATCCTGTTCTCTGATTTGTTTTGTCTCTGCCATTATCTCCCACCTGCCTGATACCCAAATTTAGTACATTGATCTTGCGCACCTGCTGCGCAAATAGCAGTTTACCGCTATTTGCCCTCATAACAAATTACGGACTCCACGTCATAGCCGCTCAGCTTATCACGCCCCTTCAGCCCGGCTAATTCCATAAGTAATACGACCTTCACTACCTCACCGCCCAATTCTTCAATCATTTTTATTGCCGCTTCAATGGTACCGCCTGTAGCGATCAGGTCATCTACGATTGCAACCCTCTGACCCGGCTTAACGGAATCCTTATGCATCTCAATCGTTGCGCTTCCATATTCCAAATCATAGCTTCTGGAAATCGTTTCGCACGGAAGCTTGCCTTTCTTACGCACCGGAACGAACGGTTTATGAAGGTTATATGCAATCGGTACTCCAAAGATAAAACCTCTGGATTCTGTACCGACAATTACGTCTACATCCGCATCTTTCAAACAGTTCTGCATGGAGTCGATTGCCAACTGCAGCCCATCGGCATCCTGCAAAATACTTGTGACATCACGGAAAATAATTCCTGATTCCGGAAAATCCGGGATACTTCTCACATATTCTTCGATCTTCTTCATAATTCCACTCCTCTAACTGTTTTTAGGATAATATATGTACATTAGTATATCATCTTTTTTATAGGGAATCAATGAAAAACCCGACAGGGTCCGCATAAATCCAACGGATTTCCCGACGATTCAGCAGAAAAATTCCGGTCTTCAGCAATAATTGCGGATAATGACCTGCAGTTTTTCTCTGCCCTGATAGGTATCGATTTCCGGATAATAAGTCACGGAAATTTTTTCCTGCTTTTTCGCATATTCCATAAATGCTTCTGCCTCACCAAAATACACGGCGTCCATAAGACTGCCGGAATCATCCATAAGCTGCAGCTTTGCCACATTTTGATTCTTCCCAAAAATTCTCCCATTTAAAACACGCAGTCCCCTTTGTGCAAACAAAGGTTTTGTATTTCCCTTCCCAAAAGGTTCCAGAAGGGCAAGCTGATCTGTCAATTCCTTCGTTACGTAAGAAATGGGCATCGGCACATCAATCACCACCTTAGGCGTGAGATCCGCTTCTGTCAGACTGCAGTTTTTGTTTACGGCCTGCCTGAATGCCTCCAGGTTTTCCTCCCGCAGGGAAAGTCCCGCAGCCATAGGATGTCCCCCGAACTGTTCCAAAAGCTCCGCACATTTCACCAGTTCCTCAAACATAGAATATGCCTCAATGGATCGCCCGCTCCCTTTGATGCCTTTTTCTCCCTTTGTAAGGACAAACACAGGCTTATGATATTTTTCGCGGATTCTTCCGGCTATAATACCCGCAAGACTTTCATGACACTTCGGCAGATAGATGACCAGCACTCTGTCCGCCCCTACAGATGTATGTTCCACCAGATACTCCGCTTCCTTCTTTCCTTCCTCTGTCATCGCCTTCCGGCTCTGATTGAGGGCCGTCAGATCGCCTGCAAGCCCCGCTGCAGTATCCCTATCCTCTGCCTGCAGCAGTTTCAGTGAGCGTGCCGCAGTATCCAGCCTTCCGCTTGCATTGATACATGGTCCCAAAACAAACCCGATATGATATGCGGTAATCGGCCCATCCTCCAATCCGTTTGTACGGATCAATGCCTGCAGTCCCGGATTTTTTGTATTGGAAAGTCTCCTCAGCCCTTCCTTTACCAAGATGCGGTTTTCACCCTGAAGATCCATAACATCTCCAACGGTCGCTATGGCTGCTAATTCCAGAAATTCCATAATCTCTTTGTCAGATATGCCGAATCTTTCGTACAAAGCCCAGATAAGCTTCCACGCCACAACCGCACCACAGATATTTTTATACGGATAAGCGCATTGTGGCTGTTTCGGATTAATAATGGCATCGGCGGGAGGAAGAATCAGCTCTCTGCCGTTTTCTGTCTCCCGGTAAGGTATTTCATGATGATCGGTAACGACTACGGTCATTCCCCTCTCTTTTGCAGAAGCAATCTCTGAAGAAGCAGCAATTCCATTATCACAGGTCACGATCGTGTCAATCCTGTCCTCAAAAGCCTGCTGGATCAGATGTTCATGGATGCCATAGCCATCGGCAATTCTGTCGGGTATATATGTATCTGTCACTGCCCCGAGGCGTAAAAAGCCTGTCAGCAATATATAAGTAGAGGTTACCCCATCAATATCATAATCTCCGATAATCCGGATTTTCTTCTTTTCTTTGATCTTTTCCGCTAAAATTCCCACAGCCTTTTCCATATCCTTCAAAAGCCATGGAGATGGCAGTTCTTCCACCTTTCCATAGAGATAACTTCGGATATTTTCCATTCCTTCCACATCACGATTCCGAATCAGCCGTGCGATGACCGGAGCAATCCCAAAGGTCCTTCCGATTTTCTGAAAGTCTGCTCTTTTCGCTGTTACCACCCATTTTTCCATATCTGTCTGTACTCCTAATTAATCTCAACCATCATCACTCCAAAGTATATGCTTCGGATGTATAAAACATCCCGGGGCAGAAAATCTGTCCCGGGATTCGTTATTCATTGTATTATTCGGATTTTTCTTCCTGCGCTGCCGCTTCCTGAGCCGCAAGACGTTCTGCTACTCTTTTACGGTTTTTCTTTTTCGGCTGATTTGGATCTCTCCTCACGGTCTGCTCCGTTTTCTTTTCCTTTTTCGGTACAGAAGCTGCAGGGGCAGATTTAACAGCGGTAACTGCCGCTGTCTTTGCTCCTCCCTGGAACTTCTTCTTCATTACCAGCCAAAGTGCACCGGTAATGCATACGGAAGAATACGCACCGCAGAGAATACCTACCATAAGCGGAGCTGCAAACTCACGGATAGAAGACACACCCATAATATAGAGCACCGCTACCATAACGAAAGTAGTAAAAGAAGTATAAATACTCCTTGTCAGCGTCTGTGTAATACTATTATTGACAATCTCTTCCAAATTTTCCAAACGTTTACTACCATGCAGATTCTCCCGAATACGGTCAAAGATAACGATCGTTGCATTGATAGAATAACCTACAATTGTCAGCATGCAGGCTATAAAGGTATTTCCCACGGATACTCTCGCCACCGCATAGAATGCAAGTACTACAAGCACATCATGAAGTAGTGCCAGCACCGCACTGCTTGCAAAACGAATATCCTTGAAACGGAACCAGATATACAGCAGCATGAAGACCGTTGCTACAATAACTGCCACGATCGCATCCCTGCGCATTTCAGAGCTTACAGTTGCTGAAATACTCTCTGCGGAAATCAGGCTCTCATCCACACCGAATTCGTCCACCAATGCCTGGTTCAGACTCTGACGCTCATCCAGGGTCAGGGAACGTGTCTTGATGATAACCTGATTCGTACCTACGACCTTCGTCGGCTGTACGTTTTTATCACCTGTGACCTCCTCCACCAAAGGAGTAACCTCGGAGTCGATCTGTTTGATATCCATTTCTTCATTAAAGGTTACATTTGTTGCAGTTCCGCCGGAAAATTCCAGGCTGTAATTCAGCGCATTGTCTCCCATCCGACTGTGTACCAGCATAGCCACCGGAGCACTCAGAACCAGAATCAAAGAAACAATAAAAAATATTCTTCTTTTTTCAACAAAATGGGCTGCGTTTCTCCTCCCGGTTTTTCCATATAATTTTTCATTACGGATACCTACCGCATAGAGAGCACTTACAACTAGTCTGGAAACAACAAGGGCCGTAAACATAGAAAGCACGATACCCAAAGCCAGGGTATATGCAAAGCCCTTTACCGTACCGGAGCCAAGCCACATCAATACGCAGGCAGCGATCAGTGTCGTGATGTTGCCATCAAAGATCGCGGAAAATGCTTTCTTAAAGCCTCCCCTGATCGCATTCCTTACAGAAATACCTGCTCCGATTTCCTCTCGAATACGCGCATAAATTATAACATTTGCATCCACCGCCATACCGATACCCAGAATGATACCTGCAATACCCGGAAGCGTCAGCGTAATGTCAAATGCATTCAGCGTGATCAGCATAAGCGCTGTATAAAGAATCAGTGCAATTCCTGCTACAAGACCCGGTACACGATATACAATGATCATGAACAGAATCACAATAACCAGACCTATAGCCGCTGCCTTCACACTTGTAGCGATTGCCTCTTCACCAAGCTGAGCTGCCACTACGCTGGAACGAAGCTCTTCCAATTCCAGGCTCAGTGATCCGATTCGGATATAGGATGCAAGGTTCTGCGCTTCTTCCACACTTGCCATTCCATCGATCTGTGCCTGTCCGCCTGTAATGGCTTCCTTTACATTCGGTGCACTTAACACATTGTTGTCATATACGATAGCGATCGGCTTTCCAACATTCGCCTCTGTGACCTCAGCAAACTTTTGTTTTCCCTCTTCTGTAAGCGTCAGGCTGACTACATACTCTCTGGAATTGGTATTGGAATCCTGAATCGCACCGCCTTCTGCATTGGCAATATCTGTACCCTCCAGAACAACAGAACCTGCTTCACGGATTTCTTCCAGAGTTCTGGAAAGCTCGTATCCATTTGTTCCGTAAGTAAAGTTTTCATTGCCATCCGCATCCGCCTGCTCTACAAAGCAGAGAGACCCCGGCTTACCCAATTCTTCCAGAATCGCATTGGCATCCGTTACACCCGGAATTTCTACATTGATGCGGTTATTGCCTTCCTGATAAGCCTGTGCCTCCGTGCTGTACTGTTCCACACGCTTCTGCAGCTTATAAACGGTATCTGACATATCCTCACTGCCCGGATTGCTGTCCTTGGTCTGATACGTAATGCTGACACCGCCGGCCAGGTCAAGACCCGTCTTAATATGCCTCGCTGCACCAGTACCGGTCGGACCGATGCCTACCGCTGCAGTATAGCATAAGAACACAGTGAAAATGACAGTCAGCAGAAGCACTACAATTCCTCTGTTTTTCTTCATTGTTCTTTCCCTTCTTACTTTTTTACTCCGCTAACGCGGCTTTTATCATGATTGCGCACTCCACACGTTTCCTCTGGAGCACACATCCGATTTCATAATTTCCATTTACATTTCCCTGGAAATGATAAGCATTCGCGGCACATCCGCCGCTGCAGTAAAACCTTGCAAAGCAATCTCTGCAGGCTTCCTTTGTATAGACATTGCACCCGGCAAACTTCTCCCGGACCTCCGGTCTTATAATACCTTCCTCTACATTTCCCATTAAAAACTGCTCTTCGCCCACAAACTGATGGCAGGGATAAAAATCTCCCCAAGGTGTTACGGCCAGATACTCCGTTCCTGAGCCACAGCCGGACAAACGTTTGTACACACACGGTCCGCCGGTCAGGTCGATCATAAAATGAAAAAAGTTAAAGCCTTTCCCTGCCTTTTCTCTGGCAATCATCTCTTTAGCCAGAATATCGTATTCCTCCAGCAGCTTCGGAATATCCTCTTCCCGAATCGCATATGCCTCTTCCTCAGGGGCCACCACCGGTTCAACGGAAATCTGCCTGAATCCCATATCGGCCAGATGCAGGACATCCTTCGAAAAATCCAGATTGTGATGCGTAAAGGTTCCCCGTACATAATATTTATCCTGATTTCTGGATTCTGCAAACTTACGGAATTTCGGCATAACCAGATCGTAGCTTCCTGCGCCTTTTCGGAAAGGACGCATGTAATCATGTATTTCCCTTCTCCCGTCCACACTCAGCACAACATTGCCCATTTCCCGATTGCAGAATTCCATGATCTCGTCGTTTAACAGAACGCCGTTAGTCGTGAGAGTAAAACGAAACTTTTTGTTATGAAGCTTTTCCTGCTCTCTTCCATACCTGACAAGGTCTTTTACAACCTGCCAATTCAGCAGAGGCTCGCCCCCGAAGAAATCAACCTCCAGATTTTTTCTGGAGCCGGAATTGGCGATCAGAAAATCCAAAGCCCTTTTGCCCACTTCAAAAGACATCATTGCTCTTCTTCCGTGATATTCTCCCTCCTCTGCAAAACAGTATCTGCACGCAAGATTGCAGTCATGGGCAATATGCAGGCAAAGGGCTTTTACTACAGTCTGCCTGTTTTTAGCAAACTCATCGATGATCCCCTCATAAATATCCTTCGTGAACAGCATCCCCTGCTCTCTCAGTTTTTCACATTCAGCAACAGAGGTTTCAATATCCTCCCGGGTATAACGTTCCTGCAGCCGCTCCACAATCTCTGCTGCGCCTGCCCCCTCTTCAAGATACGGAAGTACTTCATACGTCACTTCATCCACCAGATGAATACAGCCGCTGTTAATATCCAAAACAATATTATATCCATTGCTCTGGTATCTGTGAATCAGACTCATTTCTCTGAAATCCTTTCCTGTAGCATTTTATGAGCCGAAACCGGCTCCATAAGAATAAGCAGCGGATTTCACCCCGCTGCTTAACTGGTTCATCCAGAATCGTCTTATTTATGTTCGCAGCTCTGATTTCCTACAGTACAGGAAGTTTTGCATGCGGACTGGCAGGATGTTTGACATTCGCCGCATCCGCCTTTTTTTACCGTGTTCTGTAAACTCTTTGTATTTAATGTTTTGATATGCTCCATGGTATATCCTCCTTATGTATATCTGTCTCCGCATAGTATAGCATAAAACTTTTGAATTTAAAAGCCCTTTTTTCACACGAAACATGCCCTGTTCATGACAGCATTCCACCTAGCGTACCGCCGCCCAGACACATAAAAAAAGTGGTCACTGCATGCTGTGCAGTCATATCCCATTTCCCCTGTACAGCAAAGGAAACCGTGATCAAAAGAACAAAATAGCAGAGACCGACCAGGATGCCCCATAGATATTTATCCTTCCGCATGATCTTCCCTGCCATAAATCCGCCCAGCAGACAGGAAATCACATACACGGCTATAATTCCTGCTGCCACAGGCCCCTCTCCCAGATCAAACTGAAACAGAAGAAACGCCAGCAGGAGCAGAAACAAACCGGTCAATGCATAGGCAAACAAGAGCGATTTCAGAACAGCCTTTACTTTCATAAAAACAACCCTCCCATAAGCAATATATGGAAGGGTTCCTGTCTGTATTCCTGTCAGTATTTATTTTCTTTTCTTCAGATAGATAACCACTCCGATAATGATCACAGCCGCAGCTACAAGAATCACAAACGGATAAATATTCGTGGTATCTCCCGTATTTACGGCATCGCCGGAACTGTTCCGCTCCGAAGAGCCCCCGGATACTGAAGAACTGTTCCCTTCCGAAGTGCCCCCGGATACTGAAGAACTGTTCCCTTCCGAAGTGCCTCCGGATACTGAAGAACTGTTCCCTTCCGAAGTGCCTCCGGATGACGAGGGCGTCTTTGCTGCCGATGATGGCGATGCCGCCTGCGTCACCGTCGGAGTAACCGCATTCTGATATCCATCCGCAGTAATATCTCCGCCCACAAGAGGTTTGCTCCCGGCAATCCCAAACGGACTGAAGGAATGAGTACTGAATACCATTGTACTTCCATCCACACTGGGAATAATCGTTTCCATTGCCCCATTGTCCAACAGATGCTCAATTGTATACTCATATCCCTCTTTTACAGGAACTGTAACGCTGATATATTCTCCATCCGGAATGTGATATTCCGTATTGTTCTTCAAATCCCACAGCTCAAATTCATAGGATTTGAAAATATTTGCTTCGTCTTCATTCGTAAATTCATAGCTGTCCCCATTGGTTGCGCGGAACTGCACATACCATGGCAGATGAATACCGGAAACATATATACCGTTGCAGCTATGATTCTCCTCTGCACGCTGCTGTTGTTCCTCTGTTGTAAGGCCTTCATCCGCTGCTGCCGGACGTTCATCCTTCTCCTTCGGCCGGTCAAAGATATTATCCTTGTCTTCCTTCTCCGGTGTCCTGGTTGCCTCAGGAGTTATCTCTTTCTCCGGTGTCTCAGTCAACTTGGGTGCTTCATTCTCTTCCGGTACTTCCGGAATTTCCGGAACCCCAGTCACTTCGGGTGTTTCATTATCCTCCGGCGCCTTTGTCGCTTCGGGTTCTTCTTTCTCCTCCGGCGCCTTTGTCGCTTCGGGTTCTTCGCCTGCATCCGAATCTTTATTTTCTTCTGGGGCTTCACCTTCGTCCGGTTCCTCTGTCTCTTCCGCACCTTCTCCTGACTCTGAATCGCCGTTCGCCCCCGGTGTCTCAGATTCCTCAGAATCATCTGTTCCTTCTGTATCCTCTACATCCTCTGTTTCTTCCGTATATTCCGGCTCCTCTTCATATCCCGTTTCTTCCGCTGCCTGCGACTCCTCATTTTCCCACGACTCCTCTGATTCTTCCTTACCATAAGAATCAAAACTGCTTACAACCACTGTTACAGTACCGTAAATTGCATCTGACTCTCCATCCCACCCGGAAATTCCGGACAAATCCACAGACGAAAAGGGATGGAATACTACATCATAGGACTGTACACGTTCTGTGGGAACACGGCTGCTGTCCACCCAGGAAAGAGTACCGTACTTACTTCCCGGGAGAGAGATTTCCGACAGAGACATTGGAGAATCGACCGTAATGTTATCAGGAATCAGATTGCTTACACTTATAACAGAATCATCCCCCTTTACCATGAAGGGCTGTGCCTGTCCGGCCAATAATGCGGCCGATAAAGCAGCCGCTGCTATTAACCGTATACTTTTTCTGCTGGAAATCTTCATATTTCTATTTTCTTTTTTCATCATCATACCTCTATCAAATCCTTAAACCAATCAACAATTCCGTAAGCATATCTTCCAAGAAATCATGCTTTCTTAACATGATATATCTTTTTTATCTTTATGTAAACATTTTGTAACAATATTTTTCATTTTTTGACATATGCATTATATCACAGTTCCTCTTTTTTCGACACCCCCAAATTATATTTTTTTACATCTCTAAATTATATTTTTTTATTCTTGCTTTTTTTTAAGAAATCTTGTATATTTTCCTTTATATTATCTATCATTCTAATAAAGGAGAGTGAACATCACTTTGGATTCAAGTATTCCAATACAGGCCATATCCATTTTGATTATGGTTCTGCTGTCTGCGTTTTTTTCATCCGCAGAAACCTCAATGACTATGGTGAATAAAATCAGGATTCAGGCTCTGGTAGAGCAGGGAAATAAAACTGCCGTTATTCTGGATAAAGTCATCTCTGATTCGGGCAAAATGCTGAGCACCATTTTGATTGGAAACAACATTGTCAATATGGCTGCGTCTGCCCTGATGACTACCCTGACCATTCAGGTATTTGGAAATGCGTATGTCGGGCTTGCAACCGGAGTATTGACTCTGATCATTTTGCTTTCCGGGGAGATCACTCCGAAAACGCTGGCATCTATCCATGCGGAAAAGCTCGCGCTTTCCTATGCGCGAATCATTTATTTTTTGATGATCGTCCTGACTCCGGTCGTTTATATCATCGGAAAATTATCCAACGGCATTATGTTCCTTCTAAGAGTTGATCCGGATGCCAAGAGAAATGCAATGACTGAGCATGAGCTCCGCACAATCGTAAATGTCAGCCAAGAGGACGGTGTGATCGAAAATGAAGAAAAACAGATGATCTACAATGTATTTGATTTTGGAGATTCCGCTGCCAAAGATGTCATGATTCCCAGAATCGATATGACTTTTGTGGATGTGGACTGCACTTATAAAGAACTGCTGGCTATTTTCCAGGAAGATATGCACACACGTTTTCCTGTTTACGAGGATAATACGGACAATGTCATTGGTATCATTAACATGAAGGACCTCCTTCTCTATCCCAAGGATAAGGCTTTCTCCATCCGTAACATTCTCCGTGAGCCTTATTTCACTTATGAGCATAAAGCAACTGCAGATTTGATGATCGAAATGAGAAAAGCTTCCGTTAATCTTGCTATTGTTCTGGATGAATATGGTTCTACTGCAGGTCTGGTGACCCTGGAGGATCTTTTGGAGGAAATCGTAGGTGAAATCCGCGATGAATATGACGAAGACGAGCAGGAAGATTTAAGGGAAATACAGCCAGGCCGCGAATACGAAGCCCTTGGCTCCGCAAAATTGGATGATATAAATGAAGCCTTAGGCATCGGGCTTCACTCTGAGGACTATGATTCCATAGGCGGTTATATTATCGAACAGTTGGATTGCCTCCCTGTCCATGGACAGTCCGTTACGTTGGACAACGGCACCCGCCTTGTAGTAGACGCCATTGATAAAAACCGAATTGAGCTTGTACGCATCTGGCTCCCGGAGAATAAAGCGGACCTCTCTGTCTCTGCTTTTCAGTCATAAAAAGCAACATAGATAACAGACGTATTGTATTAAAAAGCCAGTTCCTTTTATAACGGGAACTGGCTTTTTTTATCCAATACGTATAGACCTCTATTTCATCATCAATGAAAACTGGCGAATAATTCTGGTGATCTCGCCTGTTACCGCATCAATCCCCTCATTCGAATCTTTCCAATTTGTACGGCCAATCGAATCCGTACAGGAGGGGCAAACCAATATCTCGGCCTCCGGGTATACCTTCTGATAATACATCAATGCTCTTCTGGCATGATAAGTCTTACAGCAGAGAAGGGCCTTTTTTACATCTATTCCCGCATCTTGCGCCACCTGCCTGGAAAACAACGCATTTTCATAAGTAAAGGTTGCTTTGTCTTCCTTCAATACTGCGCTTTCAGGTACTCCATTTTGAATCAGCACATCCCTCAAAAACTCCCACTCCGTAGCATAATCCTTCCGATAACGTTCCTGTTTTGCCAGAACGCCGGAAAACCTGCCCACAGTCACACTGAACCTGCCGCTTGGAAGCACATAAGGAGCATATCCTTCTTTATATAACTGTGCCGCCCTCTCTGCCATGTGCGGATATCCGTTTCCCGGAACAAAGATGATATCTGCCTTTTCCGGTTTATCCTCTGCAAAGATAAATTCCTCTGCCTGCTGTATAAATTCCTCGTACATATCCGGCCCTTTCTCTCAGAAACATTGTATCTATCATTTTTATCATAGCATGTTCCCAGACAAAAGACCAGCCATAGTTGTTATATTTCCATAGTTGTTATATTTCCACAGTTTTACCGCAGTGCATTATTTTGTCACAACAACTGTGGAGTATCCAGCATCTCTCAACCTCTGCTCCATATTGATTGCATTTCCAATCTGCTGAAATGCACCTACCTGTACCCGATAAAGTCCATTATCATACAGCAGGAATGCCGGATATCCTTTGTCCATAAGCTGGTACAGCATACGGTCTGCATTCTCCCTATTCCGAAATGCCCCTGTCTGAACCCGATAATAGAGCGGACTCTCTGCAGTATCCCCTTCCAGTGTCCCAAGAATGGCTTCCGCAATTGCCTGTGCAATTTCAGACTGATTTTGGTCATAGATCTGGTTATCCTGGTCAGAATTGATAAATCCCACTTCTACCAACAGGGCCGGCATTCTAGTCCTTCGAAGCACAACCAATCCCGGACGTTCTTTTACGCCGATTTCCCGAAATCCCAGCTCTCCTAAGGCACCCAGGATATTCTGAGCCATTTCGTATTTTATTCCGCTTTTATCATAAACTAAAACCTCTACTCCATTGTATTGATTCGCCTGCGGGCTGCTGTTTCTATGAAAAGAGATAAAAAAATCCGCCCCGGATTCATTGGCAAGCGCCGCCTTTTCAAAAGGCGTCTGGTAAACATCTGTTGTCCTTGTATAAACAACATCAATTCCATTTTCCGAAAGAATCTTCCCAACTGCCAATGTAAGGTCCAGTACATCATTCTTTTCCTGTCTGCCCTGATAAACAGCGCCGGGATCAGAACCGCCGTGCCCCGCATCCAGCATGATCTTATAATCTGGCAAAATGATTTCCTCGATTTTATTTTCTTCTTATTCAGTTTATGCGAAAGGAACAAAAAGAGTACGACTTTTCATAGAAAAAGACCAGAAGCATTGCCTTAAGCATTCGTGAAAACATTCTTCATGCAAAGCCTTTCAGTGCCAAATCACATAAAAGAAAATTCTTCCAGAGTCTTGTCATAATGATAGATATACAAAGTCAGAAAATCCTCCTCTGGAGTCGCCTCCTCCAAAGTATCCCTTAAAACGTTCCTCAGATTCTCCGGCTCTGCGAATTTCTCATTATGTATCATCACCTCATGAACGCTGGTAAATACCATATAAAAGCTTCCTCCAATAAGCTCACTGAGACGCTCTGCGACTCCCGGCAGGAAAATCGCAACTGCTCCGTTTGTCCTTTTTGTGGTACTCAGACAATTTCCCATATTGTCTTTTTTGAGCGTATGCTCTGACATCAGATCCATAAAATTTTCGCCCGCATAATCCGGGTTAAACAACAGCTTTTCCCAGTAATATATACGTGGCGGCGAAATAAAATAAGTATTCAGCAATGCGTCTTCAAAAACCTGGTCTTTATCTCTACCCCATTTTTCTACAACATCCTCTTTAATTTTAATGCTTGTGACACAGTTGTCCATTTCTCCCATTTTCATATAAAGAACAAGCGCAATATCCCCCACGACCCTGTAGATTGCATTCTTCAGATCCTTTTCACAGCGATTGACATTCAAAAGCCGAATAAACAAATCCCCTTTCACCTTATCATATTCCGCAATATCCATTGCCTTCTCAAAAAACCCAGAGCTCTGCATCTTTTTCAAATCCCGCATTGCTTCCTGTACCATGCTCTTCAAAGAAACACCCTGCTGATACTGCTCATATAAATCCTTCACATACAGAGCGCAGACCTCCCTCGTCTCTTCCTTTTCTGCACATTCTACAAACAGCCGGTCGCCTGCAGTCGGCGGATAATCATCCTTATGCTTATAATAAATTTTCTCCTCCCTATAACCGGTTTCTTTAAGAAGTGCACAACGCAATGCTTCCACAAAAGCCTCATATCCTATTTCCATATTCAATTCCTTTCCTGTTTGAAAACTACAGGCGAACGCCTGAAATGATAAATTGATTCGAAAACCCTAAAAATTTTCAAAAAAGATATGGGGAGCAGAACACTCCCCATGAGTTGCTGTAGTCTTAGTATAAAACGGCTGATTCCTCCTGTAAAGAAAATTCCTTCGACAAATTCTGCCGTTCTTCTTCCATTATTATTGCTCTTACATTCTGCATTTGTATTTTATTAACTTTTCTTACTATGCAGAATAACTGCAAATTAGGGAATGTATCAAATTTCTTCCACAAATAATTACCGGATTTAACATATTTTACCCTTCTTTCTGAGATATACCAAAAACGCTTCACAGCCTCCCACAATATCCTTATAAGTCACCTCAAAATTCCCGGTATACCACGGATCCGCAATATCTCCCGGGGAATCCGTATAATCCAAAAGAAGCTTTACCTTGTTCTCCGGATCATTGCGCAAAATCCTCATCATATTTCTCATATTCCAGGAATCCATCCCAAGAATATAATCATATTTGCTATAATCACTCTTTTTCATCTGGACAGCATACTTGCCAGCGCAGGAAATGCCAACCTCCCGTAGTTTATTTCTGGTACCATGATGTACGGGATTCCCGATCTCCTCCGCACTGGTCGCTGCGGAAGCGATATAAAATTGCTCGGAAATTCCCTCTTTCTTAACCATGTCTTTCAACACAAACTCAGCCATTGGCGATCTGCAGATGTTGCCGTGGCAAATAAATAGTATTTTAATCATATCTTTTATATCCCTTCATAAGCCTTCAAACCTTGATATTACTGGCTTTCCGGCGCTTTTTTCAATTTTTGTGTTTTGCCTCAAAATCACGCAATTCTATGTAAATCTACGCAAATTCACGGGCAAATGGTGTAGTAATTGGTGTAGTAACCCAATACCTTTTTAGCCTGATTTTCTTTGCTTTTCCGGCGTGCTGACTTCTTTTACACAGACTCTGTCCGTGTGTTCCGGCAGTCGTCAAATTCCGCTGCAAGCAGCGAATTTTCCTCGTTGCTCGCTCATGTCGATGATTTTCGCCATCTGCTCCGCCGCCCGGTCATAGCTTGCATGGGTATAGACGTTCAGCGTTACCCCCACATCAGAGTGTCCCATCACATACTGTAAGGTTTTTATATCCATACCGGCGTTTGCCATGTTGGTGCAAAATGTATGGCGGAACACATGGGGCGTAATGTGCGGCAGCGGCTTATCCGGGTACAACTTCTTATATTTTTTCATCGCCCATCTCATTTCATTCTCAATATGCAATGCTACTTTGGGCTTATCGTCTTTATCCAACAACAGAAAACCACTGTACCCGTCTACCATGATTTCCGTCTTTACCTTTTTGCGGCGAGCAAAAATATTTTTCAGACTTTGATACACTTCCTCTGTCATGGGGAAAAACGGCAGCCGCATTCCGTCTTGGTTTTCTCAACGTAATACTTTCCGCCCCGCTCTCGGACAAGCTGGTGGTCTACCCGGATTCTCCGGCTTTCAAAATCCAAATCGTTCTTTGTCAATCCGCAAAACTCGCTGACACGCATTCCGGTTCCCAGCAGCACGACAAACTCATCATAGTATTTGGTATAGGTCTTGTCCTCCCGGATAAAACCCATCCAAATCTCCTGCTGTTCCTCGGTCATGGCAATCCGCTTTTGTGAATCATTAGGAACAACGTCCACTAATTTGAAGTCAAAGGGATTTCTTCGGATAATATCCTCATTGTACGCCATTTGAAACGCTGGTTTGACAACGCCCCGGACGCTAGTAATGGTACTGTACCCTTTCCCGTCATTGTGAAGTTTCATAATCCACTGTTGCGCGTCTGATACCTTAATGTCCCTTATCTGCCGGTAGCCAAAATCTTCTTTCTTAATCAAGTTCAAGACAAAATTGTAACCGACTTTGGTATTGTAGCGCACGCCTTGTTTCAAACTGATATAGCGTTCTAAAAGGGCAATCACGGTAATATTGCCAGCAGCATAGTCAATGCCATCGTCAAGCTGCCGCTGAATTTCTTTTTCCTTTTCCCGCAGTTCCTTCAAATCAGAGGAATAAATGGTCTGCCGTTTTCCTCGAATGTCTGTATAGCGATACTGATAAATCAGGTCTTTTCTCTGGCTCTCTCCTGTCCGCAGGATTCTTCCTTTATGGTCTTTTCGTTTCTCGGACATTGTCAAACTCCTTTCCGTGATGGAAAGAGCCTTGATATGACACAATTATTGTACCATATCAAGACCGCCTTTTACATCACTTATTTTTTAAATTGAAAAAGCCTGCTCGATGTACTGGTCGAACAGGCGGCGTTTAATCAATCGTTTATTTCCTACCCACAAAACAAACCGGCAATTCTGGTCGTTTGTCAAATCACGAAGTTTATTGATACCAATTCCAGAATAAGCCGCAGCTTCTTCCAGACTTAAATTACTCTTTTCCCAAATCGGGACTTCTTTCATAGGCACTTACCTCCATACATGAAATAAGCCAGACAGGAGAGGGTCGGCAACCGGCTGTGATTTCCCCGGATTTTTCAGAAGGGAAGTTCCATCTGCTCCGCCACTTCCACAAATCCGTCCGGCGTTTTTTCACGCCCGTTGCCGGTGTCCGTTGCCGGGGCTTCCCGTTCCCATCCCTTCTGCCTGCCGTAGCCTTCAAATATCCGGGGGTTGGAAAAATACTTCCATCCAGTGACGCACTGGTTCATAATCTCGTTGATTTCCCGGATTTCCCATTGCTTCGGCTCGTCAAAGGTACGGTTTAACGCTTCCTTGAAAAGCTGCTTGGAACATACGGCGCTGCCGGTGTAGCGGTCAAGGTACGCCTGTATCATCCCCGCCTTGGTGTCCTCCGGCATAAAATCCCGCTGGTGTTCTTTCAGATACCGTACCATTTCGGGGCTGAAAGACAGCTTAAAATCGCCGCTTTTATAAATCGTCATGGCTTCCGTCCACACCTGTTCGATGTAGGCTCTGGAAGCGGCTTCATCGTCCAGTATGTGAACCTCCGCCTGTTCCGGGTTTACCATGACCGGCAGGAAGCGCCGGTTGCCGGTGCGGTCAAGGGGAAGGAAGTCGGGGGCGTTGGAAGTCCCGCCGAACACGCATTGCCGCAGCCTGTCCTCCGGGTGGGTTTCATACGGTATCTTGTAGACCTCCTTCTGGCGGCTCAGGAAAGACTTGATTTCCTCAATGCTCTTGGCGTTGGCGGTGGCAATCATCTCCGACATTTCAATAATCCAGTGACCTTGTAACTTGCGGTACACGTTTTCATCGTCTAGCTTCCGCAAATCATCGGAAAACCACTCGTCCTTTACCGCCAGCAGCCGGAAGAAGGTAGGCTTCCCGGCTCCCTGGCCGCCTACCAGACAAAGCATGACTTCAAACTTACAGCCGGGGCAGAACGCCCGCCGGATGGCTCCCAGAAGGAACAGCCGTAAGGCTTGATAGGTGTACTCATCCGTATCGGCTCCCAGAAAATGCCGCAGGCAGAAGCGGATTCGCCCGGTTCCATCCCAGACAAGGCGGGTTAAGTAGTCCCGGATGGGATGGTAGCTGTTGGCGTCTGCCGCAAGGTCGGCGGCGTCCGCTATCTTTTTCTCGCTGGTAAGCCCATAGGTCTTTTCCAGATACAGCCGGATATACTTCATATCGGTGTCGGTCATAGCCATGCCGCCGGTTCTGCGTTTCCTGCCGACTGGCTTTAGAAGGTCGATACGCTCGGTCAACAGGTTCCTGGCAACCGCCCCGGAAAGGACGGGGTCGTACTGGAACACGGTCAAACAGTTCTGAATACTGTTCCTTACGCCGCCCTTCTCGGTGCCCTCCAGCATGGCTTTCACTTCCTCAACGCTCCGGGGCGGCGGGGCGGCTGCGATGGCGTCCGTCACGGTCTGCCGTATCTCTGGCGGCAAGGTCTGCCATTCTTCGCTCAAGGCTTCTCACTTCCTTTCCGTAGCTGGCAATCAGGGCGGCGCGTTCCCCAATATCGGAGAACAGCAGCACATCCAGCAGATATTCCACATGGCTCATGCGCCGCAAGGCTTCCACAAAAAGCGGGTGGAAATCCTCATCCGGCGTTTTGGGGGCGTAGTCCTTTTTCCAGCGGCGCAAAAGATTGTGGTAGTCGGACAGTCCCCGGAAGCAGTAACGCTCCATGCGCTTAAATTGCTGCTCCGGGCTTTCCTGCCGGGGCTGCCGCTGGCGGCGGTTCCTGCCGGGCGGCTCCTTATCCTCATAGGGGATGGCAAAGTCCTTCGCCAGCATAAGGGCGGCTTCTTTGGGGCTGACGTTTTCCAGCCGGGAAACAAAGTCAATCACATCCCCGTCCGCCTGACAGCCGAAACAATGGAAACGGCGGTCAACCTTCATGCTTGGGTTTTTATCCTCATGGAAGGGGCAGACGCACATCCCGTTCCTTCCTACCCGGATTCCGTAACGCTCCGCAGCCTGCCGGGTAGTGACAGACTGTTTCACGGCTTCAAATACATTCAATAGGCGTTTCCTCCTGATACAAGAAAGTGCCTCCGGCACCTCAACTCCCCTACCCCCTCATTCATGAGGGGAATTTTGTGCTTCCCTTTTCTTCTTTTTTC
>URVB01000023.1 GCA_900551075.1 uncultured Blautia sp. | reverse complement strand
TACAAACAGGCAGCAGATGCAGATGACCCGTACAAACAGGCAGCAGATGCAGATGATCCATATAAACAGGCAGCAAATGCAGACGATCCGTACAAGCAGGCAGCAAATGCAGATGATCCATACAAACAGGCAGAAGCTGCAACAGAAGATGCCATTGGAGGAATTGTTCCAAGCGCAGATGCAAAATATACAATTACTGTTACAGATGATAACTGGATCAAGGTTGAGAACGAAGGAGGAGACACACTTGGTCTGTCACAGACATCCGGTGTGAAACTTCTTGAAGTAGACGGATATGCATTCAAAGATATGAACCAGAACGGAGAACTGGATGCATATGAAGACTGGAGACTTTCTACAGAAGAGCGTGCTAAGGATCTGGCATCTCAGATGCAGGGCGAGGAAATCGCAGCAGTTCTGACACACGGCGGCTGGGGCGACTTTACAACAGAGCCGCTGGCTGAAGATGATGGTTCTTATACATACCTGATGCAGGGCGGACGTGGAGGTGTTACACGTAAAATTTCTGAAGGTGGCGCAGCTCATGCTAAATGGGCAAACGCAATCCAGGAAGTAGCTGAGAAGAGTTTCTATGGTATCCCGGCTATGATTTCTATCGACCCGGCTAATATTTCCGGCCTGATTGAGACACTTTCCCTGGCTTCTACCATGAATCCTGATCTGGCTGCTGAAATTGGTCAGGAAACAGCAAAACAGTATCGTGCAGCAGGTGTATCTGCACTCCTTGGACCGCAAGTAGATATTGCTTCTCCGATCATGTCACGTGCAGGCGGTACTTATGGTGAGGATCCACAGCTTACACTGGATATTGCAACAGCTTATGTAAATGGAATGCAGTCTACTTACGATGAGAACGGCGAAGAGCTTGGCTGGGGAAATGAATCTGTTTACTGCTTTACAAAGCATTTTGCAGGAGCAGGTTCTACAGAAGGCGGACGTGATGACCACGCAAACGGCGGACGTTACGGAGTATTTCCTGGAAATAATCTGGAAGCACATCTGATCACTTACTTTGACGGAGTATTCAATCTGCCAGGAAAGACAGGTACTTCCGGAATCATGACTCAGTATGCAATCGATGTTGATGGCGAAGGTAACCCAATCGGCGGTGAGTGGGCAGGTGCTTACAACCCATACCTGAACAATATGCTGGATGAAGGCGGATTTGACGGACTGAAGATTACTGACTGGGGTGTATATCAGTTTGCGGGTGTTTGGGGAGCAGAGTCTCTTGAAGAGCCGGATCGTATCGCAACAAGTTGGGAAGCAGGCGCAAATCTTCTTGGCGGTTACAGTGATGTGGATACTGCAAAAGCAGCTTATGGTGTTCTTGCAGAACGTGACGGACAGGAAAAAGCAGATGAGATTATGAGAACAGCAGCGGAAAAATTTGTCGGAACCATGATGAACCTTGAGATGTTCGAGCAGCCATACAGTGATTCTGTTTATGCAGATTCTGTTATTGCAAGTGATTCTGCAACAGAATATGCAATGGGAACACAGAGACAGTCTGTTGTTATGATTAAAAATGACGGAACAATCAGTGCAGATGGTGCTGTTTCCGAAAAACCAACTGTATATGTACCATATGTATATAATACAGGATTCAGTGCAACATGGATGAGTGGTATTTCCGAAGGAACTCCAAGCTGGACTCCAGGTATGGATATTGAGAAACTTGGAAAATACTTCAACGTTGTAACAGATACTCTTGGCGATCCTACAGGTGAAGCAGATGCCGACGGAAATGCGACTTATACAAAAGACGACCTGACTCGTGCAACAGCAGAAGAAATCGCAGCATGTGATTATGCACTGATTGGTATGAGTGGAGCATATACTCCTTCTTATGAAGCTCTTATGACAGGTGCATTTGGTGGAGAACCGGTTGCTGAAGGAACAGAACAGGTTTGGTATCCGGCAAATCTGCAGTACGGTGAATATGTAGCTGAGACAGCACGCGAAGTATCCATCAGCGGTAAAGCTCTGGAAAACGGAACAAAAGAAAACCGTTCTTACAAAGGTGTAGCAGCTCATGAAACTCCAAACTACGGCGATCTGGAAGCTCTTCAGTATGCAGCAGATGCAGCTGGTGATGTTCCGGTGATCGTATCCATGAAGATGGAGCGCGGCATGGTTTGGAACGAAGTAGAACCTCTGGCAGACGTTATCCTTGTAAACTATAACATGCAGCGTGAAGATGTTGTTGCAGAAGTAATCATGGGACAGACAGAGCCGAGCGGTCTCCTTGTATTCCAGCAGCCTGCATCCATGGAAGCTGTTGAAGCACAGTTAGAAGATGTTCCTCGTGATATGGAATGTTATACAGATGCAGCAGGAAATACTTATGATTTTGCATTTGGTCTGAAGTGGTCCGGCAAGATTGAAGATGAGCGTACTGCTAAATACACAGCTGAACCACTTACCAAAATCCAGAATTTTGACTATGCTGCATATGCAGAAGCAAACAAATAATTTATTGAGCTAAGCCTTGGTCAATGCTCAGTATATGGCCCGGCAGAGAGAAATCTTTGCCGGGTTTCTGGATTTATTTTGAATATCCGTTTGACATGGTTTATGAATCGTAACTGTGTACTAAACAGTTACGTGAATGATAAAGGAGAAAAAAATGGTTGATTTATTGATAAAACTTCTGGGACCGTTTATGTACAGTCTGGGTGTTAGTGAAGCAGACCTGCTCTCTTATCTTACACAGCTTGAAGGCTATATCTACGGAATCGTAGGTGCAGTCATTGCGCTGGTTGTAGTTATGGTTCTTGCTCACTTTGCTAAAAAAGGATTCCGTCATGTAATTCGTCTGGAAGCTCTGATGGCATTTCTTTTAGCCATTCTGATCATTGTAAATTCTATTTGCTATGGTCCGATGTACTCAAATGTATCTGGTTTTCTGAATGCATCAAAAGCAGAATTCTCAGAAAAAACAATTGCAAACAGCAAAGAAACAATAAAGAAAATCGGAGAAGAAGGTATAACTCTGGTAAAGAACGAAGGACTTCTTCCTTTGTCTTCTGATGTAACAACTCTGAACGTATTTGGATGGGATTCCACTAATCCGATATTCGGAGGAACTGGTTCCGCCGGTTCCCATTCTGAAGGTGCGATTGGTATTTTACAGTCTCTGCAGGATGCAGGATACAAGACAAATGCAAACCTTTCCAAGATGTACACAGATTACTATGATCAGCGACCAGGCATTTCCATGTCCGCACAGGACTGGTCTCTGCCGGAGCCTAATATGAGTCATTACACAGACGAGCTGATGAACGAAGCAAAAGACTTTTCTGATACAGCAGTTATTGTGATCGGACGTCCGGGCGGTGAGGGTGCAGACCTTCCGACAGATATGAATGCCGTAATTAAAGGTACATACAATCAGGGCCTGGCTACTTCCAATGCCCCGGCAAACTGGCGTTATATGAATGCTTCTTATACCAATAATGGTTCTTATGATGACTTTGAGGAAGGTGAACATTATCTGGAACTTTCCGTAACAGAGGAGCAGATGGTAGATAAGGTCTGCTCTGAATTTGATAATATAATTGTAATTATTAATGCAAACAATGCAATGGAACTTGGCTGGGTAGATGAGTACGAACAAATTAAATCAGTGATTCTTGCTCCTGGCGGTGGTTCAACCGGTTTTGCAGCACTGGGTGAGATTTTCAACGGTTCTGTGAATCCATCCGGCAAAACCGCAGACACTTATGTAAAAAATCTGCTTTCCACACATTATATCAACAATATCGGAAACTTCCCGTACAATAATGTGGATGACCTGAAAGCACAGGCACTGGAAGCAGATGCTTCTTACAAGGGAAATATTTCTTTTGTAAATTATGTAGAAGGCATTTACGTTGGATACAAATTCTATGAGACAGCTGCAGAGGAAGGTCTGATCGACTACGAAAACAGCGTACAGTATCCGTTTGGATATGGTCTGAGCTATACTACTTTTAAAAAAACAATGGCAAACTTCAAGGACAATGGCGATACCGTTTCCTTTGAGGTGGAAGTAAAGAATACAGGTGATGTTGCAGGTAAAGATGTTGTAGAAATTTACTACACACCGCCTTATACAAATGGTGGTATTGAAAAGGCTTCTGTAAATCTGATTGAATTTGAGAAAACAGATCTTCTGGAGCCTGGTAAAGCCCAGACACTTTCTTTTGAAATCGCAAAAGAAGATATGGCATCCTATGATTCCGGTGAAATCAAGGTTGCAGGCGGCGGATATATTCTTGAAGCCGGAGAATATACAATTTCTGTACGTTCTGATTCTCATACAGTAGTTGCAGAAGAGAAATTTACAGTTGATGAAGACATTGACTACAGCAAAGACGGACGTTCTACAGATGAAACAACACCAGTAAATGTATTTAACGATTATACACGCGGAGATTTCATTGAGCTTTCTCGTGCAGATGGTTTCAAAAATGCCGGGGCTTCCTGGGCAAGACCTACAGAGTATGCAATGTCTGACGAGCTGCGTGCAGCAGTTGAAGAAAATACATTTGGTATTTATGACAGCAGCAAATATGACAATTCAGATGATGAAATGCCTGTAATGGGTGCAGACAATGGTCTGACACTCTTTGATCTTAAAGGTGTCGACTACGATGATGAAAAATGGGAAGAACTGCTGGAACAGTTAAACTTTGAAGATATGGCAACCATGATTAACGTAGGCGGATGGCAGACAGCCGAAATCGAATCAGTTGGCAAGATTGCAACTTCTGACTGTGACGGCCCCGCAGGACTCAACAACTTTGTAACAAAAACTTATGGTACTCCATATCCGTGTGAAGTATTACTGGCTCAGACATGGAACAAGCAGCTTGCTTATGAGGCAGGAGAGTCTATGGGACAGGAATTTGCAGACGTACAGAACTATGGCTGGTACGGACCTGCTATGAACACACATCGTTCCGCATTCTCCGGACGTAACTTTGAGTATTACTCCGAAGATGGTGTGCTTGCAGGATATCTGGCGGCAAACCAGGTAAACGGTGCAGCTGCAAAAGGTGTTTATCCATACATTAAACACTTTGCAGTAAATGATCAGGAATGTAACCGTGAATCTTTCCTGCTTACCTTTGTTTCTGAGCAGGCAATGCGTGAAATCTATTTGAAACCATTTGAGCTTTGTGTGAAGGGATTTGAGGGACAGGCAATGGCTTGTATGTCTTCCTATAACTGGCTTGGAAGTGTACCGGCATGTGCAAACTCAGATCTTCTTCAGACTGTTCTTCGTAACGAATGGGGATTCCGTGGCATGGTAATCAGTGACTACGATGGCTCTTACGGATACATGATCTCTGAAAACAGTATGAGGAATGGAAATGACCTGATGCTTGGCTACGGAAATGCCGCATCTAATCAGTTTACAAACGAGAGTGCAACCGCAGTTCTTGCTATGCGTAAAGCATGTAAGAATATCATGTATACAATTGTGAACAGCGGCGCTTATGCTGGAAAAGAAAATCCGGTTGGCGGACTTTCCAACATGGATAAGCTCTTCCTGAAAGTAAATGTAATCGGTGGTGTAGTCATCGGAGGCATTGCAATACTGGTACTTGTGCATTATCTGTTAAAGAAAAAGAAAGCAGCTAAGGCAGCAGAGTAAGCTTTTTATAGCATATAGTACAGGAAAGTATTTGGGTACTCCTGTGATATAAAACAGAATTCTTTCTTATGGAGCTGTTGTGGCAGTATGACAGATCCATAAGAAGGATGGAGGAATAAATGAAAGTAAAGGATATTATTTCAAAACTTACAATAGAAGAAAAAGCGGCTCTGTTAAGTGGAAAAAATGAGTGGGAATCAAGGGATATTCCAAGGCTGGGGGTTGATTCCATTACCTTTTCAGACGGACCTCACGGTTTGCGCCGTCAGGAAGGAGCCGGAGATCATTTGGGATTGAATGTTTCTCTTCCGGCGACCTGCTTTCCTGCAGCTGCCACAACTGCTAATAGCTGGGATCCCGGCATTGGTGAAAAAATCGGTGAAGCCCTGGGAAAAGAGGCTGTTGCACAGGGTGTAAATGTAGTGCTTGGACCGGGACTGAATATGAAACGTTCTCCGCTGTGCGGAAGAAACTTTGAGTATTTCTCAGAAGATCCTATTCTCGCAGGAAAAATGGCAGCGGCTTATGTGAGAGGAATTCAGAGCAGACATGTATACGCATGTCCCAAACATTTTGCAGTAAATTCCAGAGAGTATCGCCGCATGGCTATGAATGCAGTAGTAGATGAAAGAACCCTTCGTGAAATTTATCTGACTGCTTTTGAGATTGCTGTAAAAGAAGGAAAAGCAAAGTCTATCATGTCTTCCTACAATGAAGTGAACGGGCAGTATGCAAACGAAAATAAGCATTTGCTTGTAGACATTCTGAGAAAAGAATGGGGATTTGACGGAATTGTAGTTACCGACTGGGGTGCAAGCAATGACCATACAGAAGGTGTGAAATGCCAGTCTAATGTGGAAATGCCGAATCCGGGTCTGGACTCTGCCAGAGGACTGCTTGCTGATCTGAAGCTTGGAAAAATCACGGAAGAGGAAATCGGCCGGGCAATCGAGCCGATTATCGAGGCTGCTATTTATTTTAAAGAGAATAAGCAGAAGGATTTTGATAAAGAATCTCATCACAGAATTGCACATCAGGCAGCAGTGGAGAGTGCTGTACTTTTGAAAAATGAAAGAGGAATCCTTCCTCTGAAAGATGGAACAAAGGTTGCACTGCGCGGACCATTTGTGAATAAGCCAAGATATCAGGGTGCAGGTTCTTCTCAGGTAAATGCTACAAAAGTAGAGACAATTGCAGAAGAGATTAAAAAGTATAATCTGCAGGTTGTAGAGGATCCGAAAGCCGCAGATGTTGTGTTGTTCTTCTTCGGACTGGATGAAATCGCGGAATCTGAGGGTGCAGACAGAACTTCTATGGATATCCCGGAATATCAGATCCGAGAACTGGAAGAGCTGGCAGTTCTAAATTCTAATGTGGTTGGCGTGATGTCTGCGGGTTCAGCAGTAAAAATGCCATGGCTGGATAAGTTGACCGCGCTTCTTCATGGATATCTTACCGGTCAGGCAGGTGCGAGTGCACTTCTTGACCTGATTACAGGAAAAGAAGTACCGTCAGGAAAACTGGCAGAATCTTATCCGTATGCTTATGCGGACTGCTCCATGTTCAATTATGCAGATGAAAAATACAGAAATCTTCAGTACAGAGAAGGACCATTTATCGGCTATCGATACTATGATACAGCAGATATTCCAGTACAGTTCCCCTTTGGATATGGCCTTTCCTATACAACATTTGCTTATGATTCTCTGATACTTACAGACGAGGGAGTTCGCTTTACCATTACCAACACAGGAATGTGTTCGGGCGCAGAAATTGCTCAGTTATATGTGGGAAAGAAAGAGACAAAACTTGTCAGACCGAAAAAAGAACTGAAAGGCTTTACAAAGGTATGGCTGGAAGCAGGAGAGTCCAAAGAGGTTGAAATCAGATTTGATGATAAAACATTTCGCTACTTCAATACAAAAACAAATAAGTGGGAGGTAGAAGGAGGCACTTATAATATTATGATTGGTGCTTCCTGTGCAGATATCAGACTTTCGTCTGAAATGGAAAAACAGGGTACAACAGATGTGCTTCCCTATGATATTGAAAAGCTTCCAAGCTATAAATCCGGTCTTGTACGAAATGTTCATTACGAAGAATTTCAGCTGTTTTACGGAGATGTTCTTCCTGAGGAAAAGGTTGGTCTTCTTGACATCAATGATGCACTTTGCCAGATGAAATATGCAAAGAGTGGTATTTGTCGCTTGGTGTATAAGGTTCTGCAGAAGAAGATGGATAAAGCAGTGGAAAAAGGCGTGCCGGATTTGAATACTCTGTTTATCTACAATATGCCTTTTAGAGCAATCTGCAAGATGACTGCCGGTATGGTTTCCAGAGAGATGACTGAATCTATTGTAACAGTTGCCAACGGACATTTCTTCCGTGGAGCAGCCGGTCTGATTGGTGGGTTTTTCCGGAATATGCGGGCAAATAAAAAGTATGAAACTATGTTAAAGAACATGAAATAGGAGGCAGCACAAAATGAATATATGGAAAGCCTTTGAGACAAAAAATCCGAAGCTTGCGAAATGGGTAAGAGAAGGCGGACTGTTTGTAATTGTCTCAAATTTGATAACAGTTCTGAAATATTTTATGCTTCAGTTTCTTCCTTATGCATTTGCCGGAATGGGTGACAGATCTTTCGGCTGGCCGGGAATTCCGGTAACATTATTTGGAGAGACATTCCGGTGGAATATCCTGGGATATGATCAGGCACATGGTGGACTGGCATACTTTATTGCATATATGACTGCGATGGTGCTTGGAGAGTGTATCAACTTCCCGATCCAGAAGCTCTTTGTATTCCGCAGTCATGGTAATACGGGAAAACAGATTGCATGGTATGCAGCTGCATTTTGCGTGATCACCTGTATTGTAAACTCTATCAACTGTATCTGGGTTGCAGTTGCCGGACTTCTTGTGCCGGACTTCATCTATAATATTGGTACAACAGTACTCAATGGTGGTGTTTCTATGATTGTATTTTTCTTTGTAAATAAGGTCATTTTTCCTGAGACACCTAAGCAGATTATTGAGAAAGTAAATGCTTAAACTGTTCAGGAGTTATTATGAATAAGGTATGCTTCTGAATATTTGATTGTGGTAATATATAAACTGTTGTGAAAGAATAAAAGTAAAACCCTGGAAAGATCTGTACAGGTCTTTCCGGGGTTTTATATTTCCAGTTAGCAGTCATGCTTAAATGAATTTCTTTACAAAGCATATAGCATTTCTTTTATTTATACGGATTATGGAAGAGCTTTTTGATGAGATAGAGTGGTAAAGAGCTTGGTTGATGATTAGTGGTAATATCTATTAGAGAAATAAATTAGAGTTTTTATTTTAGCAAGTCCAACATTCCTGCAGGTGATGTAGGAGAATACAAGAAGATGTGAAAAGAGAGCCAGGCGGAACACAACTTTGAATAGGCGATGGCAACAAATCAGTCATAACGGCGAATGCGATAGAAGGCAAAAGCATTGCCGACACACTGCGAAGCAATCAGGATAAGATTAATACTTCTGCCGAATGTCACGTACAATCAGCGTGCCGAAAACATCAGACAGATAATTGAACTTGGCATCGGAATCTTTATAGAGATAGGAACCGGACATGCCTCCTTCGGTCAGATATTTTTCGAATGCAGAATAGGAATCGGTATATCCAAAATGCCGCATGTACTCCGCAAAAGAAAACGGGAATACACTCACTTCAAAAGTTCTTCCGGTAAACACTTTCAGTTTTAACGCAGGTCTTTGATTCGTTTACAGGATGTTATTTTATTTGAAAAAACCCCGAAGTATGATAAAATGGTTGCAATATATATGTTCGAGAGAAATATTCGCCTTGAAGATGGAAGAGGGGTAAAGGATGCTTAAGGTATTGATTGCGGATGATGAAAAAAAAGTATGCCAGTTAATTGCGAATATTGTGGACTGGGAGAAAATGGGATACGAAATTGTAGGAACGGCAAACGATGGAATAACGGCATTCAATTTTATAAAGGAAAATGAAGTTGACGTATTGCTGGTAGATATCCGAATGCCGGATTGCGACGGTCTGGAGCTGATCAAAAAGCTGAAAGAGCTGGGTCGTAATATTCATATTGTAATCATCAGCGGATATGGCCAGTTTGAGTACGTTCAGACGGCGCTTCGTTTTGGAGTAGAGGAATACCTTTTGAAACCCATACGGAAAAAAGATATGGTTGCCATCCTTGAAAAAATATATGACAAGCATAAAACAGAACTGCGGGAAGCCTGGAAATGGGAGGATATGAAACGGGAGCTGAATCGCAACAAGGAACGGATCAAGGATACTTTTCTTGTAGAAGTTCTGAAGCATCCGGAAAAATTCGGAGGATTTTATTCCGTAGAAAAAGTTAACCGGGGATATCACTGTAATTTTGATGATACCTGTTATCAGGCAATGCGGGTACGTATTATTTTTGAAAACCAGGAAAATATCGTTGCTGTTAAGAAAATTGTTCTGAATAAAGCGGTGAAGATTTTGAATCAGACGCTTTCAGAGTGTATAAATGAAATGGTGGTCAGTTTGATTGACAATGATATTTACGGGTTGCTGAACGGTACAGAGGAAAATCTTCAACTGGCTTACGGGAAACTGAAAAAGGCGAAAATGGAGCTTTTGCAGCTTCAGGATGTGTTTGGGTCCATGAAGATCTATATTGCATTGGGGGAAATAAAAACAGAGATGCAGAATATCATGGAAAGCATCAGGGAGGCATCGGTTACGCTTGCAGATCGTTTTTATTTTTCCAGTCGTCTGATATTGAAGTATCGTCCGGACAGAAAAACAGAAAAAAGCAGTGCATATGTGGATAACGCGTTCAAAAAACAGTTTTTGGGTGATATTGAAATTCTCGATATGGAAAGCCAGAGCAATGAGCTGAAAAAAATAGCCGGCCGTCTGGAAAAAAGTGAAGAGAAGGATGGACTGGTGGTAGAAAAGGTTTATAAAGAAATTCTCCAGCTTTTTTATTTTGGAACAAATAATTACGGGATCAATATTCCTGATGAATATCAGGAGCAAAAAGAGAAAGTTTTGCAGTTTGATACCATTGCTGAAGTGATAAAGTATCTGCACAGTTATATGGAAACGTCCGTGAATTTATGGATGCAGGAAAAGAAGTTAATTGAAAATAAACCCATAAGGATTGCTAAGAGATATATTGCGGAAAATTATTATAAACCGTTGACACTGGAAATCGTAAGTCATGAAACAGGGTTTAATCCCAATTATTTTTCTTCAATGTTTAAAAAAGAGGTGGGTGTTAATTTTTCTGAGTATCTGATAAAGGTTCGCATTAAAAATGCAAAGGAAATGCTTCTGAATACGGAGGGGTCCGTAGAGGACATTTCGTATGCGGTAGGTTACAGTGACATCAAGTATTTCTCCAGGATTTTCAAAAAATATATGGGAGTAACCCCTACAGAATTCAGAAAACTGTATAATTAGCGGAAGGGGAAAAATGTGAAAAAAAATATATTATCCTACAGAGTTGGCTTGGCAGTTCTGTTTTTTGGAGGAGTTACTGCGGCAAACATGTTGGTGTTTCTGGCGTGTTTGTGGAGAAAAAGTTTTCCTGCAGGGATACTGACGATTTTTTTTATTCTGGATTTGATTCTTTATGGTGCAGGGGCTTATATGGGGAGGGTTTTTATTTATAAACCCTATTTGCATATGAAAAAACTGTATGGTCAGTTTGTAGATGGTCAGGTTTTTGAGGAGATGTTTGAATATGAGATAGGCTGGGCGCCCCGCTGGGATGAGGTTATGGAAAGGCTGCATTATCTGCTTGATAAACAGGATGCCATTCGTATGTCAAAAAAGCAGGCGGAATATCTGGCATTGCAGAATCAGATTAATCCGCACTTTTTGTATAATGCGCTGGAAGCCATTCGGGGTGATGCCATATGTGCCGGGCTGGATAGCGTAGTAGATGCGACAGAAGCACTTTCCAACTTTTTTCGGTATTCTATCACAGGTGTGGATAAGCTGGTGACTCTGGAAGAAGAAATCGAAAATGTGGAAGATTATTTTGTTATCCAGTACTATCGTTTTGGAGATAAAATGAAGCTGAAAATCGATTATCCTGAAGAAGAGGTACTTCATCTGAAGCTTCCTAAGCTGACGCTGCAGCCGTTTGTGGAGAATGCCATTTGCCATGGACTGGAACAAATAAAAAATAAAGGTGTGGTTTCTATTAAAATTGAAACTACACCGAAAAAGGTTCTGATTCGGATCGGGGATAATGGCAAGGGGATGCCGGAGGAGCAGATAGAAGAGATCAATGATTATCTGAGCAGAGTTTCAGTCAGCTATGTAGGAGAGAGCAAAAAGAAAAAAGGCAGCATTGCAATTAAAAACGTAAACAGCAGGATTAAGCTTTTATTTGGAGAAGAATATGGCGTTCATATCTACAGTACGATTCATGTGGGGACAGATGTCATGATCACACTTCCCAGAATACAAAGAGGAAATTATGAAGAGGGAACAGCTTCGAATCAACAATCTGAAAAAAGGGAATATACTTAAGAATATCCATTTTGTGATATTTAAAGAAGAGATTGCGCATATTGTATTTGATAATGTGCAGTCTAAAGCACTGTTTCTGCGAATTATGACCGGATGGGAACAGCCGGATTTCGGAAAGTTCTATTATAATGAAGAAGCAATTCCTTTTTCCGGGTTGAGAGAAAAAATTGCACTGATTACCAACGAAAGCCAACTGGTAAATTATCTGAGCATTGCGGAAAATATTTTTCTGATGCGGGAGAAGGTAAGAGCGTGGAAGGTGGATTTTCCCATGATCGAAAAGAAAACAGAGCAGCTTTTTGAAGAACTGGGAATTCAGTTGAGCATACATAGGAATGTGTCATCTTTGACGGATTACGAAAAAATGGAGATCGAACTGAGCAGAGCATATTCTTTGAAAAAGCAGATTATTTTTATTACCGGTTTTGGAAACCTTCTGAGTCAGCAGGAAATCATAAAACTGAAGGGAATCGTTCAGAAACTGAAGGAAAAGGAAATTGCAGTGGTGTATGTGGAACCTCTTGAGAATATTGATTTTTCTTTTTATGACAGGGTAGTCATTGTAAAAAACGGAAGGGTCTGTATTGCAAAAGAGGCGGAAGAATGTGACTATGCGCTGCTGCACAGATGCCTTTATCAGAATGAGTTTAATTGTATCGACTATGAAAAGGTGGCTTATTTCAGCGGAAACATGGATTCAGAGAGGGTTATGCTGGAGGATTTTTCTTCTGATTATTTAAAGAGAGTATCCCTTTCTGTTTATAGAGGCGAGATAGTGAAGCTGTTTTGTGCAGATGAAAAAAGTATGTATGAAATAATTAATATTATCCGGGGAAGGAGCCGGATTTTGAATGGATTTTTTGTGTCAAGGCAGAGGTATCATCTGGTGGACTGCGAGAATCCTCTGGCAGTGAGAATTGGAATTATTGAGGGAAAACTTGCAAAGATTAATAATTTTTCGGAAATGTGTGTGATGGATAATCTTTTTATGATGCTTTCCCATAAGATAAACGGAATATGGATGAATAGAAAATTCCGAAAAAGCAGCCAGATCATGCTGGAGGGGATTGTCCCGGAAAATCTTTACCGAAAAAAAATGAAAAATCTCAGTCCGGAGGAACAGCAGAAGGTTCTGTATGCAAAATGGCTTCTGTATGCACCGGACCTGCTAATCTGTATTCAACCTTTTTCCGAAGGAAATATACAGGCAAGAGAAGCGGCGCGTGAAATGATCTATACACTGAAAAACAGAAATATTCCTATTCTGATCGTGACCTCCAGTATATCGGAAATTAATTACTGTGAAGGAAGAATCTGCTATATGTATCACGGCAGATTGATATCCCGGGAGGAATTTGATGAAAAAATAAATTAGACAAACTAAAGGAGGAGGATGTCCCCTGAGGCGGTAATGGCCCAGGGAGCATCCTCCTCCTTTATAAAAATCTGAAGAATGTCCCCCCTGTTACGAAGATTGTTAGTAGGAGTAAAAAAAGAATGATGCTATGATTTACATAAATTAAGAAGGGAAAAGGATTATATCATGGCAGCAGATTCAAGAAATAATGAAATCATTCTTGAAGCAAAAGGTATTAGTAAGTTCTTCCCTGGAGTAAAGGCTCTTCAGAATGTCAATGTGACGTTTCAAAGGGGTGAGGTTCACGTTCTTATTGGAGAAAATGGTGCAGGGAAATCCACACTGATGAAGATTCTGGATGGGATTTATAAGGCGGATGAAGGTGAAATTATACTGCATGGAAAAAAGGTAACAATCGCCAATCCTAAACAGGCAACACTATTTGGAATTTCCATGATTCATCAGGAACTCAGTCCGGTATTGGATATGACGATTGCGGAAAATATTTTCCTCGGTAAGGAACCGAAAAAAGGGATAGGAATTGTTGATTTTGCTAAGATGAATAGTCTTTCAGATGAGTTGCTGAAAGAGGTAGGCATGCGTAATGTGTCATCTTCGACGAAAATGAAGGCACTTTCCACATCACAAATGCAGATGGTAGAGATTGCCAAGGCTCTGTCCTACAATTCAGATATTATTATTATGGATGAGCCCACATCCTCCATTACAGAGAGCGAAGTGGAAAATCTGTTTGGTATTATTCGGAAGCTGAAGGCAGAAGGACGATGTATTGTCTATATCAGTCATAAAATGTCTGAGCTTTTTGCAATTGGAGATGTGATTACCGTTTTCCGTGATGGTCTCCATGTGGGTGACTATCCGGTATCGGAAGTTGATGAACCAAAACTTATTAAACTAATGGTAGACCGTGACCTGACAGAGATTTATCCCGTAAAACGAAATGTTCCGGGAGAAACTATTTTGAAGGTACAGAATCTGAAACAGGAGGGTGTATTTGAGGATATATCCTTCGAGGCCAGAAAAGGTGAGATTCTGGGATTTGCAGGTCTTATGGGAGCTGGACGTACGGAAATTATGAATGCTGTTTTTGGTGTCACAAAGATTACCGGCGGCACTATTACAGTAAAGGGAAAGGTGATTCCCAGGCAGACTCCTAAAATAATGAAACGGGCAGGTCTGGGATATGTGACAGAGGATCGAAAAGGAAACGGACTGGTTCTCGGAATGGATGTAGGCGATAATATTATTCTTGCCTCATTGGATCAATTGTCTGATAACTTTGGCTGTATCAACCACAGAAAGGCCCGTGCGGACAGTGTGAAATATAAGGAAGCTTTGAATATCAAAACACCGTCGCTGGAGCAGAAAGCAGGCAACTTAAGCGGTGGTAACCAGCAGAAAATCGTTCTGGCAAAATGGCTGATGCAGAATCCGGAAATAATTGTGTTTGACGAACCTACAAGAGGTATCGACGTAGGTGCCAAAACGGAGATTTACAAGTTGATTGCAAAACTGGCGGAGGAAGGAAAATCCATTATTTTTATTTCTTCAGAAATGCCGGAAATTCTCGGAATGTGTGACAGAATTATCATCATGAGCGGCGGAAGGATCAGCGGCGAAATTTCCGCGGCGGAAGCTTCTCAGGAAAGAATTCTGGAATATGCAGCGGCTGAATTGAATTAGGAGGACGATATGGATAATAAAAAATCAATCAAAGAAATACTTAACAGTTTGACGCTGGTACTGATTATTCTAGGTCTGGGAGTTGTATTGAGTATTGCATCTCCAAACTTCTTAAAGACTACCAATATTTTGAATATCCTAAGGCAGGTTTCCATTAACGGTATTCTTGCAATTGGAATGTCTCTCGTCTGTCTGACAGGCGGTATCGACCTTTCTGTGGGGTCAATCGTAGCTTTTTCCGGTATTTTGACAGCAGGTATGCTGAATAATACTGATCTTCCCATATTCGTGATCGCGGTTATTGCGGTCGTAGTGGGATGTATCATGGGAATGATCAACGGTTATTTTGTTGCATACTGGAATGCACCGGCATTTGTTGTAACCTTGTCCATGCTGACGGTTGGACGCGGACTGACGTACATCTATTGTGATGGAAAGCCGATTTCCAAGCTGCCGGCAGAATTCCTGGTGATCGGCAAGGGAAGCATTCTGGGGCTTCCGATTCCTACAATTGTTCTTTTTGCCGTATTTCTCATCTTTTCAGTAATGCTGTCAAAGTTTAAGCTTGGCCGTTATATCTATGCAGTAGGCGGAAATCCACAGGCAGCTATGGTTTCCGGTATCAATGTAAAAAAGGTTCTGCTTCTGGTGTATATGTTCAGTGGAATGTGCTGCGGTGTTGCGGCCGTAGTATTGACAGCCCGTGTATCTGCCGGTCTTGCAACAGCAGGTGACGGTTATGAACTGAATGCCATTGCAGCTACCGTAATCGGTGGAACAAGTCTTTCGGGAGGAACCGGTAAATTATGGGGAACACTTCTGGGAGCACTGCTGCTGGGTATGGTAAACACAGGTCTGGACCTTTTAAATGTAACATCTTATTATCAGCAGGTTGTCAGGGGATTAATTATATTAGGGGCGATATTAATTGATACCCGAAGAAACAAATAGTAACAAACCAAAAACAGCAAATGTATAGGAGGATTTTTACAATGAAAAAAAGAATGATCACACGATTAATGGCTTCTGCCATGGCTATCACAACAGTAGCGGCACCTGCGGCTGTACACGCAGAAGAGAAGAAGACAGTTGGATATACCTATTACTACAGTTCTGAGTTTATTACTCTGATGAATCAGGGTGTAGAGGAGAAGTGTGAGGAGCTGGGATTAGATCTGGTTAGCCTGGATGCAGAAAATGACTCTGCAAATCAGATTACACAGGTAGAAAATCTGATCGGCCAGGGCGTTGATTGTCTGCTCGTTGCAGCAGTTGATTCCGATGCTATTGTACCTGCGCTTGACCTGGCAAAAGAAGCAGATATTCCCCTTGTTGCTGTAAATATGACCATTAATACAGATGAGGATTACTACTATTCGGGTCCGGACGATGTATTGGCAGGCGAATTGGAAATGCAGAGCGCGATTGATGCGATCGGCGGTTCCGGTAAGATCTGTATCCTGGAAGGACCAATCGGACAGTCCGCACAGATTGACCGTCTTGAAGGAAATGAAAATGTTCTGGCAGAAAACCCGGATATCGAAGTTCTTGCTGACCAGACAGCTAACTGGAGCAGAGAAGAAGCACAGTCCTTAGTTGAGAACTGGCTGCAGACATGGGATGATATCGATGCGATCGTAGCTCATAATGATGAGATGGCACTTGGTGCGATCATGGCTATTGAAGCAGCAGGTCTGAAAGCCGGCGAAGATATCATTGTAACTGGCGTAGACGCAATCGAAGATGGATGTAACGCAGTAAAAGAAGGAACTCTGTTATCTACCGTATATCAGGATGCAGTTCTTGAGGGCGGTTTAGGTGTTGAACTTTGCAGCCAGATACTGAATGGAGAAACACCGGATGAATACATCAACCTGATCGATATGACAAATTATACACAGGACAACGTTGATGAGCTTCTTACGACCTTATACAAATAAAAAATGAAAAAACGGAGAATGCTATCGCCCCTTAAAATAGCCTTCCCGAGATATGGGGGACGGAGAATTTTCGTTCCCCTATATTTAGAATAAGCATTGTTAAAAAAATAATTAGCAAGTGAAAAATATAAGAACGTAAAAAATTTTAAAAGGAGCGGATTAAAATGGAAGGTAAAATGAAAGTTGCGGTAATGACGGATATCAGAGAGATGATAATTGAGGAAAGAGAGATTCCAAAGGTTAAGCCGGATGAGGTTCTTGTAAAAATAGAATATGTTGGAATCTGTGGTTCTGATATGCATTTCTTTGAAGCGGGAAGAGTTGGAAACTGGATCGTTGATGAGCCGCTTGTACTGGGACATGAGTCTGGTGGAACGGTTGTAGAGATTGGAGAGAACGTTACGAATCTTAAGGTTGGAGACCGGGTGGCTCTGGAACCGGGTGTAGGCTGCGGTGAGTGCGAAATGTGCCAAAAAGGTTATTACAATTTGTGTCCTGATATGGACTTTATGGCAGTTCCCCATCAGAGAGATGGCGTGTTTCTGGAGTATTATGCGCACCCCGCAAAAATGTGCTTCAAGCTTCCGGATAATGTAGACACTATGGAAGGCGCACTGGTAGAGCCAATGGCAGTAGGTCTCCATGCAGTAAATATTTCCGGTGCAAAAATGGGACAGAGCGCAGTGGTTTTAGGATGCGGATGTATCGGTCTTGTTACGGTTATGGCCCTGAAGGCGGCGGGAATTGATGAGATTTATGCAGTCGATGTATTGGAAAGGCGTCTTCAGAAGGCAAAGGAAGTAGGCGCTTCTGTGATCATCAACGGAAAAGAGCAGGATGCGGTAAAGGTCATTCAGGCCATGGGCGGGTGTGACCTGGTTTACGAAACAGCAGGCGCTGAATTTACAACTCTGCAGACTGCAAAAATGGTGAAAAAAGGCGGAGCTGTCACATTAGTTGGTATGTGTGCAAACGCAGAGATTACATATGATATTGGAAGTTTAAGTGCGGCAGAAGCACGTCTTTATACGATCTTCCGTTACAGAAATCTTTATCCTACGGCGATCAAACTGATCAGTCAGGGAAAACTTCCGGTGAAATCCATTGTTTCCCATGAGTTTGATTTTAAGGATATCATTCACGGGGTTAATTACAATATTGACAACAAACAGGACGTAATCAAAGGCGTTATTAAGATGTAGTGTAACAGGTGGCTGCGGTTTTTTATGATGCTGTGTGGTAAAAAATCACAGCTCTTTGAAAATCATAAGGAGATAGGGCTATGAAAAAAATACTGAATTCTGACGTTTCTAATGTAGTAGAAGAAATGCTTGCGGGTTATCTGATGGCTTATAAGAAATTATATAAAAAAATTGGTGATTACAATGCTTTTAAATACAGAGCTAACAGAAAAGATAAGGTTGCCCTGGTAATTGGCGGCGGAAGCGGTCATGAGCCACTGTTTTCCGGCTTTGTCGGCGCTGGTCTTGCAGATGCATGTGCAAGCGGAAACATCTGCGCATCCCCCAATCCGGAACTGATTTATGAAGCTGCTAAAGCGGTGGATCAGGGTAAGGGAGTTTTATTTTTATATGGAAATTACGCTGGTGACAATCTGAATTTTGATATGGCAGAAGAGCTTTGCCGGGCAGATGGAATGAAGACAGCCCACGTACGTGTATGGGACGATTTTGCATCCGCACCAAAAGAAAGAATTACGGACAGAAGAGGAATTGCAGGCGATATCTACATAATCAAAATCGCAGGAGCTGCCTGTGATGCCGGACTTGATTTTGAAGAAGTTGTACGTATCACAGAGAAGGCAAGAGATAACATGAGTACCATAGGTCTTGCCACCTCTCCGGGCACGCTGCCGGGAAATGATAAGCCTACCTTTGAGCTGGCAGAGGATGAAATGGAATTCGGTATGGGTCTTCACGGTGAGCCGGGAATTGAGAGAACGAAAATGATGTCTGCGGATAATATGGTAGACCGAATGTACAGAGAAATAAAAGAGGAAATGCGGTTAAAAGAAGGAGAACGGATTGCTGTTCTGGTGAACGGACTTGGTTCCACGCCTCTTTTGGAACTGAACATTGTGTATTACGATTTATATAAACGTCTGATGAAAGATGGATTGATCGTCCATGATGCGGAAATCAGGACTTTCTGTACCTGTATGGAAATGGGGGGATTTTCTATTTCCATACTGCGTCTGGACGATGAGCTGGTGAAATATTATGATGCACCCTGCTATTCTCCGTTCTATGCCAAAGGCGAACTGACCGGCGGAGCCAATATAGAAGTCATAGAAGACGAGGAAGAGATCGAATTTGACGAAAGTGATGTGGAAGCAGCGGAAATTACGAGGAGCAAAGAAGGCGTTCTGGAAGAGCTGAATGCAGAAGACGCCAGAAATATGCTGATTTATGTCGCAGATAAGGTGATTGCACAGAAGCCTTATCTTACAGAGGTGGACAGTGCGATTGGTGACGGAGATCATGGAATAGGAATGGCTGGCGGCATGCAGAGGGCTAAAAAAAAGCTTCTGAAAATGCAGGGAGCAGAAAATGTTTATAAGATATTTGAAACGGCAGGACAGGCGATGCTCATGTCCATGGGCGGCGCTTCCGGCGTAATTTTTGGAAGCCTTTACCTTGCAGGTGCCAAAGGAATGGAAGCAAAAGCAGTTCTTGTTCCGGAGGATATTGCAAAAATGGAAAGGAAGAGTCTTGCTGCCATTCAGGAAAGAGGCGGTGCCAAGGTAGGAGATAAGACTATGGTAGATGCACTTGCACCGGCTGTGGAAGCAATGGAGGCCAATGCGGATAAAGGCTTTCTGGAAATGCTGAAAGCAGCAGAGAAAGCGGCAAGACAGGGCATGGAGAATACCAAGAAATATGTTGCAAAATTTGGCCGTGCAAAATCTCTTCTTCAGAGAGCTGTGGGACATCAGGATGCAGGAGCAACCTCTGTGTACTTTATTTTACAGGGAATGCGGGAATATGTAGAGGATGAAATGGTATAACAATGCGGGTGCTTTTGGCTGCCAGTTATTCGGCTCTGCAGGCTGTGCATAGCCGGCGGGAGTAAAGACTATGGGAAAAAAGTTTTATTTTGGAAGCAATTTTAAAATGTATAAAAATGTGAAGGATACGCTGGAGTATCTGGAGGAGTTTTCACAGGCAGTAAAAGATATGGATAAGGATCAGGTCCAGTTTTTCTTTATCCCTTCTTATACATCATTGCAGAGTGCCTCTGAATGCGCAAGCCGGAGCTGCTACATGCTGGGTGCACAGAATATGTGCTGGGAGGCAGAAGGGCAGTTTACGGGAGAAATTTCACCGGAGATGCTCAAAGAATTGGGCTTGGATTTGGTTATGGTGGGACATTCTGAAAGGCGTCATGGATTTGGGGAATCCAATGAAATGGAAAATAAAAAAGTAAAAAAGGCTTTGGAATATGGATTTACCACTTTGCTGTGTGTGGGGGAAACTCTGGAGGAAAAGGGGGTTGGAGTCAGTGCGGAAATTTTACGTACACAGTTGAAAATAGGACTTCACGGTGTGGATAAAGATAAAATTTCCAAAATATGGATAGCGTATGAGCCGGTATGGTCCATTGGGGCAAGTGGGATTCCCGCATCGGCAGATTATGCGGAAGCAATGCATAAAGTAATCAAGGAATGCCTGACAGAGATTTTCGGTGAAAAAGGAAAGGAAATTCCTGTTTTGTACGGTGGCAGTGTAAATTCTGAAAATGGCAGTGTACTGATCTCGCAGCCGCATATTGACGGATTGTTTACCACACGTACTGCTTTTCAGATACATAAATTTGTTAAAATTATTAAAGATGCAATAAGAGAGGAATAGCTTATGAAAATTGCAATCGGATGTGATCCAAATGCAGAAAAAGAAAAACAGGATATTATAAAATATATTCAGGACAAGGGCTATGGAGAGGTAACAGACTTCGGAAGCAAAGATCCTATTTATGCCAATGTTGCGATTAAAGTGGCAGAAGCAGTTGCGAATAAAGAATTCAACAGAGGAATTTTGCTTTGCGGAACAGGGATCGGGATGTCCATTGCTGCAAATAAAGTAAAAGGCGCATATGCATCCCTTGTCTCTGATGTATACTCCGCACAGAGAGCGCGTCTTAGCAATGATGCCAATATTCTTTGTATGGGCGCTTTTACTACCGGAAATAAGGAGAGAGAACTGTTTATTACAGAATTTCTGACAAAAGAATTTGTAATAGGCTGCAGTTCCCAGCCAAAAGTAGACCGTTTTGTAGACTATGATTTAAAAAGAATTTAAAGAAGTCTTTTAGCCGGAGGCCTGGTGCCGACAATTTGTGGAGAAATCCGTGTTTATGGAGTTCTCCCTTTTTGCCCTCCTGCATGAAGCTGTAATAATGTTTTGTTGTCCAAAATCAAATTTCCAATTTATCCCAGAATAGGATTTTGTAAATTGTACATATTACAAGTACAAGCAAAAAATCCAAGGAAAAGGAGATTAATAGGATGAAAAAATTCAAAGCTATCCTGACAGGCACATTACTTGTGCTGACTTTATGTATGCTGACTGCATGCGGAAATAACAATAATAATGCGGCGGATAAATCTGGTACAGCGGCAGATGACAATGCAGGTAACAAAGATAATGCTGCGGATAAAGCAGACAACAAGAATGATACAGCAGCAGACAGGAATAACGATACAAACGCCAATAACAATACAAACGCCAATAACAATACAAATTCAAATAATGGCACTGCTGCGGATAACGGTGCAGCAGACAATGCAACGACTGATGGGAATACAGCAAACACTGATACCATGGACGGTACGGATACTACAACAAATGACGGTACCGTATCCGGCGAACTTGGGAACAGCGTCAGGGATTTGGGTGATGGTGTCGGAGATGCCGTAGAGGATGTCGGTGATGCAGTAGGAAACGCGGCAAATGATGTGACAGACAATAATACAACCGAGCGAAGATAATTTCTTTGTTTCAAATAGAATGCAAATTGCATAATCTGCAATTTGATGTTATGATCAATGCATGAAACGAGAGGAGCGTACTGTTTGGACGGATATTTCATGTCCGGACAGAACCGCAGGAGGTAATTATGAAATTTCGGCCATGCATTGATATACATAATGGAAAAGTGAAACAGATCGTAGGAGGAAGCCTGAAGGATGCGGGAGATACAGCTTCGGAAAATTTTGTTTCCGGGCAGGACGCATCTTTTTATGCAGCTTTATACCGGGATTCCGGAATAAAGGGAGGCCATGTCATTCTTTTGAATGCTGTTGATTCCCCGTATTTTGAGGCGACAAGGGAGCAGGCGCTTCATGCACTTCGTACCTATCCGGGAGGGCTACAACTGGGCGGCGGTGTTTGCCCGAAAAATGCGGAATTATATTTAAACGCCGGAGCAAGCCATGTGATCGTAACCTCCTATGTATTTAAAAATGGACGGATATCATGGGAAAATTTGGAAAAATTAGAACACGCAGCAGGCAGAGAACGGCTGGTTCTGGATTTGAGCTGCCGTAAAAAAGACGGCCAGTATTTTATTGTAACAGACCGCTGGCAGAAGTTTACGGAGGTTCCGGTCACGTTGGAAAACATGGAAATTCTCGGAAACCACTGCGACGAATTTTTGATTCATGCAGTAGATGTGGAAGGAAAGGCCGGCGGGATCGAAACAGAGCTGGCAGAGCTTTTGAGCGGATATACAAAGAACCCGATTACCTATGCAGGCGGAGTGGGAGGGATGGAGGATGTTGAACTTCTGCGAAGGTATGGCAAGGGCCGTCTTGATGTAACGGTAGGAAGCGCTCTGGACCTGTTCGGAGGAACCATACCATTCGCAACCCTGAAAAATCTGGAATAAAAATAAATCACCGGCAGGTCAGGCCGCACATAATTTGTCTCATTGCGGATTTTGGGGTTTTGTGCTATGATAAGAGCCATAAAAAGCAGCACCGTGTTTACGGGGGGTATGGAGTAGTGATGAAATGTCTTCTAATATGACGAAACGTGCATTGGCAGATTCTCTGAAAAGGCTAATGGGGAAAAAGCCTCTGTCAAAGATTACAATTAAGGACATTACGGAGGAATGCGGAGTTAACCGCCATACTTTTTATTACCATTTTAAAGATATTTATGATCTGGTGGAATGGATTTATATCAGTGAGTCGGAGGATGCTTTAGGCGGAAGCAGCATACAAGAGACATGGCAGCAGGGAATGCGGCAGCTCTTTGCTTATGCACTGGACAACAAGAAATTTATTATGGGAACATTTCGGTCCCTCAGTAAAGAATATCTGACCAAATTTTTGTACAGGCGGGCCTTTGATCTGATATATAAAGTGTTGGAGGAGGAATCGGAATCGATTCCCGTTTCTGAGGAAAAGAAAAATTTTGTGGCAGATTTCTATGCCTATGCCATAGGCGGAATTGTCCTTTCCTGGATTGAAAAGGGAATGCAGCAGGATCCGGAGGAAATTACAGAGATGCTGATCGCCCTGATTCAGGGAGAGGGGAAGAACGCTCTGTACCGTCTGTCCGATTCCTGACAATTTTTGGACAAATAGTGAGAAATGGTGTATTTTCGACCAATTTCGAGACAGTGGTTAAATTTTTGCCACTGTTCTTTTTTTGTCCATGGATACAAAAAAAAGAAAAAAATATAATAATGATGTAGTTTCTAAAAGACTGAACAATAAAATATATATAAGAAAGACAAGCACGCAGGAGGAGAACCAAATGAATAAATTGGCTCATGCTGCCGGAAGAAAGGTGTTTTCCGGTGTGGCAGATTATATTGTAAGCCAGGCAAGCAAAAGCAGGGAGGATGCGTATGTGAAATTTCTGGATACGGCAGAAAAATATATGGCAGACACCGAGACGGATGTAAACTGGGATTATCTCCGGGAAATGGTAAGCAGTCCGGAATACACACTGAACCGTTATATTAATTCAATTGTAGCTGAAACTGATCCGAATGTGCTGAAGACCGTTATTCTGAATCTGGGTTATGAAGCGATGTTTTATGGCACTAAGACCATCCGGGAAATGAGGAAAATTCATAACTGCAATATTCCGTGGATCATTCTCATGGATCCGACCAGTGCATGCAACCTTCATTGTACGGGCTGCTGGGCGGCAGAATACGGAAATAAGCTGAATCTGACTATGGATGAAATGAATTCTGTTATCCGCCAGGGTAAGGAGATCGGTGTTTACTTTTATATGCTGACAGGCGGAGAACCTCTGGTCAGGAAAAAGGATATCATAGAGCTTTGCCGGAAGCATAAGGATTGTGTATTTTTTGCTTATACGAACGGGACACTGGTGGACGAGGAACTGTGCAGGCAGATGCAGGAGGTGGGGAATCTGTTTCTGGCCATAAGTCTGGAGGGAAAGCCGGAGGTCAATGATCTGCGCCGCGGAGAAGGCGTTTACGGCAAGGTAATGCATGCCATGGATTTGCTGAAGGAGCATGGGCTTGTATTTGGTACCTCTATCTGTTACACCAGCCAGAATATTGAAAGTGTAACCAGTGATGAGTTTATAAAGATGATCATCGAAAAGGGATGCCGTTATTCCCTGTATTTCCATTATATGCCGGTTGGAAATGAGGCTTCCGTGGATCTGCTTCCTGCGAAAGAGCAGCGTCTTTATATGCATGACAGAGTCCGGGAAATCCGGAATATGAAGACGGGTCCCGGTATTTTTACTATGGATTTCCAAAATGATGGGGAATACGTCGGCGGATGTATTGCGGGAGGCAGGAATTACTTCCATATCAATGCAAACGGGGACGCGGAGCCATGCGTGTTTATCCATTATTCCAATGGGAACATTCGGGAAAACCCGATTCTGGAAATATTGAAGCAGCCATTGTTTATGGCTTATCATGATAACCAGCCGTTTAATGAAAATCATCTGCGTCCATGCCCGATGCTGGAAAATCCGGAAATTCTTCAAAGACTGGTAAGGGAAGCCGGGGCACATTCCACAGACCTTCAGTCACCGGAATCCGCAGAGCATCTATGCGCAAAATGTGAGAAATATGCAGCGGAATGGGCGGAAGCAGCGGAGAAGCTGTGGGCAGAGAAAAAATAACGGTTCCCTTTTAGCGGCTTTTGTATTAAAATCATTTATGAAAAGCTTTTGGTTGGGAGCTTTCATAAATGAGATTGGAGAATGATGTATGAAGGTCGTTATTTTAGCCGGCGGTTTTGGTACACGTATCAGTGAAGAAAGCCATTTGAAGCCAAAGCCGATGATCGAAATCGGAGAAAAGCCCATTCTTTGGCATATTATGAAGATGTATTCCTATTATGGATTCCATGAATTTGTTATTTGCTGCGGTTATAAGCAGCATGTGATCAAGGAATGGTTTGCGGACTATTATCTCCATAACAGTAATATTACGTTTGATTTTACCCAGGAAAATAAAATGATCGTGCATAACAACATTCTGGAGCCATGGAGGGTGACGCTGGTGGATACCGGTCTGAACACCATGACCGGCGGCCGTATTAAGCGCGTACAGGAATATCTGGACGGCGATACCTTTATGCTGACCTATGGGGATGGCGTGGCCGATGTCAATATCCGGGAGCTTTTGGAATATCACCGCTCCCACGGGAAAATGGCTACCATAACGGCAGCCCGGCCGGGCGGCCGTTTCGGTATTCTTGATATTCTGGAGGATGGTACCATCACAAATTTCAAGGAAAAGAAAAAAGAGGACGGCGGGGGGATCAACGCCGGATTCATGGTACTGGAGCCGGAAATTATAGATTTGATCGAAGGAGATGGCACGGTATTTGAGCAGTATCCTCTGGCTGAGACAGCCAGAAGAGGCCAGCTCAACGCATATAAGCACAAGGGGTTCTGGCAGTGCATGGATACACTGCGTGAGAAAAATATGCTGGAGGCAATGTGGCAGTCCGGGAATGCACCGTGGAAGGTCTGGGGATAGCAGGATTTGAATCAATATGAACGCTTTTTGAAAACCGGGAAAAATGGTTCCATTTTTCCCGGTTTTGTATTACAATAATTATAATTATGCAATTATGACTATAATGGTAAAGGATGTATAGATAATATGAATTCTCTGGAATTTTACAAAGGGAAAAAGGTCCTGGTAACAGGGCATACAGGATTTAAGGGAACCTGGCTGTGTAAGCTGCTTCTTTTGGCGGGTGCGGAGGTAACCGGATATTCTCTGGAACCGCCCACAGACCCGAGCCTGTTTATGTTAAGCGGCATGGGGCTGCAGATGCATTCAGTGATTGGGGATGTCCGTGATTTGAAGCATCTGGAAGCCGTTGTTGAGCAAAGCCGGCCGGAAATCGTACTGCATCTTGCCGCGCAGCCCATTGTGCGGGATTCCTATAAGAATCCGGTTTATACTTATGAGACAAACGTTATGGGTACGGTGAATATTCTGGAATGTATCCGGCAGACGGACAGAGTAAGGTCTTTCTTAAATGTGACGACAGATAAGGTTTACTGTAATCATGAATGGGAATGGGGTTATCGGGAAACGGATTCTCTGGATGGCTTTGACCCGTATTCCAACAGCAAGTCCTGTTCTGAGCTGGTGACTCACAGCTACAAAAATTCTTTTTTTGCAGATGGAAATACGGCAATTTCCACAGCAAGAGCCGGCAACGTGATTGGAGGCGGCGATTTTGCCAGTGACCGGCTCATTCCGGACTGTATCCGTGCAGCACAGAAGAAAGAGACGATTCCTGTGCGTAATCCCCATTCTACCAGACCGTTCCAGCATGTGCTGGAGCCGCTTCTGGCATATTTGATGATCGCCGGGAAGCAATATGAGGATATTTCCTATGCCGGATACTACAACGTGGGACCGGATGATAAGGATTGTGTGACGGCCGGAGAACTGGTGGACATGTTCTGCAAGGCATGGGGAGAAGGACAGACCTGGGAAAATCATTTTACAGGCGGACCTCATGAGGCGAATTTCCTGAAGCTGGACTGCTCCAGGCTCAGGCATGTATTTGGCTGGAAGCCCGTATGGGGCGTGCAGGAAGCTGTAGAAAAGACGGTAGAATGGTCAAAGGCGTGGCTTGCAGGGGCGGATATCAACCAGATTATGGAGAAACAGATCGCACAATTCCTGCGTGGATAAATGTGGAGGAGGAGAATCAGAATGTTTGAGAATATGACAGAGCAGCAGGCAAAAGAACAGCTTTTAAATATGGTGGATGATTATTGTAAGAAATATCACAACCGGCAGAAGCCTTTTTTGGAGGGAGACCGGATTCCCTATGCATCCCGTGTGTATGACTCACAGGAAATGATGAATCTGGTGGACAGTGCGCTGGAATTCTGGCTGACTGCGGGCAGATATGCGGATCAGTTCGAGAAGAATTTTGCAAAATACCTGGGCGTACGTTTTTGTTCCCTGGTAAATTCGGGGTCTTCTGCCAACCTTCTGGCCTTTATGGCGCTGACCTCCCCGCTTCTTAAGGAGCGTCAGATACTTCCGGGGGATGAGGTGATCACGGTTGCGGCAGGCTTCCCGACTACAGTCTCTCCGATGATCCAGTACGGAGCTGTTCCGGTATTTGTAGATGTGAATATTCCGCAGTACAACATTGATGTGACGAAGCTGGAGGCTGCCGTTTCAGAAAAAACCAAAGCAGTTATGCTGGCGCATACCCTTGGCAATCCTTTTGATTTAAAAGCACTGACAGATTTCTGTAAGCGGCACGGTCTTTGGCTGATTGAAGACAACTGCGACGCACTTGGGTCTGAGTACGTGCTAAACGGCGAAACGAAGCTGACAGGAACCGTGGGAGATATTGGAACCTCAAGCTTTTATCCGCCTCATCATATGACAATGGGTGAGGGAGGGGCCGTTTATACCAGCCATCCTCTTCTTCACAGGATTATCCGTTCCTTCCGTGATTGGGGACGCGACTGCAGTTGTCCCTCCGGACGTGATAATCTCTGTGGACACCGGTTCGATAAGCAGTATGGAGAGCTTCCGCCCGGCTATGATCACAAATACGTATATTCCCATTTTGGTTATAATCTGAAGGCAACGGAGATGCAGGCCGCGATCGGCTGTGCGCAGCTTGAAAAGTTCCCGGACTTTGCGGCAGGGAGACGTCATAATTTTGACCGGCTTATGGCTGGTCTTAAGGGAGCGGAGGACAGGTTTATTCTTCCGGCGCCATGCGAAAATTCCACCCCAAGCTGGTTTGGTTTTCTGATCACCTGCAGAGAAGGGATAGACCGCAATCAGGTGGTACAATATATAGAGAACAAGGGTGTGCAGACCAGAATGCTCTTTGCGGGAAACCTGACTAAGCATCCCTGTTTTGATCAGATGCGTGCAAAAGGCACGGGGTACCGTATTGCGGGCAGCCTGGAAAATACGGACAGGATCATGAAGGATACCTTCTGGGTAGGTCTTTATCCGGGAATGACAGATGAAAAGCTTGACTATATGGCAAAGGTGATCCGGGAAGCCGGAGAGCTGTAATGGAGGAACGGAAATGATTCTGGACGAAAAATTACGCTGGTATGGATTCTGGTTCGTGGACGGACTGAAGGGCGGTAAGGTCAGAAAGTATTATCAGGAAATAAAAGAAAGCTATCAAAGGGGAACTCCGATAGACAAAACAGAAGAAAAAATCAGAAGGCTCATCGCTCACGCAGTGCGGACAACCGAGTATTATAAGGACTTTGCGGAGGATACACCGCTTACGGAAATGCCGGTTATGAATAAAGAGATTTACCGCAGTCATTATGAGGAATGTCAGTCTGAAATATACAAAAATGCTTCCGATAATCGTACGATGTATACCAGCGGCTCCACAGGAACACCTTTTGCTATGATACAGAATAGGAACAAAATTCAGCATAACACGGCTGCCGGCATTTTTCTGGGAGCCGTGGGAGGCTATTATATTGGAATGAAGAATGCTTTTATCCGTATGTGGGTAGGAGATCATGCAAAAAAGAGCCGGATACAGCGTACGGCAGAAAACCTGATCATGATGGACTGCTCCAATCTGGATGATGCTGCTCTTGAAGAAATGATCGGTGTCATTAAGAAAAAGAAGGTGAAATGCCTGATCGGATATTCGGCGGCTCTGGGAGAGATCAGCCGCCATATCCAAAAATATCAGGTGGATACCTCAGATTTCTGTGTAAAGTCTGTTCTTCCGATTTCCGAGAGTATGCCGGGAGAGATACGCAGGCAGATGGAGAGGCAGTTTGGCTGCCCGGTACGTGCCTGGTATTCCAATGAAGAAAATGGGATTATGGGTATTCAGAGGGAAGAGGACGAGGGCTATTATATTGATACGGAAAGCTACTATTATGAAATCCTGAAAATGGATTCCGATGAGCCTGCAGAGCCGGGTGAGCTTGGCCGTATTGTGATCACGGACTTATATAATGATGCGATTCCTCTGATCCGCTATGACAACGGAGACCTGGCTGTTGCAGAAAGAAAAGAGAAAAACGGCCGTTTTAAGCTCTATCTGAAGGAACTCTATGGACGCAGGGGAGATATGATCTACGACTGTGAGGGAAGGATTGTATCACCCTTTGTACTGCTTAACGGACTTTCTATGGCAAAGGGGATTCATCAGTACCGTTTTATTCAGGAGGACGTGACGAAATATACTCTCTGGCTGAATGGAGATAAAGAGATGATTGATGAAAAAGGAATCCTTGCATTTATCAAGCCGTATTTTGGCTCCCAGGCAGAGATAACGGTGGAGTATCTGGACGAGATTCCGGTGTTGAATTCCGGCAAAAGAAAATCATTTGAAAACCGATGTGAGAAATATCTCCGTCAGTAGGGAAACACCGGAGGTTTTCCTGAAAGGGAGGGAATGCTTTGACATCCAGAGCGAAAGAAAAGAGAATCATATCCAATACGGCATATACCATAGGCGGTGCGCTGCTGATGAACGGAGTTCTGCAGATTGCGGTTTATCCAATCCTGAACCGGTTCATGGGCAGCGATCAGCTTGGGGAGCTGCTGTATCTTATGGGGCTGGTAGCCATTCTCTGCCCTTCCGTAGGGCAGGCATTGAATACCAGCCGTCTTGTAGTACGCAGAGATCATGCGGTGACAAACGGCGATTACAATTATCTGCTTCTGCTCTTCGGAGGAACCGGAACTGCCGTTACCTTGGCGATTGCATATAAGTCCATGAGGTCTCCGGGGATTGTGTTGATGACAGTGCTTCTTCTGATGAGCACCATATTCCGTTATTACGGAGATGTGGAATACCGTTTGAATTTGAATTACAGGAAATATTTCTGTTATTATGCTGTCCTTTCTGCGGGTTATCTGCTGGGCTTCGGACTCTATTTCCTTACAGAAAACTGGTTTCTGGTGTTTCTGACAGGGGAAGCGGCCTCGCTTATTTATCTGGCAGTGACGGGAACTGTATTCCGGGATTTTTTTAAACGGAGCCAATGGTTTGGAGTCGCTTTCAGGCGCGGTGGATTTCTTGTATTTTCGTATTTGATCACAAATCTTACATTGAATATTGACAGACTGGTGCTGGAACATCTGATCGGCCATCTGGCGGTGACGCAGTATTATGTGACCTCCCTGATCGGAAAGACCATGGTCATGCTGGTGGCCCCCGTCAATACCATCATTATTTCTTATCTTACGAGAAGCAAAGAAAAGATGGCGCGGAAACAATTCCTGGGGTTTGTGGGAATGGGTGCGGGGGTGAGCCTGGTATTCTGGGGATTTGCACAGATAGGAACGCCCATCTTTGTAAAGCTGTTTTATGGGGAGCTGTATGATTCCATAAGGGATATGATCACGGTGGTAAATATCAGCCAGATACTGGGACTGCTTTCCGCATATCTGTTTATTGTGGTACTGACCTTTACGGAGGAAATATGGCAGATGATCCTGCAGATCGCGCATCTGCTTCTGATCACAGTGCTTGTGTTGATTTTCACAGGCAGTCATGGCATAATGGGATTTGCAGAGGCTGTATTGACTGCAAATACCATCCGCGTGCTGGCAGTCATTGTGCTGGGTCTTTGGAAGGTAAAGAAATAGAAACGGGAATTTTCGAGAGAACTGGAGGATGTCATGCAGGCAGGAGAGGTTGCAAGAAGGCTTGCTTTCAATACCCTGGACAAAGTACAGGGCGGGAAGCTGGCCACCATAAAAAAAGTAAATAAACGTGAGATCATGGAAGGCGTCACGGAGGAATATATCGCGCGCAGAGTGGAGAAGCTGCTGGAGCATGCAAAGAATCACTCGGCATATTACCGGGAGTACGCAGACGCAGAGAAGCTTACGGATTTTCCGGTGATGACGAAGATGATGTATAACCAGAACAGAGACAGGATTCTGTGTGATGAGTATCAGGATAAGAAGGACGGTCTGTTTTGCTTAAGCACCAGCGGTTCTACGGGAGCACCCTTTACCGTGCTTTGCGATGAAAACAAAATGAACCGTGTGAATATGAATTTTATTTCCTTTATGGAGCTGAACGGATTTCGTATGGGTATGAAGCGCGGAGAATTCCGTGTGTGGATTCCCGGGAAAAATGTGATTTCCAAATGGAAATCCTTCAAAAACAATCTGATTATGATTGATATCTCCAATATGGGCGATGAGGCTCTGGCTAAGATATGTGAGGATATCCGAAGACAGAGGATACAGGTGCTTGTCATTTATTCCAGTGCGCTGACCGTTTTGGCCGGTTATATCAAACGGGCGGGTGTGGATATCAGCAAATGGTCCGTAGAAATGGTGTTTGCCATGGGAGAGGGGCTGCCTCAGGCAACCTACGACGAAGTGAAAGAAATTTTTGGGTTTTCTCCCGTGCGTTCTTACGGAAATAATGAAAACGGTTTTTTGGCCTGTCAGGTGGGAGAAGAGGACCGTTATACAATAGATCTGTACAATTTTTATATTGAAATGTTGAAGCTGGATTCTGATGAACCTGCAAAGCCCGGTGAGCTTGGGAGAATTGTGGTGACGGATTATTATCACAGGGCATTTCCGATGATCCGTTATGATACGGGTGATACGGGGATTTATCAGGAGGTGTATGACGGGAAGGGCAGAAAGCACGCCTTTTTTACAGAAATTTATGGAAGACGGGGCTCTATGATGTACAATTGTGCGGGAGAACCTCTGTCCATTCATGTATTTATGAACGTTCTGATTCATTTGGAAGGGATTGTGCATCAGGCAAAGTGTATCCAGTGGGAAAAGAAACGGTATGAGCTGCTGATCAATGCGGACAGGGATAAGATCAATGAGGCCGGGGTGGTGGATTCTTACCGGAAATATCTGGGAGAAGAGGCACAGATTGATGTGACCTATGTGGATGAAATACCCATCGAGGCATCGGGAAAGCGTATGGTATGCGAAAACCGCTGCCCGGATTATCAATAGCCGGACAGCAGTTGCCTGGCAGCATTTAGAAACAGAGCAGTGGAGGAAAATATGAAACAGAAAGTATCTGATTATATCGCAGATTATATTGCCGACTGGGGAATCCGGGATGTATTTACAGTCACCGGAGGCGGCGCCATGCACATGAACGATTCCTTCGGGCATCATCAAAGGCTGCATTGTACTTATCAGCACCACGAGCAGGCCTGTGCAATGGCGGCAGAGGCATACGCGCGTGTGGATAATCACATGGCCGCGGTCTGTGTAACTACGGGGCCGGGAGCGACCAATGCCGTTACAGGCGTGCTGGGTGGTTGGATGGATTCCATTCCCATGCTGATATTCTCCGGACAGGCGAGGTATGCCACGACGGTGCCGGGTACGGGCCTGAAGCTTCGCAGTATGGGGATTCAGGAGTGTAATATTGTTCCGGTTGTGGAATCTTTGACAAAATATGCCGTGATGGTAATCCATCCGGAGCAAATCCGGTATCATTTGGAAAAAGCCCTGCATTTTGCTGTGAATGGACGTCCCGGCCCGGTGTGGCTGGATATTCCGCTGGATGTTCAGGGAGCGGTGATAGAAACGGAGAATTTGAAGGGCTATGACCCGGCGGAAAACCCTAAGGAGCGTCCGGAGGCGATTTCCGGTGAAACCATCCGTCTCGTTTTGGATAAAATAGCAGAAAGCAGCCGGCCGGTGCTGTTTCCGGGAAACGGCGTGCGCCTTGCCGGAGCTGTGAAGGAATTTCGGGAGTTGGTGGAAGTGCTGGGGATTCCTGTGGTAACGGGAATGAGCAGCATTGATGCCATCGAGTCCGAGCATCCCTATTATGCCGGGAGAAACGGCGGCACAGGAAACCGTGCGGGGAATTTTGCAGTACAGAACAGTGATGTCCTTTTGTCTGTCGGAAGCCGCCAGAGCTTTGTCCAGACGGGGTTTCAGTACGAGAGCTGGGCGAGGGAAGCCTATACGATTCTGAATGATATTGACGAAAATGAACTGAAAAAACCGAATCTTCATGTCAGCCTTCCGGTTTGCGCAGATGCGAAGGAATTTATAGAGAAGCTTCTTGCGGAAGCTTCTGCAAGAGGGGCAAGCGCCGGCCATCCCCTGTTTCAGGGAGAGGCATGGCGGGAGCAGTGCCGTCTCTGGAGAAAAAAATATCCGGTGGTCACAGAGGAGCATTATAAGACATTGGAAGAGGGCTGTACCAATATCTATGCGTTTTATGGAGAGCTGTCGAAGTCTATGCCGGAGAATGCCAGGCTGGTGGTCAGTGTGGGAACCTCCCGGGTGGCGGGAAGCCAGGCCTTCCAGATAAAAAAGGGACAGAGATTTATCACCAATCCCAACACGGCTTCTATGGGCTTCTGCCTCCCGGCTGTTACAGGTGTCTGCATAGCTGCGGGAAGAACGCCGGTTGTCTGTGTGACAGGTGAGGGCAGCCTGCAGATGAATATTCAGGAGCTGCAGACGATCAGGCAGAACAGACTTCCTGTAAAATTGTTCGTGATCAATAACCAGGGATATCACTCTATCCGTCAGACGCAGCGGAGCTATTTTAAGGAACCGCTGGTAGGAGTCGGAGAGGAGAGCGGCGATCTGAGCTTTCCGGATTTGGAAAAGCTGATTCCAGCATATGGATTTCCCTATTATGCCATTCATGAGACAGAGAGGCTTGGAAGTACGATTGAGGAAGTGCTGGGATGCGAGGGAGCGGCAGTATGTGAGGTATTTGTGACAAAATACCAGAAGACGGAGCCAAAGACCGCATCCAAAAGACTTCCGGATGGAAGGATGTTTTCTGCTCCTCTGGAAGATATGTATCCCTTCCTGTCAAGAGAAGAGCTGGAAGAAAATATGTATATTTCCCTGATCGAATAGTCGGGGCATGCGGAAAGGAAGTATCAATGAAGCGTATTGCAGTGACCGGGGCAACCAGTATGATAGGAACGGCACTGATTGAGGAATGCCTGAAAAACAAGGTGGCCGTATATGCCGTAGTGAGAAAATCGTCTCCAAAGCTTGGGCGCCTTCCGGAAAATAGACATCTTCATCTGGTAGAGGGAGAACTGGACCATCTGGAATTGCTTCCGGAAAGAATCCAGAAGGAATGCGACACCTTTTATCATATTGCCTGGGGATATACGGGAGAAAACCGCAACCGCAGCACCGAGCTGCAGAGCAGGAATATCCGTTATACGCTGGAAGCGGTGAAGGCTGCGCATGCTCTTGGCTGCAGGCGGTTTATCGGAGCAGGCTCTCAGGCAGAATACGGGCCAACGGATTTGGACAGAATATCTCCGGATAGTCCGGTGCACCCGACTACACCATATGGTGCCAGTAAACTGGCCGCAGGGCAGCTTGCCATGATGCTGTGCAGGGAGCTTGGAATGGAGTGTATCTGGCCCAGGATTTTCAGTGTTTACGGAATTCACGAAAAGGAGACGGCAATGGTGGCATCCGCTCTTAGAAAAATGCTGGCAGGGGAGAAGACGGAGTTTACTCCCGCCATGCAGCGTTGGGATTATCTGTACAGCAGAGATGCCGGGCGCGCATATTATCTGATAGGTGAAAAAGGAAGGGACGGGGCCGTATACTGCGTCGGAAGCGGCCATGCCAAACCGCTGAAGGAATATATCCGGGTTATGGCAAAGCTTACGGGGGCACGGGAGACCGGAATCGGTGCGAAGCCGTATCCGCCGGGCGCTGTTATGAATCTTTGTGCAGATACGGACAGCCTGTGCAGGGATACCGGATTTGTGCCGGAATATACCTTTGAAGAGGGAATCAAAGAAACCCTTGCATGGCTGCGTTCATAAAAATACAGGAGAGATACCATGAGGAAGAAAATATCGGTGGTGATCCCCACCTATAATGAGGAAGCAAATGTCGTTCCTCTGAAAAAAGCGATCACAGAGGTCATGGAACGGGATTTGCCGGAATATGACTATGAAATACTGTTTATTGACAATCATTCGAAGGACAATACCCGGATATTGCTTCGGGGTATGTGTGCGGAAGACAAAAGGATCAAGGCGATCTTTAATGCCAGGAACTTCGGGCAGGCACGTTCTCCGGTCTATGGGATGAAGCAGGCATATGGAGACTGTGTGGTCCGGATGTGTGCCGATTTTCAGGACCCGGTGGATATGATTGTAAAGTTTGTCCGGGAATGGGAACAGGGACATAAAATCGTCATCGGGGTCAAAAGCCAGAGCAAAGAGCGGAAAGGTATGTACTGGGTCCGGTCCTGCTATTATAAGCTGATCAATAAGATTACGGATATTGACCATATCGAGCACTTTACCGGCTTTGGGCTGTATGATAAAAAATTCGTGGATGTGGTAAGAGAGCTTCACGATCCTATGCCGTATCTGAGGGGCATTATTGCAGAGCTGGGTTTCGATTATAAGGCGATCCCCTATACCCAGCCCAGGCGCAGGGCAGGAAAAAGCAAGAACAATTTTTACAGTCTCTACGACTATGCGATGATCGGGATTACCTCGTATTCTAAGGTGGTCATGCGTCTGGCGACATTTGCGGGCTTTGCGGTAGCGGGCTTAAGCCTGCTGGCGGGTCTAGTGTATCTTGTATTGAAGCTGATGTATTGGGACCGCTTTTCCGCCGGTGTTGCACCGATGCTGATCGGCATGTTTTTCCTGGGGTCTTTGCAGTTATTTTTTATCGGATTTTTGGGAGAGTATGTTCTTAGCATCAATACCCGTGTTCTGGACAGACCTCTTGTAGTGGAGGAGGACAGGCTGAATTTCGAGGAAGAAGAGACGTCTGAGGAAGCAGATGAGCAAAAAGAGGAGCTGTAGGATATGAAGAAAAAAATCGCAAAAGAAAAGCCGGGTTTTTTGGGCGGAATGGGAAAAAGCTGGAGAGAAATGAAGCTCTGGAGAGCGGACGAATTATGCAGGCTGGATTGGATACTTACCTGTCTGATTCTGCTGTTCTTATTTGTTTCCTGTTCGCAGGGGGATATCCGGCTGACCGGCAACCGGTCTTTTCTGATGTATGAGCATTTTACGGATTTTTATCAGGCAAGCTATGAGCAATCAGGAGGATATTGGGCCAATTATCTGCCGAGTACGTTTATTGCCTATGCAGTCTGGAATTTGCCGCTGTATCTGTCCGGGCATTTGCCGGAGGCGATCCTGACGAACAGCTTTATCAACAATATGTGGTATAAGCTTCTTCCTGTGCTCCTGTATTTTGCTACCGGTCATTTGATCTACAAAATAGGTCTTGAGGCAGGATTTGGAGAAAAGAAATCCAGACTTTGCAAATTCGCGTTTCTGGTATTTCCGGTCGGCGTATTCAGTCAGTTTATTTTCAGCCAGTACGATATTTTTACCGTATTTTTTATGATATTGGGACTGTACTTCCTTGTGAAGGGCAGAATGTGGCAGTTTGCTCTGATGTTTGGGATTGCAACCACCTTTAAATATCAGGCGGTGTTGTATTTCCTGGTATTCCTGCTTCTGAAAGAGAAAAAAATCCGCAGTCTGGTCAAATATGCGGCTGTTATGGCAGCTCCCATCCTGCTTGAGGTTCTGCCGAATCTTGGTTCCGATGCCTTCCGGCGCTGCGTACTTGGATTTAGCGCTCTGGACTTTGTACAGAAGCCGTTTTCCCTTGGCTTTTTCGGCGGAATCAATCTGCTGGCAGCAGCAGCAGCTTTTGTGCTGGTGTGGTCCTATCAGAAAAAAACGGAAAACCAGCAGGAGCTGTTTTCCTGGTCCCTGTTTTTGGCAGCGGCGATGAGCTTTGCGGTTTTTGGATTTTCTTCCTGGAATCCACAGTGGCTGCTGCTTATGGTACCCTTCCTTGTGCTGAACATTTTTGTCAATGAGAACGGCAATCTGCTGGTCATGATAACAAATGTTTTCACATTGGCATTGTATATTTTCTGCAGCCAGAGTATGGTGGATGAAAAAGTGCTGAATATGGGAATCTTTAAGTATATTCTGAAGGATAGGGAATTTGCTGTGCGGATGTGGGATTTATACATGTTTCATGATGAGGAACTGCTTTGTACGGCGATGTGGGTAGTGCTTTTGATCTATGTGGTTTTCGGGCATCCCCGCTTTCATACGAAAAGGGGCAGCATCGTATCCAGAGGATTGATCTGGCAGATTCGCGCGGCGTTTTTGTTCGGCGTGTTTGCTTTTGTAGTGCCGCTGGCTGTCTGTGCGGCAGGCGTGCTTCAGGGCAGGACGGTATTTTTCGATAACAGCCGTAAGAATATGGAATTGGATAATGTTGCGTATGTGGAAGAACATGTTCCTGTCATCCAGGAATTGACCGCAGATGGGAAGGAATTGACAGATATCCGCATTCGCGTATGTACGGAGAAGAACAGCGGGGATTCATCACTGCATGTAGTACTGAGGGAGCAGGAATCGGGAGCAGTTGTCTATGAGCACGATGGAGATACTTACGGCTTCTCCAAAAATACGGCGTTGTATTCTTTCCTGGCAGAACCAATAGCAGTGGAAAACGGCAAAACCTATGAACTGGAGATTTCCAGTGATGCCCCTGCAGGGGAGGGAATCGGGCTTTACTGTATCAGCACAGACTCAGAAAAAGAGCGTTTGGAAGAAAACCGGTCCCAAGAAGGTGCGGCAACGGGAAGACTGCAGATGCGCGTGACAGGTGCGGAATAAAGGCAGGCCGGGAATTCCGGCCGGAGGTTTCCGTTTTGCGGGGTCCGGGACGGATCGCCGCCGGAGCTTCATGAATGGTAATAAAGAATAGGGGTGATAACATGGGACATTTGGCAACAAAGGACGCATATAAAAAATTAGAGAACAGAATCAACTGGTTTACTCAGGGCGCCCCGCAGTCTGAAACGTTGTACAAGATTCTTCAGGTGCTTTTTACGGAAAAAGAGGCAAAATGGATGTCTCTGCTTCCGGTACGGCCGTTTACTCTGAAAAAGGCTGCGAAGATCTGGAATACCAGTGAGGCACATGCGGAAATCATTCTGGATCATCTCTGCGAAAAGGCACTGCTGGTGGATTCTGCCTATCAGGGAGAGCGGAGATACGTGATTCCGCCGCCGATGGCAGGCTTTTTTGAGTTTGCCCTGATGCGGACGCGCGGCGACATCGATCAGAAGTATTTAAGCGAATTGTACTATCAGTACATGAATGTAGAAGAGGATTTTGTTAAAGAGCTGTTCTATGCAACAGATACAAAGCTTGGCCGGGTTTATGTGCAGGAGCCCGTGCTGACAAATGAAAATACTCTTCATATCATGGATTATGAAAGAGCCAGCCATATCATTGAGGAGGCTCCTTATATCGGACTTGGAACCTGTTACTGCCGCCACAAAGCGCTGCACGCGGGACATCCGTGTGAGATCAGCGCACCGCTGGATGTTTGTCTGACCTTTGGAAATGTGGCCCGTTCTCTGGCAGAGCACGGCGGACACGCCCGTCTGATTGACAAGGCGGAGGCAATGGATGCTCTGCAGCGCTCCTATGAACACAATCTGGTGCAGATCGGCGAAAATGTCCGGGAGTTTCCGGCGTTTATCTGTAATTGCTGCGGGTGCTGCTGTGAGGCGCTGCTGGCAGCTAAACGGTTCAGTCCAATGCAGCCGGTGGCAACCACCAATTACATTCCGGAGGTTTCCGCGGAAAGATGTATCGGCTGCGGCAAATGTGCAAAGGTCTGCCCGATTCTGGCAATTTCCATGAAGGAGGGCAAGCCTGTAGTGGACAAAGAAATCTGCCTGGGCTGCGGAGTCTGTGCGCGTAATTGTCCAACAAAAGCAATAGAATTAAAACGGAGACCGGTACAGGTGGTGACACCTGTGAACAGTACGCATCGTTTTGTGCTGCAGGCAATCGAAAAGGGAACTCTTCAGAATCTGATCTTTGACAATCAGGCATTTGCCAATCACAGGGCTATGGCTGCTGTCTTTCGGGTGATCCTGAATCTGCCGCCGCTGAAGCAGGCCCTGGCCAGTAAACAGTTTAAATCTGTTTATCTTGACAGGCTGCTGTCCTTGCAGCGGAAAAAGGCGGATTAGAGCTGAATCATTGGGCGGTATACACAGCCTGGTTGTGAATCATAAGAATAATGTTCAGAAAAAATATTATTTTTATTTAAAATGATGTTAAAATTCATGGCAATGTGATATAATATATGCATCAAACAGCAAAGGGGATGGAAGCATGAAATTTATTATTAGCGGAAAGAATATTACAGTTTCTGAAGGGCTTAGAACAGCCGTTGAAGACAAGCTTGGAAAGCTGGAAAGGTATTTCACTCCTGACACCGAAGTTGTAGTAACTTTAAGTGTGGAAAAAGAAAGACAAAAAATTGAAGTCACAATTCCGATGAAAGGCAGCATTATCCGCTCAGAGCAGGTGAGCAATGACATGTATGTGTCCATTGATCTGGTGGAAGAGGTAATTGAACGCCAGCTTCGAAAATACAAAAATAAAATCGTAGACAGAAAACAGGCGCCGGGCAATTTCCAGCAGGCATATTTGGACAAGGATTATGAAGAGGATGAAGAAGTAAAAATCATCCGTACCAAGAGTTTCGATATCAAGCCGATGTATCCGGAAGATGCATGTGTGCAGATGGAGCTTCTCGGACACAATTTCTTTGTATTTGTTAATGCAGAAACAGATCAGGTGAATGTGGTTTATAAACGCAAAGGAAACACGTATGGCTTAATCGAACCGGAAGTTTGATATCTTTGATAGCTTTGAGCCATGCAGATGACAACATAAAAGAGGCCGGGAATGTGCTTGCATATTCCCGGTCTCTTTTATGTTGTCATCTATAGGGCGAATGCCCCAAGCGAATGTCCGGAGGACAAGAGCTTGAGCATGGCGCAAAGCGTGACATAGTTTGTTCACCAAAAATTTATTGTTTTCCATCCTGGAAAGTGGTAGAATAAATTTTGTATACAAATTGAGCGCTAAGCCTTCGGCTATGCACATAAATGAGTAAATAAATGAAAATAAAGATAAACAGGAGTAAACCCATGAATATGTTTTCAAAAATATTCGGGACGCACAGCCAGCGGGAAGTGAAACGTATTATGCCGCTGGTGGAAAAGACTGAAGCCCTGCGCCCGGAGATGCAGAAATTAAGTGACGAAGAGCTGAGGGATAAGACAAGAGAATTCAAGAAACGCCTGGAAGAAGGCGCAACTCTGGATGCTCTGCTTCCGGAGGCATTTGCGGCAGTACGCGAGGCCGCAAAGCGTGTGCTTGGTATGGAACATTACCGCGTACAGCTTATCGGCGGCGTCATCCTTCATCAGGGACGCATCGCAGAAATGAAGACCGGTGAAGGAAAAACCCTGGTGTCCACTCTTCCCGCATACTTAAATGCACTGGAGGGCAAAGGTGTACACATTGTTACAGTCAACGACTATCTGGCAAAGCGTGATGCTGAGTGGATGGGCAAGGTACATGAGTTTCTCGGACTGACCGTAGGTGTTGTTCTGAACGACATGAAACCGGAGGAACGCCGTGCTGCATATAACTGTGATATCACTTATATCACCAATAACGAATTGGGATTTGATTATCTGCGTGACAATATGGTCATCTATAAAGAGCAGCTTGTACAGAGAGATCTGCACTATTGTATCATCGATGAGGTGGACTCCGTATTGATTGATGAGGCGCGTACTCCGTTGATCATTTCCGGACAGAGCGGCAAATCCACCAAGCTTTATGAAGTGTGTGATATTCTCGCCCAGCAGTTGGAGCGGGGCGAGGCAAGCCATGAAATGACGAAAATGGCAGCCATTATGGGGGAAGAGGTCGTTGAAACAGGCGATTTTGTTGTGAATGAGAAGGATAAGGTTGTCAATCTGACAGAGCAGGGCGTTCATAAGGTAGAAAAGTTTTTCAGCGTTGAGAACCTGGCTGATCCGGAAAATCTGGAAATCCAGCACAATATTATTCTTGCACTGCGTGCCCATAACCTGATGCATAAGGATCAGGATTATGTAGTCAAGGATGACGAGATTCTGATCGTGGATGAATTTACCGGACGTATCATGCCGGGCCGCCGTTATTCCGACGGGCTTCATCAGGCAATTGAGGCGAAGGAGCATGTGAAGGTAAAGCGTGAGAGCAAAACGCTTGCAACCATTACCTTCCAGAACTTCTTTAACAAATATACAAAAAAGGGCGGTATGACCGGTACTGCGCTTACCGAAGAAAAAGAGTTCCGTGATATCTACGGCATGGATGTTGTAGAAATTCCGACCAACAGACCGGTGCAGCGCAAGGACCTGGATGATGCGGTTTACATGACAAAGAAAGAAAAGTTCAATGCAGTTGTAGCGTCTGTCAAAGAGGCACACGAGCGGCAGCAGCCGGTTTTGGTCGGCACCATTACCATTGAGACTTCTGAGCTTTTGAGCAGAATGCTGCGCCGTGAAGGGATTCCGCACAATGTCCTCAATGCGAAGTTCCATGAACTGGAGGCGGAAATTGTTGCACAGGCAGGGCAGGCAGGTGCAGTTACGATCGCAACGAACATGGCAGGCCGTGGTACGGATATTAAGCTGGATGAGATATCCAGAGATGCCGGCGGACTGAAGATCATCGGTACGGAGCGCCACGAGTCCAGACGTATTGACAATCAGCTGCGAGGCCGTTCCGGACGTCAGGGAGACCCGGGTGAGTCCCGCTTCTATATCTCTCTGGAGGATGATTTGATGCGTCTGTTCGGTTCCGAACGTTTGATGAAGGTATTTACTTCTCTGGGCGTGGCTGAGAATGAGCAGATTGAGCATAAAATGCTTTCTAATGCAATCGAAAAGGCACAGGAAAAGATTGAGTTTAACAACTTTGGCATCCGTAAAAATTTGTTGGATTATGACCAGGTAAATAATGAGCAGAGAGAGATTATTTACAAGGAACGCCGGCAGGTATTGGACGGAGAAAATATGCGTGATGCGATCTATAAGATGATCACAGATATTGTGGACAGTACAGCGGATATGTGTTTCTCCGATGATGTGGATTCCGAAGAGTGGGATTTGAAGGAATTTAATTCCGTATTGCTGCCGATCATTCCGCTGGAGCCCCTAACCGCAGAGCAGGTGAAGGGCCGGAGAAAGAATGAGATGAAGCACATACTGAAGGAAGCGGCCGTGAAGCTTTATGAGGCCAAGGAATCCGAATTCCCGGAACCGGAGCAGCTTCGTGAGCTGGAACGTGTGGTTCTTCTGAAGAGCATTGACAGCAAATGGATGGATCATATCGATGATATGGAAATTCTGCGCCAGGGTATTGGTTTGGCTGCGTATGGCCAGCGTGATCCGGTTGTGGAATACAAGATGAGCGCTTATGAAATGTTCAATAATATGACAAATGCTATTCAGGAGGATACGGTTCGTATGCTGTATCATGTTCATGTAGAGCAGAAGATTGAGCGTGAGCAGGTAGCCAAGGTAACAGGAACGAACAAGGATGATTCCGGTGTGAAAAAGCCTGTTCAGCGAAAAGAAGAAAAAATATACCCAAATGACCCGTGTCCATGCGGCAGCGGCAAAAAATATAAACAGTGCTGCGGGCGCAAGGCTGCAAAAGTATGATCGTCTAAGGACGGTGAAGGTTTTGGAATGGGACGGTGAAGCGGAGCAGGATACAGGTGCCTGTATGAATGAAGAAACTTTATGCAGGGCAGATGAACGGCAGGGCGTAGATCCTGCCGTTTTTGATCTGAATATGCTGGCCTCAGATGTGTTTTAGAAGCTTCCCAAAGTGAAGTACTATAATTTTTAGAGGATTTGCATAAAAAAGCAAAATTTAATTTATCAGATTCAGACAAAAATAAAAAGTTTTTGGAAAAAGCATTGACTGCTTTTTCCAGGCGTGCTAGTATTACAAAAAAGGAAAACCTTTTCCCAAAAATGGAGCAAGGAGATTAGGAAATGGCTGTTACCATAGAAGATATTGCACGGGAAGCAGGTGTATCGATCGCAACGGTATCTCGTGTAATCAATAATACGAAGCCGGTAAGTCCGGAGCTGCGTACCAGAGTTTATCAGGTGATTGAGAGGAATCATTTCAAGCCGAATACGCTGGCAAGGGGCCTGATCACGAAGAAGACCAATATGATCGGAATCATTGTGCCGGATATTTCCAATGCTGTATTTGGGAAGCTCACCAAGGGGATCAACAGTGTCTGTGCCGGGAAAGGCTATACGGTTGTGGTGTGTGAATCCCAGGGGGAACTGAATAAGGAGCTGCAGCTTCTGGATATCATGGAGGATAAACAGATTGAAGGTCTGCTGTTCGCCGGTGTAGATGTCAATCATACGCTGGTGAAGGCAATGATGTCCAAGGCTTATCCGGTCGTGCTGGTTACGCAGGAGGCATCCCAGGATGAGGGTGCGATCAGCACGGTGATCCATAATAATGCAGACGCCATGTATGATGCGGTGAAGTTTCTTCTGGATAACGGGCATGAGCGGATTGCATATCTCGGAGGCCCGAAGAATGATTTTTCTTCCGGCAAAAAGCGCCTCAAGGGATACCGGAGAGCGTTGGAGGAGGTTGGTATTCAGGTGAAGGATTCCTATATTGTGCAGGGAGAGTTTTCGTTTTCCTCCGGATATGAAGGAATGAAGACCCTTTATGAGGAGAACAGCAAGCTTCCTACAGCGGTCGTAACCGGCAGCGATGTCATTGCCGTCGGGGCTATTCAGTATCTGGACAGTATGCGGGTGCGGATTCCGGATGATATGTCCATTATGGGATTTGATGATTCCGATTTTGCTACCTTTGTGAAACCGGAGCTGTCTACTGTGCGGATTTCATATTATAATGAAGGAGAAAAGGCTGCCAGAATGCTCCTGGAGCTGATTCGCGGGGAACAGAATGCCCCTGTGACAGAGTATGTACCGCACAAGATAATCCGAAGAAGTACAACCAAAAGCTTAAATTAGGGCTGTTAGAAAACAGCTCTTGCTTTAACAGGAGAAGGAAAGCGTTTTCCTAACTTTTTGTATAAAATAAACCAAAAAATACATGAAAAATTAAATAAATTTACCAAGTAAAAGCATAGAAATATTAATTTCTCGGAAAATATAAGAAAGCGTTTTCCTTTTCCTGGACTGCGGATTTTTCCCGCAGATACCTCATACGAGCTTTTTATTGCTGAGCAGTAAAAAAGGATAAATATAAAAAATATTAAGGAGGAAACAAAAAATGACAAACAAGCAGTTCAAACGGATGACAGCTCTGCTGTCCGCAGGTGTGCTGACAACTTCCATGCTGGCGGTACCAATGACCGTAAAGGCAGACGAAGAGCCGGTAACCATCAATTTTTCTTTTGATCAGGGTGTGGGTGAACCGACTCAGAGAATTGTTGATGCTTACAATGAGAGCCAGGATATGGTTAAGGTTGAAACCGTTATTCTGCCTCAGGACGCAAACACGGTTCATGATGATTTCGTGAATAAGCTGGCTTCCGGAGACACCAGTGTGGATGTTATGGGGCTGGACGTTACTTATGTGGAAGAGTTTGGCTCAGCGGGCTGGCTTGCGGACCTGACGGATCTGGTTGATGCTTCCGTAACAGAGGGAATGCTGACCGGTCCTGTAGAAGGTGCGACAGTAGGTGGCAGATTGGTTGCTATGCCGTGGTTTACAAACTCCAGCGTTCTGTTCTATCGTTCTGATGTTTTAACAGAGCTTGGGGAAGAAGTCCCGACTACATGGGAAGGCTGGATGGAACTGGCTGACAAGGCTGTTGGTGTGAACGGTGTGGAGTACGGCGCAGATTTCCAGGCAGCACAGTCTGAATCCCTGGTTTGCAACTGGGTAGAACATGTATGGAGCAACGGCGGGGATATCCTGGATGTGGATGGAAACCCGGTTGTAAATTCCGAAAATAATATCGAAGCCACAGAGATTATGAAGAAGCTGGTTGATGAATATGCTCCGGAAGGTGTTACCACCTACAGCGAAACAGAGAGTGAGCAGGTATTTAAAGAAGGAAAATGTCTCTTTATCCGTGACTGGTCCGGATTCTGGTCCAGCGGACAGGATGAGGGATCTAAGGTAACCGGTAAAATTGCAGCTACCAAGCTTCCTGTAGGACCAAGCGGCACCGAATCACATACCTGTCTTGGCGGTCTTGATCTTGTTATTAATAATAACATTGATGACGCGCACAAAGAGGCGGCAGCAGATTTCATTTCCTATATGGCAAGCGCTGATGTTCAGAAAGAGATGACTTTGATTTCTTCACAGCCGCCGGTAGTGGAGGCTGTTTATACAGATGCGGAAATTCTGGAAGCAATTCCGTTCTATGAAGAATTTGTTGATATCATTGCGACAGGGAAATCCAGACCAATGTCTCCTCAGTATGCGAAACTGTCTGATGCGATCCAGAGAAATATTCATCAGGCACTTGCAGGGGAAGCAGAAGTAGCAGATGCCATTGAGACACTGCAGAGTGAGCTGGAAGAACTGAATAAATAACTTTTTTTGGAAGAGAAGGAGCCGGGAGTCCTGCCCGGCTCTGCGCTTCCTTAAAACAGGAGGGGCAGGAAGCGGATCTGTCTGCTTTGGTCTGTAAATGTATATCCAATGAAGGGAGGAGAATATGAGTAAAGTAAAAAAGGGCCGCGGTTCGTTGGAAAAGACGGAGACAAGAGATGCCTGGATCATGATGGCGCCTGCGATCATCTGTCTGCTGGCAGTAGCCGTTTATCCCATTCTTCGTACATTTTGGCTGAGCCTTCATGAGATGGTTCTCACTGACCCATTAAGCGGTTATCCGTTCATTGGGGTCTCGAATTATATTTCGATTTTTAAAGATGCCAGGGCATTAGAGGCAATTCTTTTTACTCTGAAATTTACGGTAGTTACCGTTTTCTTTGAGCTGCTGATCGGTTTTGCCGCTGCATTGGTCATGAACCAGGGGTTCAGGGCAAAAGGCCTTGTGCGTGCGGCGATTCTGATTCCATGGGCAATCCCTACTTCCGTATCCGCAATGATGTGGAAGTTTATTTATAATGACCAGTACGGCCTTTTCAACGATGTGCTGTACAGATTGGGCGTCATTGACGGCTACAAGGCATGGCTGAGTACATCCGGCGGTTCCTTTATGGCATTGGTTATTACAGATATCTGGAAGACAGCTCCTTATATGGCGCTTCTGATTCTTGCGGGACTTCAGATGGTTCCGGATGAAATGTATGAGGCGGCCAAAATCGACGGAGCCAACGTATTTCAGAGATTTCGTTATGTGACGCTTCCCACGGTTAAGACAACTGTGCTGGTAGCACTTTTGTTCCGTACATTGGATGCGTTTCGAGTATTCGATTTGATTTCTGTAATGACGGGAGGAGCTAACGGGACAGAGAGTATTTCCGTATATGCTTACAATAACTTAATGAAGTTTCTGGATTTCGGATATGGTTCGGCACTGGCTGTTTTAATTTTTGCGGTTGTCTTTATCATCAGTTTGATTTATATGAAGCTGATGGGAGACAGGCTGACAGAATTTTAGGGGGTGACTGCGTTGGAGAAGACGAAAAGTGTTCTGGGCAAAGCTGCCTTTGCGTTATTTGTGATTATTTTTGTTGGAATCATTGTACTTCCTTTTTTCTGGCAGTTTATGACTTCCATCAAGCCGTTGTCTGAGATTTCCGCAATTCCCGCCAAATGGATTCCGGGCAGTGCACATGGTCAGTTTTATGTGAATGTTTTTACGAAGCATCCGTTTGCAAGATACCTGCTGAACAGCTTTATTGTTGCATTGACAACTACCTTATCGGCGATATTAATCGGAGCATCCGCTGCATATGCGCTGGCAAGGCTGCGGTTTAAAGGAAAAAAGATCATGCTTATGCTAATCTTAAGTATTTCCATGTTCCCGACAATCGCAACCTTAAGTCCTATTTATCTGCTTTTGAAAAATTTGAAGCTCCTGAATACTTATCCGGGTTTGATTCTGCCGTACATTACCTTTGCGCTTCCTTTGGCAATCTGGCTGCTGACAAATTTCTTTGCACAGCTTCCCAGGGGATTTGAGGAGGCTGCGGCGATTGACGGATGCTCCAGGGCAAAAATATTTTTTACGATCATGCTTCCGTTAATTAAGCCTGCAACCTTTTCTGTTGCGCTGATCGTCTTTATCAATGCGTGGAATGAGTATATTTATGCCCTGACTTTCATGACGAATGATGTGATGAGGACAGTTCCGGTGGGAATCGCCCTTTTCCCAAGCAATTATGAACTGCCGTGGGGCGATATGGCGGCAGCTACGGTTGTGGTTACTGTACCTTTGATTATTTTGGTATTGATTTTCCAGAAAAAAATCATCGCAGGACTGACCACCGGCGGTGTGAAGGAATAAATTACGATAGTTGGAGGAGAGAGAAAGATGGAAAAAATCAGGTTATCGGAAACATTGGAGTTATCCCGGGTAGTTATGGGCTGTATGAGGCTCGCAGATTCCCAAATCACAGGAGAGGACCTGCTGAAGCTGGTGGAAACCTGTCTGGACATGGGTGTGACCTCGATTGATCATGCACCCGTATACGGCGGATACACCTGCGAGAAGATTTTCGGAGACGCGGTACTTCGGAAACGTCCGGAGCTTCGTGATAAAATGCAGCTCATTACCAAGACCGGCATTGTATGTCCGGGAAAAAATGGCAACAGGACCATTTATTATAATAGCACAAAAGAAGAAATACTAAAGGAAATGGATGAATCTCTGGAAAAGCTGGGGACGGACCATGTAGATCTGCTCCTTGTACACAGACCGGACCCGCTGGCCGATCCGTCTGAAACTGCAGACGCTCTGGAAACCTTAGTAAAACAGGGAAAGGCCCTTCATGTAGGTGTGTCTAATTTTATGCCTTCTCAGATGGAAATGCTGCAGAGCAGAATGCGTATTCGGCTGGTGACAAATCAGATGGAGTTGTCTGTAAAGAATACGGAAAACTTTTTTAATGGTGTATTGGATGATGCATTTACAAGAGGGATTCCGCTTATGGCGTGGTCGCCGCTTGGCGGAGGAAGCGTCTTTTGCAGCGGGAAAGAGCAGTTTGTGCGTCTGCGCGGTGTTCTTACGGAAATTGCAGAGGATCACGGAGCAACTATAGATGCGGTCATGTATGCATGGCTGTTTGTGCATCCGGTGAGGATTGCCGCGATTACCGGAACTATGAATCCTGAGAGAATCCGTACAGCAGTAGAGGCTGCGGCGATTTCCCTTTCTTATGATGAGTGGTACCGGATTCTGGAGGCATCCAGAGGATATTCCGTACCGTGACAAGGAGGAATTATGAAAAAAATTTGTTTTGGACTGATCGGCTCCGGTTGGAGGGCACAATTTTATATCCGTATTGCAAAAGCACTGCCGGACCGGTTTGAACTGGCAGCAGTGCTGGTCAGAGATAAGGAAAAAGGTGATGCCTTCAGCGCAAAATTTCAGATTCCGGTCGTAAATTCCCTGGATGCGCTTTTGGAGAAAAATCCGGAGTTTGTTGTGCTTGCCATCAGGAGGGGCGTTGTTACGGACTGCCTGATCACCTTGTTGGAAAAGGGGATTCCGGTACTTTCAGAGACACCTCCGGGAGAGGATGAGGAAGCGCTTCTCAGGCTTTGGGAGGCCTGTGGAAAATATAAAGGTAAGATTCAGGTGGCAGAGCAGTATTTTCTTCAGCCGCTGTATGCGTCCTGGTATAAGGCAATCTGTGATGGAAAGCTGGGAGAGGTGCAAAACATCAATATTTCCTCCCTTCATGGATATCACGGTGCAGCCATTATCCGCCGGTTTCTGGGTGTGGGCTTCGGCAACTTAAGGCTTTATGGAAAACGTTATTGGTTTGATGTGACGGAAACCTATGGCAGGACCGGTATGGTTTTTGAGGGCGAGGTGATAAAATGCTCCAGAGACAGACTGACTATGGAATTTGACAATGGAAAGGCAGCATTTTTTGATTTCTCAGATCCGGCTCAGTATCATTCCTTTATCCGGACCCGCCAGCTTACCATACAAGGGACCAGAGGAGAGATTGACGATCTGACCATCCGTTATCTGAATAAGGAGAACATTCCGGTTACGGAGGAGCTTCACAGAATTGATTTGGGTGTTTACGGAAATCAGGAATGGTCCCATTATGCGATGATGCTGGGAGAAGAATTTTTGTTTAAGAGCCCGTTTGTCAATGCGCGATTCAATGATGATGAGATTGCGGTGGCTTCCTGTCTTGTAAAAATGCATGAATACGTCACAGAGGGCCGGGAGTTTTATAGCCTGGCGGATGCGCTGCAGGATATGTATCTGTGTCTGAAAATGGATGACGCGCTTTCGAATCCCGTGACGCTGGTAGAGACGAAGACGCAGCCATGGGCAAAATAAAGAGGAATGGACGGCTGTTTTTCATGAACCGTTTCTCCTTGTGGGTGGTGCACCGAACTGTTTCCGATATGCTCTTACAAAGGTTGTGTAATCATTGAAGCCGCTCTGCTGTGCAGCCTTGATGACAGGGGTTCCCTGTGAGATAAGGGAACGGGCAAGCAGCAGGCGTTTGCTGACAATGTAATTGTGCATGGTGTACCCGGTTTCTTCCTTAAATTTGCGCATCATATGGTATTTGCTTAAGTAATATTTCTGTGCAAGCGTGTCAATGGACAGATCTTTGTCCAGATGGTGATTGATGTAACGAACCAGATGTTCTACCTGTGAGTCACAGGAATAGGATTTTTGGTCCGTGATATAATTCCTGTTCAGAAAAATGCGGTTCACATATACCATGAACTGGGTAAAGAGGGCGTAGCTCAGCCGGCCGGAACCAAAGGAGCCGCTTGTCAGAGAATCCTTCAGTTCATAAAGGATATCCTTCAGGCGTTCCTGCACTTGGGCATCCAGACGGATCAGGTTAAAGCTGCGGTCATTTGCTTTTTGGAAGCAGCTCGTCAATTCCCTGTCCCGGATATCCTCCTGTACCCAGAGGATGAAACGTTCATAGGGAATAGAAGTATCAATCTGCGGCTTGTGAATGGCGTGCTGATTCACAAGCAGAATATCCCAGGGCTTCAGATGATAAGCTTTTCCTTCTATGTGATAGATAACCCTGCCGGAAAGGAAGACAATGATTTTGTGAAAATCATGATAGTGGTAATGATATTCCCGTTCGGTTTGGTCCTTGATATGAAACAGGCGGAATTCCTCCCTGAGGTAGCCTGTTTTTTCCATGTTTTCGAAAGACTGCATCTGCTCTCCGTTCTGCTGCCGCTTAAGGCAGTCTTTATATTGTAAGCAAAATTCCCGTTTTTATATGTCAATCGGTTCTGTATTTATCATAACTCATTTTTGCATACTTCTCAATGAAAAAACTTTACAACCTATAAACCTTTAGGTATAATAGGAAATAGAGAGGAAATTGAAAGGGAGGAAGAGATATGTTGATTTCAACAAAAGGGCGTTATGCTCTGCGTGTGATGATTGAACTCGCCCGGCATCCGGCGGATGAGTATATTCCTTTGAAGCAGATTGCGGATGAGCAGGAGATTTCCGAGAAATATTTAGAAATCATTATCAAAAACCTGGTAAAAGCAGGATATGTAGTGGGGCTTCGGGGCAAAGGCGGCGGTTATCGTCTGGCGAAGCCGGTATCCGCGTATACTGCGGGCAGTATACTGAAGGCGGCAGAAGGCTCCCTGGCACCGGTGGCATGTCTGGAGGAAGGCAGCGGCACGTGTCCGAGGGAGGGCAGATGCGCGACTCTGCCTATGTGGAAAGAGTTTTATAAGATGATTGATGACTATTTTGAGGGAGTGACTTTGGAAAGTCTTGCAAATCAGGCAAAAGAAATTTGACAAACCTATTGACAAGATAGGAAATAGATGGTATGATTCCTACAACCTAGTAAATAAATATGTTTTATAGGGATAATACCGGCAGGTCAGATCATTGGCAGTGGATGGTAACACAGGAGGACAACATGAATATATTATTCCAAAAACTGCTCAGAGAAAATTTCCGAAACGGGCGAATGTGTTGTTGCAGGTAAGAACGCCCGTTTCAATCATCATTAGCGCAGCAGGTGCGCCGAATGAGGTAATTATAAAAGAGAGAGGATAAGCGAGCACCCGTGAGAATTTTTCGGGCATTGGAAAGACGGAGGCTTGCAGGAAATTTTGCTATGGCTAATAAAAAATATAGATTTGAGACTTTACAGCTTCATGTAGGACAGGAAAATCCGGACAGTGCAACTGATGCACGTGCAGTTCCGATTTATCAGACCACTTCCTATGTATTTAAGGACTGCGCACAGGCAGCAGGGCGCTTCGGCCTTTCTGAGGGAGGCAATATTTACGGACGTTTGACGAATCCCACCCAGGGAGTTCTGGAAGACAGAGTGGCTGCACTGGAGGGCGGTGCTGCAGGGCTTGCGGTTTCTTCCGGTGCGGCAGCGATTACTTATGCGATTTGGGCTCTTGCAAAAGCCGGCGATCATGTTGTAGCACAGAATACAATCTACGGAGGAACCTACAATCTTCTGGATACGACATTGAGAGATTATAAGATTGATACGACCTTTGTGAATGTTCATGATTTGGACGAGGTAAAACAGGCGATTCAGCCTAATACAAAGGTGCTTTATCTGGAAACCCTGGGGAATCCGAACTCTGATATACCGGACATAGAAGCCCTGGCAAAAATAGCCCATGCGCATCGGATACCTCTGGTAATTGACAATACCTTCGGTACCCCGTATCTGATTCGACCAATAGAGTATGGTGCAGACGTTGTTGTGCATTCAGCCACAAAGTTTATCGGCGGACATGGCAGCTCTCTCGGCGGTGTGATCGTAGACAGCGGAAAGTTTGACTGGGAAGCGTCAGGCAAATTCCCGCATTTGTCCGAGCCAAACCCGAGTTATCATGGAGTTTCCTTTACCAAGGCTGTGGGCCCGGCTGCATTTGTGACTTATATCCGTGCGATTCTTCTCCGTGATACGGGAGCATGCATGTCTCCGCTGAATGCGTTTATTCTGCTTCAGGGCCTGGAGACCCTGTCCTTAAGGCTGGATCGTCATGTAGAAAATGCATGGAAGGTGGTCAAATATTTGGAGGAGCACCCACAGGTAGAAAAGGTGAACCATCCGGCCTTGGAGGATCATCCGGATCATGAGCTGTATAAGAAATATTTCCCGAAAGGGGCGGCTTCGATCTTTACCTTTGAGATTAAGGGCGGTGCAGCAGAAGCGCAGAAATTTATTGACAGCTTGGAGCTGTTTTCTCTGCTTGCCAATGTGGCAGATGTAAAATCTCTGGTCATTCATCCGGCAACGACCACGCATGCACAGCTAAGCGAGGAAGCGCAGCTTCGGGCCGGAATTAAGCCGAATACGGTCCGCTTATCTATTGGAACAGAGCATATTGACGATATTTTGGAAGATTTGGAGCAGGCATTTCAAAAAGTGCGGTGATCAGGCAGAAGAATAAGGCAGGCGGTTCCTTCGGGAGCCGCCTGGTTTTGTTATGACCGCATTTTTTGCAATATATCGAGCAATTTCTTCTATATACATGGAAAAAATAATGGATATAATAATAGTAGATTATGCGAAAACCCATAGGGAAGAGAGGATGCCTGAGATGGATAAATGTATTACAATGATGAAATACCAGGGTCTGGGAAATGATTACCTGATTCTGGATCCGAATAAAAATCGTGTACAGCTAATGGGAAAGAAAATTGCATTGATGTGTCAGAGAGGATTTGGGCTGGGCGCGGACGGTGTGCTGTATGGTCCGGTTGAGATCAATGGCAAAATGGGCGTGCACATTTACAATTCCGATGGAAGCGAGTCTGCTATCAGCGGGAATGGTGTGAGGATTTTTGCCAAATATCTTATGGATCATGAATATGTGACAGAGAAGAAATTCAGTATCGAGACGCTGTCCGGCTCCATTGAGGTGGAATGCCTGAACAGCCGTGCGACGGAGTTCCGTGTGAAAATGGGCAAGGCATCCTTTATTTCCGGGGAAATTCCCGTAACGGGAGAAATCCGTGAGGTCCTTAACGAAACATTCACCTTCCATGAAAAAGAATACAGGGCTACCTGCCTGACTGTGGGCAATCCCCACTGTATTATCTTTATGGATAAGGTTGCACAGGAATTGGCGGGGGGAAGGGGGGATTGTGTGGG